>NZ_JBHUZJ010000135.1:0-13034 GCF_042667685.1 Streptomyces sp. NPDC057302 | reverse complement strand
GGCAAGGGCAAGCTCGAAGTCGAACTGACCGTCGAGCGCGGCCGCGGCTACGTCTCCGCCGTGCAGAACAAGCAGATCGGCCAGGAGATCGGCCGCATCCCCGTCGACTCCATCTACTCGCCGGTCCTCAAGGTCACCTACAAGGTCGAGGCGACCCGTGTCGAGCAGCGCACCGACTTCGACAAGCTGATCGTCGACATCGAGACCAAGCAGGCCATGCGCCCGCGCGACGCCATGGCCTCCGCCGGCAAGACCCTGGTCGAGCTGTTCGGCCTGGCCCGCGAGCTCAACACCGAGGCCGAGGGCATCGACATGGGCCCCTCGCCCACCGACGCCGCCCTGGCCGCCGACCTGGTCCTGCCCATCGAGGACCTGGACCTGACCGTGCGCTCCTACAACTGCCTCAAGCGCGAGGGCATCCACTCCGTGGGCGAACTCGTCGCCCGCTCCGAGGCCGACCTCCTGGACATCCGCAACTTCGGAGCCAAGTCCATCGACGAGATCAAGGCCAAGCTCGCCGGCATGGGCCTCATGCTCCGCGACAGCCCGCCCGGCTTCGACCCCATCACCGCCGCGGACAGCTACACCACCCACGAGGCCGACGAAGCCGACACCGACGCCGGATTCGTCGAGACCGAGCAGTACTGACACACCCCGCAGGACACCCTGCCCCTGGCCGCGCGGAAACCAAGCCCCCCTTGGACCGCGCGGCCAGTTTCAGGTCGTGTCCCGGTGCGGTCCGCAGCTGTGCGGCCTCAGCGGAAAGCGCCGGTGTTGCGGGCGACCCAGTCGCTGAAGGGGCGGGGCGCGCGGCCGAGGACTCGCTCCACGTCCGGGCTGATGCGTAGTTCGACCGGGTTCGGGGCGGAGATGATGTCCAAGGTGTCGTCGGCGAGTTCCGCCGGCACGAACTGGGTCATCATGGCCTTGGCCTCGTCACGGGTGAGTTCGTGGAACCGTACGGGCGAGCCGAGCACGGAGGCGATCGCCTCCGTCTGCTGACGCGGGGTGATCACCTCCGGTCCGGTCAGCTCGTACACCCCGCCGGTGTGCCGGTCCTCCAGCAGGCAGGCCGCCGCGACCTCGGCGATGTCCGCCGGGTCGATGACCGGCACCCCCACGTCGCCGAAGGGTGCGGCGACCATCCCTTGCGTACGGACGGACTGCGCCCAGCCCAGGGCGTTGGAGGCGAAGCCGCCCGGTCGCAGGACGGCCCAGTCCAGGCCGGACTCCCGCAACATGTCCTCCACCGCACGCATCGCGACCCGCGACGGGCCGAGCGGTCTGGTCGCCACGCCCTGCGAGGACAGCAGGACGACCCGGCGGACCCCACTGGCCGCGGCGAGGTCGATGATGTCGGCCGGCCTGGCTTCGGGGGCGTGCAGGTCGCCGGACAGCAGGAGGAACAGCGCCTTCGCCCCGTCCAACGCGGGCGTGAGGCTTGCCGTGTCGGCCAGGTCGGCCGGCACGTGCCGGACTCCTTCCGGCACCGCCGCTGCGTTCCGCGACACCGCCGTCACCTGCTCGCCCGCCTCGGCCAGGGCCTGCGTCAAAGGCCTTCCAATATTTCCGGTAGCCCCGGTCACCACGATCATGTTCAGCTCCTCATCCGTTGTGCGCTGCGGCAACTGACGTTAGGAGCGGCGCTTACTTTCCGTAAGGACGTACCTATAGGTAAGCTCCGGACATGACGGAAGGCGCGCAGCTGACACAGGCCGAGACGGGCAACCGGTATGACGTGTTTCACACCGACTGCCCCGCTCGCGGCGTGGTCGACCATGTGACCAGCAGGTGGGGCATCTGGGTGCTGATCGCCTTGCGCACCAACGACCTCCGGTTCTACGAGCTGCGCGACAGCATCCAGGGCATCAGCGAGAAGATGCTCGCTCAGACCTTGCGCGCGCTGGTTCAGGACGGCCTCGTCTGGCGGGAGGTGGAGCCGACGACGCCGCCCCAGGTGAGCTACGGGCTCACCGAGTTCGGTCAGGACATCGGCGAACCGCTGACGGACTTGTTCGACCGAATCACCCAGCGGCTGCCGCCACACAGCCCGGGATAGTGCGTTGACCGCGGGACGCCCTCCCTCCCGCGGTCACGTCAAGGAGAGTGGAAGGCAACCTCCGGATTGGCCTTCGACGGGCCCTCCAGCAGGGACCTGCGCCGGTCCCGGAGGTGCTGGTCGAAGAAGGCGGTGACGTATCCGGCCGTGATCTGGCCCGAGCGTTCTCCGGACAGGGGGGCCGAGCGGTCGGTCATCCCCACCTGCCCACCCAGGACGGGCAGGTCGGTGAACGTGAGGTGTCCGGATCCGGCGACCGTGAGCCAGCGCTTCCAGCCGTGGAGGCTCCGCCATGCGCGAGGCCAGGAAGCATCGTCGGCGCGCGGATCGTGGCCCTTGCGGCTGCCCAGCATGAGCACCGGGCGGCCGGTTCCGGCAGTCGGGACCGGAGCGAAGAAGCTGCCGTCCAGGTTGGCTGCGGCGCGGATCCGGCGGTCGGTGCCCATGGCCACGGCCGACGCGTTACCGCCGAGCGAATGGCCGGCGGCGCCGATCTGCCTGGGGTCGATCAGCGCCGCGTAGTCGGGGTGTGGCCCGTCGCCGAGGTGGGCGCCCTTGCTCAACGCGTCGATGACGAAGGACATGTCCGCCGCACGATTCCGAGCGGCTTTGACCAGCACCTTGTTCTCTCCCGAGTTGCCGTGCGGCGCCTTCTCGACCTGCTCGCAGGCGACACAAGTACGTATCCGCGAGGACTGGCCGCCCGCGCCGGGGAACTTGGTTCCGAAGGACTCGTACGCATGGTCGACGAGAGCTACGAGGTAGCCCTGGGAGGCCAGTTCCTCCGCGAGGCCGGTCAGTGTGGCACGGTGCAGGGTGAAGCCCGGAGAGAGGACCACGAGCGGGTGTCTGCCCTTGACCGGACGGGCGCCGGGCCTGGCGTTCGTCCGAACGGCAGCGACTCGCTCGGCGCCGATCCGCTTGTCCAACTGCTGCCCCTTCAACAGCAGTTCCGCCTCCTTGTCGGCCAGATACGGCGCACGCGCGCCACCGCCGCGCAGAGCCGGATAGAAGACCGACACCATCAACTCCCGCGCCCCTGACGAAGGCACCCACACATCACGGCGGCTCGTATCCACCAGGTGGAGGGTGTCCCGCCCGATGCTGTGAGGTCCCGACGGGCGCGGCAGTGAAAGTCCGGCCTCCCGCCCCGACGCCGAAGCGGGTCCACGCGATGGCGAGCCGTCGCCGCCGCACGCGGCGACGGTCGGAACGAGGAGGGCGAAGGCCGCCAAAGCTGCTGTGACTCCACGCCGGGGACGATGGCGATTGCGACTGCGATTTCTGATCATGCCCATGAGCGTAGGAACCAGGGGGAGGTGTCCGGCACCGGCGAAAGTACGGAGCGCTCCCTAACTTTCGTCTATGGCCGCGTTCCTGCTGTGAAATGCCGGTGGCGCACCGGCCGTTGTCGGCAGGGTCGGCACACGCGGCGGCCGGCTAGCGCGCCACGCGGTAGCGGAGGTAGACGACCTTCGAGCTGAAGGTGCGGGTCTCGACGAGTTCGAGGTCCACCTGGTGCTCGCGCCGGGGGAAGAACGGAATGCCGCCGCCCACCAGCACCGGGTAGACCACGACCCGGTACTCGTCGATCAGGCCCGCCGCGGCCGCCTCGGCGGCGAGAGTCGCGCCGCCGATCGCGATGTCGCCCTCCCCCGGCTCGGCACGCAACCGCTCGATCTCCTCCGCCACGCCGCCGGCGACCAGGCGCGCGTTGCCCTGTACCGCCGACAGCGTGGTGGAGAACACCACCTTGGGGAGCGGCTTCCAGAGCTCGGTCCATTCGCGCATCGAGTCGTCGAGCGACGGATCCTGGTCGGCGGTCTCCCAGTACAGCATCGTCTCGTACAGCCGCCGTCCCAGCAGGTGGACGCCGACCTCTCGAACCTCTTCGATCCAGAAGCGGAAGACCTCCTCGACGGGCGCCGCCCAGTCGAAGCCGCCGTCCGGCCCGACGATGTAGCCGTCGAGCGAAACGCTCATCGAATAGGTCACGCTGCGCATCAGAAGCCCTCCTCGGTAACGGATTCGCCAGTACGACCGCCGGACTCAGCAGGACTCATCGCGACGCGCACGTCATCTCGCGTCGCGCTCAACTCTCAGTGCGCCCGGGCAGTTTCCAAACTCGTTGCCGCCACGTCAAGGCCCATCCGCACCCCGTCGACGACCTCGCCGGGACTCTCAGGAAGATTGATACCTCCATCGCCCTCGGATCCATCGGCCGCCTGAGCGGGCCCGGCCACAGCAAAGGCTGCGGCCGCAACGGTCAGGGCAACAACAGCGCGCTTAACGTTCCTCATGCCCAGCAGAACGACAACGGGGTGCCCAGGTTTCGCTCTCCCCTCGACTCCGGCGCACCGCAACCGGGTATCCACCCGTGTGCCGCAACAAGGAGACCGATGGCCCGCAGAGCCCGGCCGCGCCGGAGTGAAGCTCAGCGGCCGCGCCGCTGGTTCAGGATGCCCAGAGCGATTCCGATCACCACCAGCGCCAGCGCCGTCACCTGCGCCCATGGGGGCACCAGGTCCCATCCTTTGTACGCGATGACCATCACGCCTCCTTGATCTGATGGGCATCGGATTCCCATTCTGTAGATCAATACGGTGGCCTGCCGCATCATGTGGGGCAGCCCGCGGGCGTTGGACCACCAGGACCGTGGATCATTGGTTCATTACTGCTGTGATCCCAGGGGGGACTCGATGCATTCCATCAGCGGCATGCCACTTAGGCGTGCGCGAAGAACTACAACCGCCATCATGGCCGCGACGGTCGCGCTCGGCGCACTGGCCGGGTGCGGCTCCGTCGGCGACGGTGCGAAGGGGAACGGCAAGGCGGACAGTTCGAAACCGCCGGCGGTCGGCACATCAGAGGAAGGCAGCGGGTCGCGCAGCGGCGCCCGCGCAGCGCGGCTCATCCAGAAGGCGATCGACGTGACGCTCGATCAGGACTATCTCACCTCGACCCAGCGGACGAAGAGCGAGGGAACGACCGTCCAACACAGCGCGGTGCGCGGGGCCAGGACGGAATGCGAGATGCGCATCCGGAAGGGCAACAAGTCCCTCGACTTCTTCGAGACCGCCTCCTCCCTCTACACACGGGGCAGCAAGGAAGCGCTCATGATGTCGGACAAAGCGAAGAACGACCCGGTGCGGGTGAGGGTGATGGCTGACCGGTGGGTGGAGCGTAACGCCGAGGTCTACAAAGTCATGCGGGACATGTGCGCCTCAAAGACCCGGCGTACCTGGTTGAAGAAGCGAATGCCTTCCTTGGATGAACTCACCGAGGCGAACCCGACACAGCGGTCTGCGGTAGTGCAGGGACAACGCGTCACCAAGATCACGTACGCGCGTGAGGGGGGCCCACTGGAGTTTCACATCGCCCGCGAGGGCACTCCTTTTCTGCTGCGTGTCACCTACCCGGCCAAGGACCTCGACGAGTCGTTCAGCGACTTCGGCAAGCCCTTCCGCGTGACCGCTCCCCGGGGAGCGGTCACAGACTACGAGATAGCCGAAGAGGTGCTCGGGGCCCAGTGACCCGCGATGCGCGTCAGGCCGGCGTGATGCCTTGGGAGCGACCTTGACCGTGTCATTGGCCGAGGCTCACGCGGGCCGGCGGGCGGCCGACGGCGCATCGAGCGGGCGCTTGAAGTTAGGGTGCCGCGACAGCACATCACGTACCGGAACAACAAGGAGCAGACGTGAGCGAGTCGGCGTCCATCGCCCTGCAGCAGGAGATCGCCCAGGAATTGCAGGTCGCCGAGACCTTCGATGCCGAGCGGGAGGTCGAACGCCGCGTCACCTTCCTCGCCGAGCGGCTGACCTCGACCGGTCTGCGCTCCCTCGTGCTCGGCATCAGCGGCGGCGTCGACTCCACCGCCACCGGCCGGCTGTGCCAGCTCGCCGTCGAGCGGGCCCGGGCCGCCGGACACGAAGCGCGGTTCTACGCGATGCGGCTGCCCTACGGGGTGCAGGCCGACGAGCACGACGCTCAGCTCGCGCTCTCCTTCATCCAGGCCGACCACGTGCTGACCGTGGACATCAAGCCCGCGAGCGACGCCGCGCTCGATGCCTCGCTGGCCGCCGGTGTCAGCTTCCGCGACGCCCGCCACCAGGACTTCGTCCACGGCAACATCAAGGCCCGGCAGCGCATGATTGCCCAGTATGTGGTGGCCGGTGCGCATGACGGCCTGGTCGTCGGCACCGACCATGCCGCCGAGGCGGTCTCCGGCTTCTTCACCAAGTTCGGCGACGGCGCGGCCGACCTGGTCCCGCTGACCGGGCTGACCAAGCGCCGGGTGCGCGCCCTCGCGGACACCCTTGGCGCGCCCGCCGAGCTGGTGTGGAAGTCCCCGACGGCCGACCTGGAGACCCTCGACCCGGGCAAGGCCGACGAGGACGCACTCGGGGTCACCTACGACAACATCGACGACTTCCTGGAAGGCAAGCCGGTGGACGAGCAGGTCTTCAAAACAATCATCAGCCGCTACCGCCTCACCGACCACAAGCGCCAGCTGCCCACCGCCCCCTGAGGAGCCGTGTCTGTCCCAGCGGGCCGCAGCACCGGTGATCTGCCGAAGAGCGACTCGGGCGGCACCGGTGTCAGTGTCAGTGTCAAGCGCCGACCGGGGGGGCTGACCCGCATGTGCCTGCGGGTGGCATGAGGAACGACAAAGGCAAGGAGAGATCTCTCCTTGCCACTCTCAACATATAGCGCACTGGGGGGCTTGCGGCAAGACCCGGGTGGTGGCGCAGAATCGTCCGCCGAGGCCACAACCTGCGGAAATGAGGGCACTACGTGCGTGTGTTGTCGACGTGTGGGGGACGCGGTGACGTCGGACCAGGAGAACTGGCGGCGGTCGGATCGGTAGTGCGATCGCGGTTGCTCAGGGCGGTGGTGCGCGGGTGCGTGTCACCTGGCTGGGCGGTGCGGTCGGCCGACTCCTCAGAGGTGAGGCAGCCTGGGACGAGGACGTGCCTGACAAGAGGTTCGACAGGGCTGGAGGCGTCGGTGGTTCGATCGGCCGGTGCGGTGCGACGGAGCACGGCTACCTCGGAGGTACCGCGATGATCGAGCAGTACGTGGTGGGGCTCGATGAGGTCGACCAGACGCAGCTCGCGCTCGTCGGCGGCAAGGGCGCGCACCTGGGCGGGCTGTCACGGATCGACGGCGTCCGCGTGCCTCCCGGCTTCTGCGTGACGACGGACGCCTTCCGGCGGGTCATGGCGCAGGCGCCGTCGATCGACGATCGGCTCTCTGAGCTGTCGCTCCTGGATCCGGACGACCGGGAGGCGATCCGCACGCTCAGCGCGCAGATCCGCCGGGCCATCGAAGAGACCGTGATCCCGGACGATCTCGCGGCGGCGATCACCCACGCGCTCCCCCAGTCCGGCGAGCAAGCCGCCTACGCCGTCCGGTCCAGCGCGACGGCGGAGGACCTGCCGACGGCTTCCTTCGCCGGCCAGCAGGACACGTATCTGAACGTCATGGGGCCCGCGGCGATCCTCCGGCACGTCAGCCGGTGCTGGGCCTCGCTCTTCACCGAGCGGGCCGTGACCTACCGCCAGCGCAACGGCGTCGACCACCGTACGGTCCTCATGGCCGTGGTCGTGCAACGGATGGTCTTCCCCTATGCGGCCGGTGTCCTGTTCACGGCCGATCCCGTCACGGGCAACCGGAAGGTCGCCACCGTCGACGCCGGATTCGGCCTCGGTGAGGCCCTGGTCTCCGGTCTGGTGAACCCTGACGTCTTCAAGGTTCGAAACGGCGAAGTCATCTCGAAGGCGATCGCCGCCAAGCAGCGTGCCGTCCACGCCCTCCCCGCAGGCGGTACGCAGGAAGTGGCGATCGATTCGCGGCGGCAGGAGCAGCCGGCGCTGACGGACGCGCAGGTCGTACGGCTCGTGCAGCTCGGGCGCCGGATCGAAGCGCACTTCGGCAGCCCGCAGGACATCGAATGGTGTCTGGTCGACGGCGACTTCCAGATCGTGCAGAGCCGGCCGATCACGACGCTGTTCCCGATCCCCCGGGCCGACGACCAGGAGAATCATGTCTACGTCTCCGTAGGCCATCAGCAGATGATGACCGACCCCATGAAGCCCCTGGGGGTTTCCATGAGGCAGCTGACGGCCATGGTGACGATGCACGAGGCGGGCGGGAGGCTGTTCGTGGACGTGGCGCGGCGCCTGGCCTCGCCCGCGAGCCGCGCCGGTCTTCTGGACCTCATGGGCAGAGGCGATCCGCTGATCAGGGACGCGTTGGAGACCGTCATCGACCGCGACGATTTCGTCCCGTCGCTTCCGGACACGGTTCCCGGCAGGCCGCCGGTCATCGGTACGTCCACTCCGACCGAGGCCGATCCGGCCATCGTCGCCGAGCTGATCGAGCGCAGTCGGACGTCCGTCGCCGCCCTGGAGCGCGACATCCGGACGAAGACGGGACCGGCGCTGTTCGACTTCCTGCTGGACGCCTTCGAGGAGCACAAGCGAGTCCTCGGTGACCCGCTGAACATGCAGGCGATCATGGCGGGGATGGAAGCCACGTGGTGGCTCAACGACCGGCTGCAGCAGTGGCTGGGCGAGAAGAACGCGGCGGACACCCTGACCCTGTCCGCCCCCGACAACGTCACGTCGGAGATGGGCCTTGCGCTGCTCGACGTCGCGGATGTGATCCGCCCGCTGCCGGAGGTGGTGGCGTTCCTGCAAGGCGTCGAGGACGAGGGATTCCTGGACGAGCTGGGGAAGCTCGCGGGCGGGGCCGAAGCGCGCGACGCCATCGAGGCCTACCTCGACCTGTACGGCATGCGCTGCGTCGGCGAGATCGACATCACGAGGCCCCGTTGGAGCGAGCGTCCCAGCACGCTCGTGCCCGTGATCCTCGACAACGTCAGGAACTTCGGGCCGGGCGCTGCCGCGCGGCGCTTCGAGCAAGGGCGGCAGAAGGCGCTGGCGAAGGAGCAGGACGTCGTGTCACGCCTGCGGGCGCTGCCGGACGGGGACCAGAAGGCCGATGAGGCCAAGCGGATGATCGATCAGGTCCGCAGCTTCATCGGATACCGGGAGTATCCGAAGTACGGGATCGTCAGCCGCACCTTCCTCTACAAGCAGGCCTTGCTGGAGGAGGCCGAGCGCCTCGTGCAGGCCGGTGTGCTCGCCGAGAAGGAGGACGTCTTCCACCTCACGTTCCAGGAGTTCCACGACGTCGCGCGCTCGCACCAGGTGGACGACGGGCTGATCCAGCGGCGCATGGAGGCCTTCCGGTCCTACCAGGCGCTCACACCGCCCCGGGTGCTCACGTCGGACGGCGAGGCCGTCACCGGGGTGTACCGGCGCGACGACGTGCCGCCCGGTGCCCTGATCGGCCTCCCGGTCTCCGCCGGGACCATCGAGGGGAGGGCCCGCGTCATCCTCGACATGGCGGACGCCGATCTCGAAGCGGGCGACATCCTGGTCACGACCTTCACGGACCCCAGCTGGTCGCCGCTGTTCGTCGGGATCGCGGGCCTGGTGACGGAGGTGGGCGGCTTGATGACCCATGGGGCGGTGATCGCCAGGGAGTACGGCTTGCCGGCGGTCGTGGGCGTGGAGCAGGCCACTCGGCTGATCCAAGACGGGCAGCGGATCCGGGTGCACGGAACCGGCGGGTACGTCGAAGTCCTGGATTGACCGGTGCACGTGGCCTGACACCCGAAGCAGGCGGCTGCGAGATCATGCTGTCGCCTCCGGGCTTGGCTGCCGTGGGAGGCGGGCGGAGGACGGGGGTGTAGGCGCCCCCTCCCCTCCTCATCGACCAGCGCGTCAACTCGACCAGACCGTTCACCGCGTCGGTGACGGCAGCGAACTGCAAAGTCCACATCCGCACGAAACGACCTGTCCGCGGCTGCGTCGGCAGCGGCGCCTACCGGCTACCGGCGTCCTAGGACACGCTCGCCCACTCCGCGCGCAGCACCTTCTTGTCCACCTTGCCGACCTTCGTCGTCGGCAACTTGCCCAGCAGCACCGTCTTCCGGGGCGTGTACAGCTCCCCCAACTCGGCGGTCACCGCGGCGCCGACCTCGTCCGGGTCGACGTCGGCGCCCTCCGCCGTGGCCAGGAAGATCTGGACGGCCTCTCCGAACTCCTCGTCCGGCACGCCCAGCGCTGCCGCGTTGCGCACTCCGGGCAGGGTCAGCAGGAAGTCCTCCAGGACCCTGGAGTAGACGTTGTCGCTGGTGCTGCCGGTGACGATGATGTCCTTGGCCCGGTCCACGAGGTAGAGGTAGCCCTCGGCGTCGAGGTAGCCCATGTCCCCGGTGCGCAGCCAGCCGTCGTGAAGTGCCTCGGCGGTACGCTCCGGGTCCTCGTAGTAGCCGAGCATCACCGTCTCGCCCCGTACGCACACCTCGCCGACCTGCCTCGCGGGCAGCGCCGCCGTGCCGTCTTCGGCGCGGATCTCGATCTCGGTGTCGGATATCGCACGACCGCAGCTGCGCCAGAGCTCGGGCCGCCTGGCTCCCTCCGTGGCGAGGTCCTCCGCGCCGAACGCGGCGATGCCGAGCGCCTCCGACTGCCCGTAGCCCTGGCTGAGTACCGGCCCGAAGACCTCGACCGCCTGCTGCAGCCGGCTCGGCGACGTGGCCGCGCCGCCGACGACAACCCGTCGCAGCGCCGGAAGCGCGCCCGGCACGCACTCCGGGTGGTCGAGAAGCGCGTACAGCATCGGCGGTACGAACATGGTGGCGGTGATCCGCTCCTCGCGCAGCACCGCCAGCGCCGCGCCCGCTTCGAACTCGGGCAGCACGACGAGGGCGGACCCCGTCACCAGGGCCTGGACCGAGGTGAGGTGGCCGCTGCCGTGCGTGAGCAGCGTGGAGGCGAGCACCCTGTCCGAGCCCGGGTTCATGGCCGGGAAGACCGTGGGGCGGGACTCCTGCGGGGCATCCTCCACCAGGTCCACCAGCACGTCGTAGAGCCGGTGGCTGTGCGCGGCGAGCTTGGGGCGGCCCAGGGTGCCGCCGGTGTACAGGACCGTGACGGCTTCGTCCGCTCCCGGGGCGGGCACGCCCTCGGGGCGCGCTTCCGGGCAGACGGCTGCCAGGGCCAGCAGGTCCGCACACCCCTGCTCGCAGGGCCCGAGGCTGAGCAGCACGGGGGCGTGGGCGCTGCGGGCGGCCGCGTCGGCGGCCCGCTGGGCGAAGAGCGGGTCGGTGACGACGGCGCGCGCCCGCGACTGCTCGACCAGCGCGGCGAGCTCGCCGGGTCCGGGCTCGGGCGGCAGGAACACCACGCGGCAGCCTATGAGATGGACCGCGAGCTGGACCAGGACGGAGTCCACACGATTGGCCAGGAACAGCCCCACTCCGTCGCCGGGTTCGAGCCCCTGGTGGCGCAGTGCGTGCCCCAACCGGAACAACCGCCGCCGCGCCTCCCCCCGGGTCAGCCGCTGCGCGCCCTGGACGAGGACCTCGACGTCCTCGTCCTTGTACCAGTGCTCCAGGATGTGGTCCACGTACGTCCGGGACACCGATGGCTGCCGTTCATTAATGATCATGGGCATATGCAAACATGCCACTCGGGAGGCATGGCCCCGCAGGGGGCGACTTCGGCCATTGACCGGCGAAGTATCATGCCCTTCCGCAGGCAGGGTGACGGCGCCTCAAAGGGCGTTGTCAGTGGCTCCCCATAGAGTGAAATCACTCGGGAAGCTTCGGAGAAGGAGCAGAACTATGTCTGCCAACAGGATCCAGCACAAGGTCAATCACGTCGCGCTGGTAGTGGACTGTTCGGGTTCCATGCGTCCGCATCAGAACCAACTCGTGCGCGTGGTGGACGAGTTCGTGGCGGGGTTGAAGGCCGAGTCGGACAGCCTCGGGCACGAGACCCGGATCAGTCTGTACTCCTTCGACCACAGGGTGGAGAACCTGGTGTGGGACATGGACGTGAAGCACCTGCCGTCCATGCGGGGTCTCTACCAGGTCAACAACGGTGCCACGGCGCTGATTGAGGCTTCGGTGAAGTCCCTGGACGACCTGGGGCACATATGGGAGGAGTACGGCGAGCACAGCTTCCTCCAGATCGTGGTGACGGACGGCGAGGAGAACGCCTCCGGCGGCGACAGGCGGCACGACGGCGACATGACCATCCTCGGCCCGTGGCTCGACAAGATCGCGGCGAAGATGGGCGGGCTTCCGGGCCACTGGACCTCCGCGATCCTCGTTCCGAACTCCCTGGCCAAGCGGACCGCCCAGAACTACGGCTTCCCGTCCGGGAACATCGCCATCTGGGACGCGGATTCCCAGGAGGGAGTCGAGGAGGCCATCGGCACCGTGCGCGCCGCCGCCACCAGTTTCCTGCGGGCCCGCGAGAAGGGCGTACGCGGCACGAAGAACCTGTTCGCCGTCGGTCAGGACATATCGGTCGACGAGGTGCGGGCGAATCTCGAACCGGTGCCGGCCGACATGTACCGGCTCCTGAAGGTCGACAAGGAGGTCGAGATCCGTCCCTTCGTCGATTCACATCCGGGCGTGACGTACGAACGTGGTGCGTGCTTCTACCAGTTGGGTGCCCGTGCACAGGTCCAGCCGGACAAGGAAGTCATCGTGGTCGAGAAGGACACCGACCGCGCCTACACAGGCGATGCGGCACGCAGCCTGCTGTTCGGTTCGGGGATCCAGGGGACCGTCTCGGTGAAGGCGGGGAACAACCCCAAGTTGGAGGTCTACGTGCAGAGCCGCTCGGTGAACAGGAAGCTCAAGCCGAAGACGCGTCTGCTCATCATGCTCTGAGCCGGGCGGCGCTTCGCCCCCGCTCGGCGAGATCCCGCCGGGCGTCACAAGCTGATCGACACCGGCCGGCCGGTGTCTCGCGGGCGGATGCGCCGAGGAATGCGACAGGGCCCGGATCCTTTGAGGATCCGGGCCCTGTCGGGTGGTAGCGGGGACAGGATTTGAACCTGCGACCTCTGGGTTATGAGCCCAGCGAGCTACCGAGCTGCTCCACCC
>NZ_JBHUZJ010000134.1:0-13141 GCF_042667685.1 Streptomyces sp. NPDC057302 | reverse complement strand
AGGATGATCGAGATCCGCAAACAGAACCCCGCCTTCGGACTCGGCTCCTACACCGAACTGCCCTCGTCCAATCCGGCGGTGATCGCCTTCCTGCGCGAGTACAAGGACGACCTGGTGCTGTGCGTGCACAACTTCTCGCGGTTCGCGCAGCCCACCGAGCTGGACCTGCAGACCTTCAACGGCCGCCACCCGGTGGAACTGATCGGTGGGGTGCGCTTCCCGGCCATCGGCGAACTCCCCTACCTGCTGACACTGGCGGGACATGGGTTCTACTGGTTCCGGCTGCGCAGGGACGCGGCGTAGGCTCCACCCCTGCTACTCCTGTGCGGGGCGGTTTCCACCGCCCCGCCCTGGGCACTCTCCCGCACGACCGGCACTCCCGCACTCCTCCCTTGTCCGCACCGCGGAAAGGACGCGACGCCATGTCGGAAGCCGTCACCCGCCCGGGCATCACCACGGACGCGCTGCTCGCCTCGCTCGATCCGTTGCTGCGCGCGTGGCTGCCCCGGCAGCGCTGGTTCGCCGGCAAAGGCCGCCCCATCACCGACTTCATCCTGGTCGGCGTGACCGAACTGCTGCCGCCGACCGCGGAGTTGGGGCTGCTCCACCTGCTCGTACGGGTCCGGCAGCCGCTCCTGCCGGAACAGATCGGCGGCAGTGCGCCCTCGCCGCCCGCCGACTGCTACCAACTCCTCCTGGGAGTACGGCGCGAGCTGCCCACCCGGCTGGCGCCCGCGCTGATCGGGCATGTGACCCAGGGGCCTCTCGCCGGGTTCACGGTCTACGAAGCGCTGCACGACGCCCGCATGTCCACGTTTCTCCTTGAGGCGCTGCGGATGCAGGCCCGGGTCGGAAAGCTCCGCTTCGAGCGCGACCCGCGCAAGGACATAGGTGACGACCTCGCCCCGCGCGTGCTCGCCGCCGAGCAGTCCAACTCCTCGCTGGTGTACGGGGACACGTTCATCCTGAAGCTGTTCCGCCGCATCGTGCCCGGCGCCAACCCCGACCTGGAACTGCCCCTGATGCTGGCCCGCGAGGGCTGTGCGCAGGTGCCCGCGCCCGCCGCCTGGTTCCTGGGGGACGGAGTGGACGCGACGGACGAGGTGCACGTCCTCGGTGTGCTCCAGCCCTATCTGAAGGGCACGGCGGACGGCTGGGAGCTGGCCCTGCGGGAGCTCGCCGCGGGCCGGGACTTCAGCGGCGAGGCACGGGCGCTGGGCCGCGCGACGGCCGACGTGCACCTGGCGCTCGCCCGCGCGCTGCCCTCCGTCACGCTGGGCCGCGCCCAGGTGGAGCTGATCGCCCGGGGCATGGCGGACCGCCTGGACGCGGCGGCCAAGGCGGTGCCCGCCCTCCAGCCGTACGCCGCCGCCCTGCACACGACCTTCGAGGCGCTCGCCGACCTGGGCCGCGGCGAGGCCGACTGGACGGCCCAGCGCATCCACGGCGACCTGCACCTGGGGCAGTGCCTGCGCTCGCCCGCCGGGGAGTGGTCGCTCATCGACTTCGAGGGTGAGCCCTCGCGCGCGCTCTCCGAGCGCAGGATGCCGCAGCCGCCGGTGCGTGACGTGGCGGGCATGCTCCGGTCCTTCGACTACGCGGCGCGCTCGCACGATCCGTGGGCGCCGGACTGGGCGGGCGACTGCCGGGCCGCGTTCTGCACGGGATACGCGGAGGTCACCGGCCGCGATCCCCGCATGGACCCCGTGCTGCTGCGGGCCTACGAGACGGACAAGGCGGTCTACGAAGTCCTCTACGAGGCCCGCCACCGCCCCGACTGGCTGCCCGTCCCCCTCGCCGCGATCAAACGCCTCTCCACGAACGGCCCCGCCACCGAAGCCCACTGACCGCCGTCGCCGAGGAGGCGCCCCCGTGACCCCCCGCCCGCAGCCGCGCAAACCGTCCGACGATGCCAGCAAGAAGGGCAAGCGGAAGCCGGTGCCCGCCGTCCGGGCGCCGGAGCCCGAGCGTCCCCGGCAGAAACAGAGGAAGAGCGGCCGCCCCACGTCGCCCGTCCCCCTCGCCGACCGCGCCCGCCTCCTCGCGGGCACGCACCACGACCCGCACGGGGTGCTCGGCGCCCACGTCGTGCCCGAAGGCATCGCGTTCCGCGCGCTGCGGCCGTACGCGCTCTCCGTCGCCGTCGTCGCCAAGGACCTGCGGGCGCAGCTCCAGGACGACGGGGAGGGGTTCTTCTCCGGGGTGCTGCCGCTGCGGGAGATTCCCGACGACTACCGGCTGCACCTCACGTACGAGGACGCCGAGCTGGAGATCCACGACGCGTACCGCTTCCTGCCCGCGCTCGGCGAGCTCGATCTGCATCTGATCGGCGAGGGCCGGCACGAGCAGCTGTGGCACGCGCTCGGATCCCGCCCGATGGTGCACGAGGGGGCGACCGGGACGCGCTTCACGGTATGGGCGCCCAACGCCCTGGGCGTGCGCGTGGTGGGGAACTTCAACTTCTGGGACGGCACCGGATTCCCGCTGCGCTCGCTCGGCGGCACCGGCGTCTGGGAGCTGTTCGTGCCGTCGGTGGGCGAGGGCGAGCTCTACAAGTACGAGATCACCCGGCCCGACGGCTCGAAGACGCTGCGCGCCGACCCGCTCGCCCGGCGCACGGAGACCCCGCCCGCGAACTCCTCGGTCATACACGAGTCGCACCACGAGTGGCACGACGAGGAGTGGCTCACGCAGCGGGCGGAGCTGCCCGTCCACCAGGCACCGTTCTCCGCGTACGAGCTGCATCTGGCCTCCTGGCGGCCGGGTCTGACCTATCGTCAGCTGGCCGAGCAGCTGCCCGCGTACGTCGCCGATCTGGGGTTCACGCACGTCGAGCTGATGCCCGTGGCCGAGCACCCCTTCGGCGGCTCCTGGGGCTATCAGGTCACCGGGTTCTACGCGCCCACGGCCCGCCTCGGCACCCCCGACGACTTCAAGTTCCTCGTCGACGCCCTGCACCGGGCGGGGATCGGCGTCCTGATGGACTGGGTGCCCGCGCACTTCCCGCGCGACGACTGGGCGCTCGCCGAGTTCGACGGGCGCACGCTGTACGAGCACGAGGACCCCGACCGGGCCGCGCACCCCGACTGGGGCACCCTGGAGTTCGACTACGGCCGCAAGGAGGTCCGCAACTTCCTTGTCGCCAACGCCACTTACTGGTGCGAGGAGTTCCACATCGACGGCCTGCGCGTCGACGCCGTCGCCTCGATGCTGTACCTCGACTACTCGCGCGAGCACGGCGAATGGTCCCCGAACGTGCACGGGGGCCGCGAGAACCTCGACGCCGTGGCCTTCCTCCAGGAGATGAACGCCACCGTCTACCGCCGCGCCCCCGGCGTCGTCACCATCGCCGAGGAGTCCACGGCGTGGGACGGCGTGACCCGGTCGACGCACCACCAGGGTCCCGGCGGCTTCGGCGGGCTCGGCTTCGGTCTGAAGTGGAACATGGGGTGGATGCACGACTCGCTCGACTACGTGTCGAAGGAGCCCGTGCACCGCAAGTTCCACCACAACGAGATGACGTTCTCGATGGTGTACGCCTACAGCGAGAACTACGTCCTGCCGATCTCGCACGACGAGGTCGTGCACGGCAAGAAGTCCCTGGTGTCGAAGATGCCCGGCGACTGGTGGCAGCAGCGCGCCAACCACCGCGCCTACCTGGGCTTCATGTGGGCCCACCCCGGCAAGCAACTCCTCTTCATGGGACAGGAGTTCGCGCAGGGCGCCGAGTGGGCGGAGGGGCACGGACCCGACTGGTGGCTCCTTGATCCCGCGTACGGGGCGGAGGCCGACCACCGGGGCGTACGCGATCTCGTACGCGACCTGAACACCGTCTACCGCCGCGAGCCCTGCCTGTGGCAGCGCGACACCGACCCCGGCGGCTTCGCCTGGGTCGAGGGCGACGCGGCCGAGGACAACGTCTTCGCGTTCCTGCGCTACGGGGACGAGGAGACGGACGGCGCCCCGCTCCTGACCATCTCCAACTTCTCGCCCGTGGTGCGGCACGAGTACCGCCTGGGCGTGCCCGGCGAGTTCACCGCCTGGCACGAGGTCCTGAACACGGACGCGGCTCGCTACGGCGGCGGCGACGTCACCAACCCGGACCCGGTCAAGACCGAGCCGGTGGCGTCGCACGGCCGCCCCGCGTCCCTGCGCCTCACCCTGCCACCGCTGGCTACGGTGTGGCTGCGACCTGCTTGAGCGCCACCGGCAGCTCCTGCGCGTGCAGGATGCCGAGCCGCTGCGTGGCCCGGGTCAGGGCCACGTAGAGGTCACTCGTGCCGTAGCGGCCCGGCTCCACGACCAGGACCGTGTCGAACTCCAGGCCCTTCGCCTGACGCGGGTCGATCAGCACGACCGCCCGCGTCAGGTCCGGGGCCTCCCCGGCCGTCACACCGGGGAGCTTTCCGGCGAGCTCGTCGTGCAGCTCGCGAGGGGCGATCACCGCGAGGCGGCCGTCGTCCCGTGCTTCGGCCGCCACCGCGTCGGCCACGCCGGCGGCGAGATCGTCGCAGCGGCGCGCCCACGGCACCACGCCCGTGGACCGCACCGAGCTGGGCGGCCGGAAGTCGGGGTGCTCCACGCGCGGCACCTCGGCGGCCACGTCCATGATCTCCACCGGTGTGCGGTAGTTGACCCCGAGCCGGGTGTACTCCCAGCGGTCCTCGACGTACGGGGACAGGATCGTCTCCCAGGAGCCGCAGCCGCCGGCCTCCGCGGTCTGCGCGGGGTCGCCGACCAGCGTCATCGAGCGGGTCGGGCAGCGGCGCATCAGCAACCGCCAGGCCATGGCGGAGAGTTCCTGCGCCTCGTCCACGATGATGTGCCCGAACGCCCACGTCCGGTCCGCCGCCGCACGCTCGGCGGCGCTGCGGTAGTCGTCCTCCTCCTGGCGCTCGGCCATGCGCTCGGCGTCGATGATGTCGTGCGCGAGCAGGACCTCGGAGTCCTCGTCGTCCTTGTCCTCGAACTCGTACGTCCGTGAGGCGTACGAGACGTCCAGCACGCCCTGCGCGTAAGCGATCTGCTTGGCCCGCTCGGCCTCCGCCATCGCTTTGGCCGCGCTGTCGTCGTTGCCGAGCAGCTCGGCCGCCTCGTCGAGCAGCGGCACGTCGGCTGCCGTCCAGTCGCCGCCGCGCGGGCGCCGCACGGTCTCGGCGTCCCCGTCCGGCAGATACGGCGCCGGCTCCTCCAGGAAGTCCGTGAGGAACGCCTCCGGGGTGAGCTGCGGCCACAGCTCCTCGATGGCCGCGTGCACTTCGGGGCTCGCGGCGATCGCCTTGCCGAGCTGGGCGATGTCGTCGGGGCCCAGGAAGTTGGGGCCGCCGTACGGGTCGGCGCCGAGCCGCTCGGCGAGCTGCTCGGTGAGCATGTCGATGACGCGGAAGGCGAAGTGCGGGCGGCCGAGGTTGTGCGGGACGTCCGCTTCCCTGGCCGCCTCGCGTGCTTCGTGGGCGATCGTCCAGTCCAGGACGAGGTCGCCGTCGTCGTGCTCGATGATCACCGGGGCGCCGGGCTCGGGGGTCCGCTGCCGGTCGCGCAGGGCGGCGGCGAGCACGTCCGCCATCTCGGCGCGGCCCTTCACCTCGGTGGCTTCGGGGGTGTCGGTGCCGGTGGCGCTCACGCCGGGAAACAGCTCGCCGACCGTCGAGAGCAGCACGCCCGTCTCGCCGAGCGCGGGCAGGACCTCGCCGATGTAGCCGAGGAAGGCGGGGTTCGGGCCGACGATCAGGACCGCACGCTTGGCGAGCAGCTGGCGGTGGGCGTAGAGGAGGAAGGCGGCGCGGTGCAGCGCCACGACCGTCTTGCCGGTGCCGGGTCCGCCCTCGACGACGAGGACGCCGTGGTGCGGGGCGCGGATGATGCGGTCCTGCTCGGCCTGGATGGTCTGCACGATGTCGTGCATGCGCCCGGTGCGGGCCGAGTCGAGCGCGGCGAGCAGCACCTCGTCGGCGTCCGCGCCCTCGTGCCCGGTGCGGGTGGTGTCGCCGAGGTCGAGGATCTCGTCGTGCAGGGCCGTGACGTCGCGGCCCTCCGTGGTGATGTGCCTGCGCCTGCGCAGCCCCATCGGCGTATGACCGGTCGCGAGATAGAAGGGGCGTGCGACATCGGCACGCCAATCGATCACGAGTGGGGTGCGTTCGATGTCGGACGCGCGGATTCCGATGCGTCCGATGTGGTGATCACGGCCGTCGCGGAATTCCAGCCTCCCGAAGCAGAGGCCGTTCTCTCCCGCGTCGAAGGCGGCCAGCAGTCCGGACCGCTCGGCCACCAGGACGTCACGCTCAAGCCGGGCCTGCAGACCATTGCCGACCTGCGTCAACGATGCCCGCACGGCGGCTTCAGCCTCCTCGCGCAGCGCGTCGAGGCGCGCGTACAGCCCGGAGACGAATTGCTGCTCTTCCCGCAATTCCTCGGTTGACAATTCAGCCCCTCGCCAGTTACAGTGCTCTTATACAGATTCTCGCGATTCCGGTCTGCCCAAATGGGCATGGGGTCGCGAAAGGATCCAATATACGCGAAGAAATGCCCCGGACGTCAATTCGTCCGGGGCATTTCTCTTTCTCTGCCTATGGCCTGCGTACGGTCACAGCACCTCGGCCTCTGCGAGATCGGCGAGGAGCCTGCGCTTGGGCCGGGCGCCCACCATGGACTTCACCGGCTCGCCGCCCCGGAACACCAGCAGGGACGGCACCGAGAGGATGTTGTACGCGATCGCGGTCTGCGGACTGTGGTCCACGTCCACCTGCACGATCTTCAGCCGGTCCGCCTCCTCGCGCGCGATCTCACCGAGCACCGGCGCGAGCTGTCTGCACGGCCCGCACCACTCCGCTCCGAACTCCACGAGTACGGGAAGATCCGCCCCCAGCACCTCCCCCGCGAAGTCCGCGTCCGTCACCTCGGCCACACCGTCCGCCTTGACCATCCCCATGTCCGCTCTCCCTCTCAGCCCGTCAGCTCGCACTGCGGGTCCGGGCCCCCCGGAACCGCCGCCTCGGCGCGCACCAGCTGCGCACCGACCTGTTCGCGCACCGCACTCAACTCACTGATCAGCGAGTCGAGTTCACCGAGCTTGCGGCGATAGACATCGAGTGACGCGGGGCAGGAGTCCCCCGCCGGATGCCCCGACCGCAGACACTCCACGAACGGCCGCGTCTCCTCCAGATCGAACCCGAAGTCCTGCAAGGTCCTGATCTGCTCCAGGAGGCGTACGTCGTCCTCGTCGTAGCTGCGGTAGCCGTTGCCGCTGCGACGGGCGGGCAGCAGTCCCCGTGACTCGTAGTACCGAAGCGTCCGCGTGGTGGTGCCGGCCCGCTCCGCAAGTTCGCCGATGCGCATGCCTACGACGGTAATCCTTGACGTAGGCGTCAAGGCCAGCGTGCGGCTCAGAGGGAGTGGGCCCGAGCCTCCGGGGTGCGGATGGCCTCCGGAGTGCGGATGGCCTCGACGATGGCCGTCCAGCCGTCCGCGCCGTGCCCCTGGGCGATGGCCCGGTCCAGGACCGCCTTGATGCCGTTCAGGGCAGCCACGTCCAGACCCCGGTGCGCGGAGGCGTGGATGACGTGGTCGACGTTGGCGGCCTCCGTGACGAGCGGGGCCTGCTCGCCCGGATACTCGCCGGAGTCGACCTCGACCGCCGTCGACTCGATGGCCGCCGGGAAGATGGAGAGCAGGGCGCTCATGTAGGGCGCCAGCTCCGCCCCCTTCACGCCGTCCGCCCCGGCCAGCGCGAACGCGTGCACGAGACCGGACATGCTGGTCCAGAAGAAGTCGAGCAGCGCGTTGTCGTAGACGGCGGCGAGGCCGTGATCCTCACCGAGGTACACGGTGTTCCCGCCGAGCACCCTGAGCGTGCTCTCGTGCCGCTCGAACACGGCTCTCGGGCCGCTGTGGAAGAGCAGCGCGTCAGCGCTGCCGATCACCGTGACCGGCACCAGGATGGCGCCGTCCAGGTAGGCGATGCCCTCCCCGGCGGCCCAGGCGGCGGCCTCGCGCGAGCGCTCCGGGGTGTCCGACGTGAGGTTGACCAGGACGCGGCCCGACAGGTCCGCGGCGAGCGGGCCGAGCACGGCCCGCGAGACCTCGTAGTCGTAGAGGCAGACCACGACCACGTCCGAGGCGCGGACCGCCTCGGCGGCGGTGGCGGCGCGCACGGCGCCCGAGGCCACCAGGTCGTCGCCCTTGCCCGGCGTGCGGTTCCAGACGGTGGTGGGGTGACCGGCCTTGAGGAAGGCGCCGGCGAGGGCCTGCCCCATGGCGCCCAGGCCGAGGACAGTGACAGTGGCGTCAGCGGTGTCAGTGGTGTCAGTGGTGTCTGTCGAAAGGGAAGTATTGAGGCTCTGGTTCGTCATGACGACCATGCTTGGCGGACACGCGATTCCTCACAAGTACCGACTAATTAGTCAGCTACTGAGGAAAAGGTAAGCATGCAGGGGCAGTTGGGCCCCTGCAGCCGACCCCGACGACCAAGCGACCAGGCGACCAGACGATCAGCCGAGCTTCAGTACGCCGATGGCCTGATCGGCCATCCCCTTCTCACCCAGGGCGTTCGGGTGGACCGGGACGAAGTTCGTGCCGAACAGGACGGGCTCGATCCAGCGGGTGCCCGGCGCCTTGCAGGCGTCGTGTCCCTCCGAGGCCGCGGCCATGTCGACGAACGTGGCGCCCGTCTCGGAGGCGGCGCGCCGCACGGCATCGTTCAAGTGGGTCTGCAGATCGCGGAGGTAGGGGACGTCTCCGGTGGCGATCGGCATCTTGGCGAAGCAGGAGGGGTCGGCCTTGGCCGGCACGATCCACGGGTAGCCGAGGATGCCGACGCGGGCGTGCGGGGCCTTGGCCTTGATCGCTCGCAGGGCGGTCTTCAGCGCCGGGTACGTATTGGCGTCGATCTCCTTGGTGAACTTGTCCCCGTTGGCGTCCTTGCAGGGGCTGCCCTTGCCGCCGGAGAGCACACCGGCGGAGCCGCAGGCGAGGATCGCGCCGATGAAGGTGTTGTTGTCGTTGCCGCCGATGGTCAGCGTCACGACGTCGGTGTCCGCGTCGACGGCGTCGAGCTGCGGGGCGACACCGGGGTACTGCGACCCCGCGAAGTCCTTGGTCTGGGCTCCGCCGCAGGTCACGTCGGTGAGCTTGGCACCGGTGCGCTTGGCCACTACGTGCGGGTAGTTGGCCGTCGAGCGTGCGCAGAGGAGCGGCGCGGTCAGGTCGAGGGGCAGGACTCCGGACCCGGCGCTGTAACTGTCGCCGAGTGCCACGTAGTCGAGCGGGTCACCGCCGGTCGCCTGGGCGGGGGCGGCGAGGCCGAGGGTGGCGGTTCCGACGGCGGCGAGTGCGGCCGCCAGGCGCAGGGTGCGGGTGCGGGGGGTACGGGAGGTGCCGGGGGTGCGGGTGCGGATCGCCATCTGGAGACTCCTTTGAATCCGATGGGGGGTTCGGTCCCGGGGAGGAGCGGGCACGCCGCAGGCGCCAACAGCCGTGCTGGGCAAGGGAGTTGGGGCAGGCTTCAGCGGCTTTTGGCGGAGTTCGGTGGTACAACGCTGAAGTTACTGGCAGGTTTGAATAACAGTCAACGGTTTGCGCACGCGCCCACCTAGATGGCGGAATCCTCATCCAGCGCACGCCGCATCCGCGCGCAGAATTCCTCCACGGCCCCCGGCTCCGGCTCCGTGCCCTCGGCGAACATCGCCAGTTGGAGGGCGGGTCCGTACGCGTCGCCGTGCCGGTCGATGTCGGCGGTACGGGCGGGCTGCACGACGAAGTGGATATGACCGGGCACGCGCCCGGCGTGCGACCAGAGACAGACGTAGACCTGCTCGCACTCACCGCCGACCGCCGCGCGCAGAGCGGAGGTCACCCGGGCCAGCAGGGGCCCGAGCCCCGCGCTCTCCCCCGCACTCATCTCGTGTACGCCGGTGATGTGCCGCAGCGGTTTGACGACGAGGGTGCCGATGCCGAGGGGGCCTACGCAGTGCTCGACGGTCCAGTGCGTGGTGCGGAGCAGGGTGCCGCCGGGGAGGGGGCGGGTGCCGGCTGCGAGGGCGCAGGCGACGCAGCCGCTGTCACTGTCGCCGTCGCCGCCGCCGGTCGCCGATGTCACTTGTCCGCGCGGTACAACCGGAGTTCACGGTTCACGAAGAGGTGGACGTAGCCGCATCGCCAGCAGATGAGGCCGGTGGCCGACTCGTTCGCCCAGGCCAGGTTCATGAACTCCATGCCGGAGCTGTTGAGCTTGACCTCTCTGTCGCGGAACAGGTCCCCCTTGCAGACCTGGCAGTTGATCCACATCTCCCCAACAGCAGCACGCATGGGCTTGGCCCCCATGATCCGCCCCCTCTCCCCCGTGTTTCTGACCACGAGGCTACCGCCCACCGCTCCGCCGCCCCGCCGCCCCGCCGCCCCGCCGCCCCGCGGGAGGCTATCGCCCACCACCCCGCCGCCCAACCGCTCCGCCGCTTCGCGGCGGATCTTTCCCACCCACCCACCCGATTACCCTGCGGCGAACGTAGCTGTTCCTACATCTGAAGCCACCTACGGGGTGAACGGGTGGGTGGGTGGGGGCAATCCGCCGCGAAGCGGCGGCCCAGGCAGGAACGGCGCCGCACCCGGCAATCCGCCGGGAAATGGCGGCGCGGTCAGAAACGGCGCCGCACCTGACAATCCGCCGCGAAGCGGCGGCACAGCCAGAAACGCCGCCGCACCCGAAGAACCCGCCCCCAACTACCGCCGCCCCGCGGCCTCCGCCGCCTCCGCGGACCGAGTGGACTCCCCGGCTTCCGAAGCCCCCGCGCCCCCCGCTTCCGAAGCCCCGGCGGCACCCGCACCAGCCACCACCCGACCCCCCTTCCCCCGCCCCGGCAACAGCAAAGCAACCACCACAGTCCCCACCCCAAGAATCACCGCACCGATCAAACTGGTATGGGCCACCGCGCCAGAAAACGCCGAGCCGACAGCATCAGCCATCTGGTGCGCGCCCCCGGCGAGCTCCTGTGCCTGCGCCTTGAGTTGCGCCGCCTCCTGGGGCGACGAAGCCTTCGCCGCCTTCTCCGTGAGCGCGCGTGCCTGCTCGGCGATGCCCTGCGCCACGCCGTTGCCCGCGCCCACCGAGTCCTGGGCCGTGTCGAGCGCGGAGGCGGGAAGCTTGCTGCCCGCAGTCTCGTCGGCCAGCTTGGACGAGTACGAACCGGCGAGGACCGAGCCGAGGACCGCGATCCCCAGCGAACCGCCCAGCTCCAGCGAGGTGTCGTTCACCGCGCCGCCCACGCCCAGCTCCGACTCGGGGAACGCGCCCATGATGACGTCCGTGCAGGGCGAGACCGCGAAGCCCAGGGACAGGCCGAGGATGACCAGCGGTGCCACGAAGTCGGCGTACGTGGAGCCCGATTCGATCTGCGTGAGCAGGGCGAGCGCCACCGTGCCGCCGACCATGCCCGCCACCACCATGACCTTGCCGCCGATGCGCGGCGCGAGGATCCCGGTGACCGCGGAGCCCACGAAGACCGCGCCGGCCAGTGGCAGCATGCGGACGCCGGTCTGCAGCGGGTCGTACGCGAGGACGAACTGGAGGTGCTGGGTCAGGTAGTAGAAGGCGCCGAACACCGCGAGGAAGAAGAGCGCCACGGCGAGGTTCGAGCCCGCGAAGCCGCGCTGGGTGAACTTGCGTACGTCCAGGACCGGGCGCGGGTGCTTCAGCTCCCAGACGACGAAGGCGATCAGGCCGAGGCCCGCCACCACCGCCGCGGAGATCGCGCGGACGCCCCAGCCGAAGTGCGGACCGTCGATGATCATGAAGATCAGGGAGCCCACCCAGACGACCGAGAGCAGGCCGCCCACGTAGTCGATCCGGCCGTGCCGCGCCGCCTTGGAGGGCGGTACGAGGACGAACGCGCCGATGATCGCGAGGACCGCCACCGGGATGTTGATGAGGAACGTCGAGTGCCAGCCGTTGTCCCGCAGGAGCGCGCCCGCGATCAGCGGGCCCGCCGCGATGGCGATGCCGGACGTGGCCGCCCAGATAGTGATCGCCTTGGCCCGTTCCGCGCGCGGGAAGGTCGCGGCGAGGAGCGAGAGCGTCGCGGGCATGATCAGCGCCGCGCCCACACCCATGACGGCACGGACCACGATGACCGCCGTCGAGCTGTCCACCAGCGCGCCCGCCCCCGCGCCGACGGACATGATCAGCAGGCCGAGCACCAGCGCGCCCCTGCGGCTGTACTTGTCGCCGATCGCGCCGAGCAGCAGCATCAGCGCGGCGTACGGGACGGTGTAGGCGTCGATGACCCACTGAAGATCGGAGCTGGAGAGGCCGAGGTCCATGGTCATGTCGGGCGCGGCCACCGTCAGCGCGGTGTTCGCCATCACGGCGATCAGCAGGCTCAGGCAGAGCACGCCGAGGGCCCACCAGCGGCGGGCGTACGGCCGGTCCATCCGTTCGACCGGTTCCTTGATCAGCAGAGACATCTGGATTTCACCCATCCCGTATTGCACAAGCTTGTGTAACTACACACTGCTGTGCAACATACCCGATATTGCACAGCAGTGTGCAAGTGGGTGAACGGGGGTGCGCGCGAGTGGGCAGAATGGGGCCATGAACCCCCGCCCCGCGAGCAGCGTCCGAGCCGACGCCAACCGCCGCCGCATCCTCGACGTCGCCGTCGCCGAGGTGCTGCGCGACCCCGACGCGTCCATGGACCAGATCGCGCGCGCCGCGGGCGTGGTGCGACGGACCGTGTACGGGCACTTCCCCAGCCGGGACGCGCTGATCGACGCGATCGTGGAGCGGGCCGTCGAGGCGGTGGAGAGCGCGCACACCGCGGGCCGCGAGGGCATCGACGACCCCGCCGAGGCGGTCGCCGGTTCGCTGCTCGCCGTCTGGGACGTCGCCGACCGCTACCGCCTGCTGCTGACGCTCTCCCATCGGAGCGTCACGATGGGCAGCATCCGCGAACGGCTCGGCAGCGTCCACGAGTCCGGCATGGAGACGCTGCAACGCGGCCTGGACGAGGGCACGTTCGTGTCGCCGCTGCCCACGCGGGCGCTCGGCTACGTACTCGAAGGGATCCTGTTCGCCGTGATGGAGGCCGTCAACGACGGTGTCGTACCGGCCGAAAAGGCGGGCAGGTCCGCCGCGATCACGTTTCTGACC
>NZ_JBHUZJ010000133.1:0-13880 GCF_042667685.1 Streptomyces sp. NPDC057302 | reverse complement strand
CCGGTTAAAGACGGTTCGGTCGCCCGTCCTCCGCGGGTCGGGGGCGGGCCTCGCGACTGGCCCCGCGACTGGGGGGGCGCCCCGCGGGGGGGGGGGCGCCCCACACTGCGTACACGCTCCCGCAATGCTGCGGCCACAGCTCGATAACGGACGGGACAGAAGGGTTCTTATGTCAGGTCTACGCGCGTTACGCTGCGGCGAAATCAGCGCCAGGTGAGGCGCTCGTACGTGCTTGTGCTTGCTTGTACATAAGGAGTTCCTCTCTATGCGCCGGGTTTCGCGAATTGCCGCAGCGGGTGTAGCCACCGCCGCACTCGCCGTCTCCGCCACCGCTTGCGGCGGCACGTCCAGCGACGCCGCCGGTTCCAAGGCCGACGGCAAGCACAAGGGCGTCGCCATCGCGTACGACGTCGGCGGCAAGGGCGACCAGTCCTTCAACGACGCCGCGACCGCCGGTATGGACAGGGCCGCCAAGGACCTGAAGGTCGGCAAGAAGGCCGTCGAGCCGACGGACGGCGAGTCCGACGCCGACAAGGCCCAGCGCCTGACCGAGCTCGCCAAGCAGGGCTACAACCCGGTGATCGGCATCGGCTACGCCTACGCCCCCGCCGTGAAGGAGGTGGCCGCGAAGTTCCCGAAGACCACCTTCGGCATCGTCGACGACGCCACCATCGAGGCGGACAACGTCGCGGACCTGGTCTTCAACGAGGAGCAGTCCTCGTACCTGGCGGGCGTCGCCGCGGCCAAGGCCACCAAGACCAAGACGGTCGGCTTCATCGGCGGCGTGAACAACAACCTGATCACCAAGTTCGAGGCCGGCTACGTCCAGGGCGTCAAGTCCGTCGACCCGAAGATCAAGATCAAGCGCCAGAGGCTCACCGAGAAGGCCGAGGACGGCGGCTTCTCCAGCCCGGACAAGGGCAAGGAGGGCGCCAGCGGCCAGATCGAGGACGGCGCCGACGTGGTGTACCACGCGGCCGGCCTCTCGGGTCAGGGCGTCATCGAAGCGGCCGCCGCGGAGAAGGTCTGGGCGATCGGCGTCGACTCCGACCAGTACAAGCAGAAGCCGCTGGCCAAGTACAAGAAGTACATCCTCACCTCGGCGACCAAGGACGTCGCCGGAGCGGTGTACAACCTGGCCAAGTCGGTCCAGGATGGCAACGCCAAGGGCGGTGTGGTCCGTGCCGACCTGAAGTCCGGCGGTGTCGCGCTCGCCGACTCGAACCCCGAGTTCAAGAAGATGAAGGACCTGCAGGCCGCCGTCGAGAAGGCCGAGCAGGACATCAAGAGCGGCAAGATCAAGGTCAAGCCCACGCTGTAACCAGGACCGCGCTGCACCAGCGAGGTCCGGGTCGCGCGTAACGGGGTGTGGGGGACGATGGTTCCCCCGCGCCCCGTTCGCGCGGCCCACTGCTCAACTCCCGTCGAACCAGGGGCGCTACGCGCGTAGGTGGCCCCTTTCCTGAGGATTCCCGAGGAGAGTGCGCCATCGACGCGTCCACCAGCCCCGACGAGGGCAAGACCACGGCCCGTGCCGTTGCCGTTGAACTCACCGGCATCACCAAGCGTTTCCCGGGCGTCGTGGCCAACCATGACATCCGCCTGACCGTCCGCAAGGGCACCGTGCACGCCCTCGTCGGCGAGAACGGCGCGGGCAAGTCCACCCTGATGAAGATCCTCTACGGCATGCAGAAGCCGGACGAGGGCACCATCTCGGTCGACGGCGCCCAGGTGACCTTCGCCAGCCCCGCCGACGCCATCGCGCGCGGCATCGGCATGGTGCACCAGCACTTCATGCTCGCCGACCAGCTCACGGTCCTGGAGAACATCGTTCTGGGCAGCGAGAAGCTGCACGGCATCGGCGGCGCGGCCCGCCGCAAGATCACGGAGATATCCGACCGGTACGGCCTCGGGGTGCGCCCCGACGCCATGGTCGAGGACCTCGGTGTCGCCGACCGCCAGCGCGTGGAGATCCTCAAGGTCCTCTACCGAGGCGCCACCACGCTGATCCTGGACGAGCCCACGGCCGTGCTCGTGCCGCAGGAGGTCGACGCGCTCTTCGACAACCTGCGCGAGCTGAAGTCCGAGGGCCTCTCCGTCATCTTCATCTCCCACAAGCTGGGCGAAGTCCTCTCCGTGGCCGACGACATCACCGTCATCCGCCGCGGCACGACGGTCGGCACGGCCGTCCCCTCCGAGACGACACCGCGCCAGCTCGCCGAGCTGATGGTCGGCAGCGAGCTGCCCACCCCGGAGACCGCGGAGTCCACGGTCACCGAGCGGGCGATGATCGAGGTCGATGGACTCAAGCTGCTCGCCGACGGCGAGTCGGGCCGCGCCCTGCTCGACGACATCTCGTTCACGATCCACGAGGGCGAGGTCCTTGGCCTCGCGGGCGTCGAGGGCAACGGCCAGACCGAGCTGATCGACGCGCTCATCGGCCTCAAGCACGCCGACTCCGGAGCGATCCGGATGGCGGGCGACGACATCACCGTCCTGCCCACGCGCCACCGCCGCGAGCAGGGCATCGGCTACATCCCCGAGGACCGCCACCGCCACGGCCTCCTCCTGGAGTCGCCGCTGTGGGAGAACCGCATCCTCGGTCACGTCACCGAGAAGCCCAACTCCCGTGGCAAGCGCGGCTTCTGGCTCGACACCAAGGGCGCGCAGGCCGACACCCGGCGCATCGTCGAGGAGTACGACGTCCGTACGCCCGGCATCGACGTCACGGCGGCCTCCCTCTCCGGCGGCAACCAGCAGAAGCTGATCGTCGGCCGCGAGATGAGCCACAAGCCCCGCTTCCTGATCGCCGCCCACCCCACCCGTGGTGTGGACGTCGGCGCACAGGCCCAGATCTGGGACCAGATCCGCGAGGCCCGGCGCGAAGGACTCGCCGTCCTGCTCATCTCGGCCGACCTGGACGAGCTGATCGGCCTCTCCGACACCCTCCGCGTGATCTACCGCGGACGGCTCGTCGCCGACGCCGACCCGGCCACCATCACGCCGGAGGAGCTCGGCTCGGCGATGACGGGCGCGGCCTCCGGCCACCTCGAACACGTGGAAGAAGACCCCGAAGAGGGCTTGGGCGAGACTTCGGAGGACGAGGCCCGATGAAGAAGTTCGACAAGGAGCGGGTGCTCCTCGCGGTGGCCGGACCGGTCATCGCGCTCGTCGTGGCCGTGGCGCTGACCTCGGTCGTGCTGCTCGCCTCGGGCAAGAACCCGATCGAGCCGTACACCCTGATGCTGGAGCAGATCAGCTACTCCGACGTCCAGGTCCTGACCATCAACCAGGCCGGCATGTACTACCTGGCCGCGCTCGCGGTGGCCGTCGGCTTCCGCATGAACCTGTTCAACATCGGCGTGGACGGGCAGTACCGCCTCGCCGCGATGGCCACCGCCGTCGTCGGCGCGCACATCGCGCTCCCCGCCCCGCTCCAGATCCCGCTCCTGATGCTGGTCGCCATGCTCACCGGCGCCTTCTGGGCGGGCATCGCGGGCATCCTCAAGACCACCCGCGGGGTCAGCGAGGTGGTCGCGACGATCATGCTCAACGCCATCGCGACGAGCGTCATCGGCTACCTCACCCTCACCGAGAACTTCGGTGTCCCGGTCGGCAACAACCAGACCACCGGCGAGATGCACGAGTCCGGCTGGTTCCCCGGCATCAGCATGGGCGAGTCCGGCGAGATCTACGGCTTCGTGATCATCGCCGTACTCGCGGGCGTCCTCTACTGGCTGATCCTCAACCGCACCCGCTTCGGCTTCGACCTGCGCGCCACCGGCGCCTCCACGTCGGCCGCCGCGGCCTCCGGCGTGAACGCCAAGCGCATGGTGCTCAGCGCGATGCTGATCTCCGGCGCGGTCGCGGGCCTCGCGGGCATGCCGATCCTGCTCGGCGACACCCACACCTACAGCCTCAGCTTCCCCGCCGGACTCGGCTTCACCGGCATCGGCATCGCACTGCTCGGCCGCAACAACCCGGTCGGCATCGCGTTCGCCTCGCTGCTCTGGGCCTTCCTCGACAAGGCCTCGCCCGCTCTCGACTACGCCCAGCCGGTGGCGTACGACAAGGAGATCGCGGTGATCATGCAGGGGCTCATCGTGATCGCGGTCGTCGTCTCGTACGAGGCCGTACGGCGTTGGGGCCTCAAGCGCCAGCAGAGCCGCGTCGGTGCGGAGCTGGCCGCCGCCGCCCGCAAGAAGAACGGCAACGGCAACAACGACACCGTGAAGGAGGTGGCTGCCCGATGAGCTCGGCAACCGTAGCCAAGCCCCCGGCCAAGCAGCCCGCGCCGGGCCGCCGCCGCATCTCGCTCCCCGTCCTCCTGCTGATCATCGCGGGCGTCCTCGCCCTGACCTCCGTGGTCCGGCTGATCACCGACGCGGACGGCATCACCTCCACCGGCCAGATGTCCACCGCGCTGCGGCTCGCCGTGCCGATCGGCCTCGCGGGCCTCGGCGGCCTGTGGGCCGAGCGCGCGGGCGTGGTCAACATCGGCCTGGAGGGCATGCTCATCCTCGGCACCTGGTTCGGCGCGTTCGCCGGTTACCAGTGGGGCCCGTGGGTCGGCATCCTGTTCGGCATACTCGGCGGCGCGCTCGGCGGACTGCTGCACGCGATCGTCACGGTCACCTTCAACGTCAACCACATCGTCTCCGGTGTGGCCCTCAACATCCTCGCCCTGGGCGTCACCCGCTACCTCTCCACCTTCGCCTTCGAGGGCAAGGAGGGCGGTACGTCCAAGCAGTCGCCCCCGGTCGACTCGCTCGGCAGCTTCTCCGTGCCCGGCCTCTCCGACTGGCTCCAGGACCTGAACGAGAAACACTGGTTCCTGGTCTCGGACATCGCGGGCCTGCTCGGCGGCCTCTTCACGAACCTCTCGCCGCTCACCGTCATCGCCGTCGCGATGGTCCCGCTGAGCTGGTGGGTCCTGTGGCGTACGTCGTTCGGTCTGCGCCTGCGCTCCTGCGGCGAGAACCCGGTGGCCGCCGAGTCCCTCGGTGTGAACGTCTACAAGTACAAGTACCTCGCAGTGATCATCTCCGGTGGTCTGGCGGGCCTGGGCGGCGCGTTCCTCTCCCTGGTCGCCTCGAACATCTACCTGGAGGGCCAGACCGGCGGGCGCGGCTACATCGGCCTCGCCGCCATGATCTTCGGCAACTGGATGCCGGGCGGACTCGCGCTCGGCGCCGGCCTGTTCGGTTACACCGACAGCCTGAAGCTCCGGGGCGGCGGCACGAACGTGCACGCACTGCTCCTGCTGCTCGCGATCCTGCTGGTCATCGGCGCGGCCTACTTCGTATGGCGCAAGCGTTATGTGCCCGCGGCGATCACCGCGGCCGTCTCGGCGCTGATGTTCGCGTGGTACGGCTTGACCGACGAGGTGCCCAACCAGGTCGTCACCGCGACGCCGTACGTCGTCACGCTGCTGGTGCTCTCGCTCTCCGCCCAACGCCTTCGGATGCCGAAGGCGGACGGCCAGCCCTACCGAAAGGGACAAGGAACGTGACCGATACCGACTGGGACGCGCTGCGGGATGCTGCGCGCGAGGCCATGTCCCGTGCGTACGCGCCCTACTCAGGCTTCCCGGTCGGTGCCGCGGCCCTCGTGGACGACGGCCGCACGGTCTCGGGCTGCAACGTGGAGAACGCGTCGTACGGCCTGGGCCTGTGCGCCGAGTGCGGCCTGGTCTCGCAGCTCCAGCTCACCGGGGGCGGCCGTCTGACGCACTTCACGTGCGTCGACGGCAAGGGCGAGATCCTGATGCCGTGCGGGCGCTGCCGCCAGCTGCTCTACGAGTTCGGCGGCGCGGCCCTCCTCCTGGAGACGGCCGCGGGTGTCCGGACGCTGGGGGACATGCTGCCGGACCCGTTCGGCCCGGAGCACCTCAACTGATCGTCGCCCCCTGCCCGTTGCGCGAGCGCGGGCAGGGGGCGTCTTCATCTCGTGGCTCTATGCGCGTAGAGTCGCGCTCACCGTTTTAGGCGCAAAGAGGGGTTATGCCATGGACGTCATCTCTGTCATTCGTACGAAGCGGGACCGGGGCGAGCTGAGCGGCGAGCAGATCGACTGGGTCATCGACGCGTACACGCGCGGCGCGGTCGCCGACGAGCAGATGTCGGCCCTCGCCATGGCGATCCTCCTGAACGGCATGAACCGCGGCGAGATCGCCCGCTGGACGGCCGCGATGATCGCGAGCGGCGAGCGCATGGACTTCTCGTCCCTCTCCCGCCCCACCTCCGACAAGCACTCCACGGGCGGCGTCGGCGACAAGATCACGCTGCCGCTCGCCCCGCTGGTCGCGGCGTGCGGCGCGGCGGTCCCGCAGCTGTCGGGCCGGGGCCTCGGCCACACCGGCGGCACCCTGGACAAGCTGGAGTCGATCCCGGGCTGGCAGGCCCTCCTCTCGAACGAGGAGATGCTCTCCGTCCTGGATTCGGTCGGCTCGGTGATCTGCGCGGCGGGCGACGGCCTGGCCCCGGCGGACAAGAAGCTGTACGCGCTGCGGGACGTGACCGGCACGGTGGAGGCGATCCCGCTGATCGCCTCTTCGATCATGTCGAAGAAGATCGCCGAGGGTACGGGCTCGCTGGTCCTGGACGTGAAGGTCGGCACCGGCGCCTTCATGAAGACCCTGGAGGACGCCCGCGAACTCGCCTCCACGATGGTCGGCCTCGGCACGGACCACGGCGTACGCACGGTCGCCCTGCTCACGGACATGGCCACGCCGCTCGGCCTGACGGCGGGCAACGCGCTGGAGGTCCGTGAGTCGGTGGAGGTCCTCGCGGGCGGCGGCCCTTCGGACGTCGTCGAACTCACCCTCGCCCTGGCGCGGGAGATGCTGGACGCGGCGGGGCTGCGGGACGTGGACCCGGCGAAGGCGCTGGCCGATGGCTCGGCGATGGACGTCTGGCGCCGGATGATCTCCGCCCAGGGCGGCGACCCGGACGCGGCCCTCCCGGTGGCCCGGGAGACGCACGTCGTGACCGCTCCGTCGTCGGGCGTCCTGACCCGTCTCGACGCGTACGACGTCGGGGTCGCCGCGTGGCGACTCGGCGCGGGGCGTGCGCGCAAGGAGGACGTGGTGCAGGCGGGTGCGGGTGTGGAGCTGCACGCGAAGCCGGGCGCTCAGGTCCGCGCGGGGGAGCCGATCGTGACCCTGCACACGGACACTCCCGAGCGCTTCGACTACGCCTTGCAGGCGGTGGCCGGGTCGTTCGACATCGCCCCCGAGGGCACGGAGTTCACGGCCTCGCCGATCGTGTTGGACCGCATCGCGTAGGGCATCTCGTCCGGGGTCTGGGGCGGAGTCCCAGGTAGGTCCGGGGCGCAGGCACGGTTTTCGGGAAGGGGCGGGGTCGGGGAAAGGAAGCTACTCCGGCAGCAACCGCCCCCGCCTCCCCAACAGGAACTTCTTGAACGCCGCCACCGGCGGAGTATCCGGATGCCCGTCCAGCCAGGCCACGCCAATCTCCCGCACCGCCCGCTGCCCCGTCACCGTCAGCTCCACGACACCAGGCCGCGGCACGGCCGGTGGCGGCAGGAGGGCCACCCCGAGGCCCGCCGCCACCAGGCCCCGCAGCGTCTCCGCCTCCTCCCCCTCGAACGCCACCCGCGGCTTGAAGCCCGCCTCCTGGCAGAGGTCGTCCGTGATGCGCCGCAGGCCGTAGCCGGGTTCGAGGGTCACGAAGGCCTCCTCCGCCGCCTCCGCGAGGCGCACCCTCTTGCGCGCGGCGAGGCGGTGGTCGTCCGGCACGACCAGCCGCAGCCGCTGCTCGTCGAGGCGGCGGGCCACCAGGTCGGGGGCGTCGGGCACGGGCGAGGTCAGGCACAGGTCGAGCTCCCCCGCCCGCAGCCGCTCGATCATCGCCTCCCCGTAGTTCTGTACGAGGCTGAAGCGGACCCGGGGATGATCCGCGCGGAAGGCGCGGATCAGGCCGGGCACGGTCTCCGAGCCCATCGTGTGCAGGAAGCCGAAGGCCACCTTGCCCGACGCCGGGTCCGCGTCGGCCCGCACGGACTCCGCCGCCCGCTCCACCTCCCCGAGCGCCCGCTCGACCGAGGCGAGGAACGTACGCCCCGCCGGGGTCAGCGACACCGTTCGGCCGTGCCGCGCGAACAGGTCGACCCCCAGATCCTGTTCGAGCCGCACCAGCGCACGCGACAGCGTCGACTGCGGCACCTGCATCTCCTGCGCGGCCCGCGTCACGTGCTCCGTGCGCGCGACCCCCGCGAAGTACGCCAGCCGGGGCGAGAGCAGCGCGGACCAGGACTCCGGGGTCAGCTCGGCCGGTACCGACACCGCCGTGCCGCTGTCTCCTGCGTAACTGACGTAACTGCTCTGCGACAGACGCCGCTCTGAACTGCGCTCATGCACCATGGGAACGATTATCGCCATTCCATGCATTGGACGGATGAGTCTCCTGTGCCTACGTTCGTTGCATGCCTCCTGCCAGTAGCGGGGCGCCCGCCACCCACGCGGTCGCCCACACCCCGTCATCCACCGAAGCCGTAGCCGAAGCCGAAGCCGCCGTCGACTCCCGGCTCACCCCCGGCGGTCCGGGCTACCGCCGGATGAGCTTCGCCCTGTTCCTCGCGGGTGTCGCCACCTTCGCGCTCCTCTACTCCACGCAGGCGCTGCTCCCCCTCGTCTCCGCCGACTTCGGCGTCAGCGCGAGCACGGCGAGCTGGACGGTGTCGGCCGCCACCGGCGCGCTCGCCCTCTTCGTACTGCCCCTGAGCGCGCTCAGCGAGCGGTTCGGGCGGCGGACGCTGATGACGGTTTCGCTGACGGTCGCGGTGGCCGTGGGTCTCCTCGTCCCCTTCGCGCCGTCCATCGGCGCGCTGATCGCGCTGCGTGCCGTGCAGGGTGCGGCGCTCGCCGGGCTTCCTGCGTCCGCGATGGCGTTCCTCGCGGAGGAGGTCAGGCCCAAGGCCCTGGTCGCCGCGATCGGCATGTTCGTCGCGGGCAATTCCATCGGCGGCATGAGCGGGCGCGTCATCACGGGCTGGGTCGCGCAGGCCTGGGGCTGGCGCGCGGCCGTGGGTGTGGTGGGCATCGTGGCCGTCCTGTGCGCGCTCGCCTTCCGCGCGCTGCTCCCCGCGCCGCGCCACTTCACCGCGGGCTCGCTCAACCCCAAGGCCCTTGGCCGGACGATCCGTTCGCACCTGGCCAACCCGCTGCTGTGCCGGCTGTACGCGATCGGCGCGCTGTTCATGACCGTGTTCGGCGCGGTCTACACGGTGATCGGCTACCGCCTCACCGAGGCCCCCTTCTCGCTCCCGCAGGGCATCATCGGCTCGATCTTCCTGGTCTATCTCGTGGGTACGGTCTCCTCGGCCGCCGCGGGCAAGCTGGTGGCGCGGCTCGGGCGGCGCGGGGCGCTGTACCTGGCGGTGAGCACGACGGCGGGCGGGCTGCTGCTCTCCCTCTCCGACTCCCTGGTCATGGTGCTGCTCGGGCTCGTCCTGATCACCGCGGGCTTCTTCGCGGGCCACGCGGTCGCCTCCTCGTCGGTGAGCCGTACGGCAACCGCCGGGCGCGCGCAGGCCTCGGCGCTCTACCAGTCCGCGTACTACCTGGGATCGAGCGCGGGCGGCACGCTGGGCGCGGTCGCCTTCCACTCGGGGGGCTGGGCCGGGACGGTGGGCCTCGGCCTTCTCGCGGTGCTCGGCGTCGTGTCCATCACCTTCTGGGGATCGCACGCGGCCCGGGTCCAGGAGCGGCGGGGGCTCGTGGCGGCGCACTGAGCCACCCCTCTCACCTCCGGGTTTTCCGACTCCGGGGGCCGTTGTCAGTGGGCTCCTGTAGCTTCCGAAGTGCTGGGACTTTCGTGGCAGCCGCAGGGGTGGGTTGGGATGACTGACATCGCAGGGACGACGTCGGAACTGGACGTCACGCTGGAGAAGCACCGGGTCGAGCTGACCGGGTACTGCTATCGCATGCTGGGCTCCGCCTTCGAGGCCGAGGACGCGGTGCAGGACACGATGGTCCGCGCCTGGCGGAGCTACGAGAAGTTCGAAGGCCGCTCCAGCCTGAGGTCCTGGCTGTACAGGATCGCGACGAACGTCTGCCTGGACATGCTGAACGCGGGCAACCGCCGGGCCCGCCCCATGGACCTGACGGCGGCGGCCCCGCTGGCCCAGGCCGCGCTCTCGCCCCGCCCGGACAACGTATGGCTGGAGCCGATGCCGGACGCGCGCATGCTGCCGTCCGTGAGCGATCCCGCGGAGGCGGCTGTGGCCAAGGAGTCCGTGCGCCTCGCGTTCGTCGCCGCCCTGCAGCAACTGCCGCCCAAGCAGCGGGCGGTGCTCATCCTGCGCGAGGTCCTCGCGTGGAAGGCCAGCGAGGCGGCCGAGCTCCTGGACACCTCCGTGGCCTCCGTCAACAGCGCGTTGCAGCGGGCGCGGGCGACGCTGGCCGAGGGTCCCGCCGACGACACGGCGGTGTCCAACCCCTTGGACGACGAGCAGCAGAAGCTCCTGGAGCGCTATGTCGCGGCCTTCGAGGGGTACGACATGGCGGCGCTGACAGCACTGCTGCACGAAGACGCCATCATGACGATGCCCCCGTTCGACCTGTGGCTGCGCGGCACGTCGGACATCACCGGCTTCATGTCGACCATCGGCGCTTCCTGCGCCGACAGCCGTCTCTTCCCGGTCGAGGTCAACGGAACGCCGGGCTTCGCCCACTACAAGCCCGACCCCGAGAAGGGCGGGTTCGCGCCGTGGGCGGTGCAGGTCATCGAGATCTCAGAGGGGCGGATCGCGGGCTTCCACTGCTTCCTGGACACGCCCAGGTGGTTCCCGCTGTTCGGCCTGCCGGCCCATCTCGATCTCCATGGGGAGCCCGACGAGGTCCAGTAGCTCGCGCAGGTGCGGGGCCGGGTTCCGCAGACGGATCCGGCCTCCCGCGCGGCGGGCGGTGAGCTGGAGTCTGGCGAGGGCGTCCACCGCGGCGAGGACGGGTGGGCCGAGGTCCGCCACGTCGCACACGAGGACGTCCGCGCCGGTCGCTTGCAGCGTGGCGCGGGCCTCCTCGCAGAGGCGGTGCGTGGCCTCTCGGTCGAGGGTGCCGGTCAGGGTCAGGTCTGGTTGCGGATTCGGGTTCACATGGGGAGGACTGGGCGGGCGTCCGGAACTCATCGGTAGGTCGCCTGGGGCGTGCTCTTCCCCGACCCCGCCCCTTCCCGGAAACCTGCCCTGGCGCGGAGGCCCGCAGGGACCGCTTGCACCGCCCCCCTCACCGCTGCCGCATCGACTCCCCGAAGCCGGAGGCCAACGGCATCCGCAACCCCAGCGGAGGCGGCGCCGCCAGCGCATCCTCCAGCGGACGCGCATACGCATGCCCGAACAGCGAGCCCATCACGAAGTCCGAGGCCAGCGCCTGCACTTCGGAGTGATGCTGCTGCAACCGATGCCCGTCGGAGTGGACTTCGAACCGGCACACCTCCCGGTTCGCCTTCTTCGCCCGCTCCGCAAGCCGGAACGAGAGCTCGGGGTCGGTCCGCTCGTCGTTCGTGCCGTGCACGATCAGAACCCGCCGCCCCGCGAGCTGCCGCACCGGCTCAGGAGCCGCCGCCACATCGTCCTCCGGCAGCCAAGGGGCCAGTGCAAGAACGGAGTTGACCGCCTCGTGGCCACTGGCCCGCAGGGCGGCCCGGCCGCCCATGTCCATGCCGACGAGGCAGATCGAGACGTCGCCGTAGAGGCGGGTGATCTCGTCCGCCGCCCACTCCGCGTCCCGCGCCAACTCCGCCTGCGCGCCGTTCCACCCGCGGCAGCGGTAGTGCACGACGTGCGCGGCAAGCCCCTCGCCGCGCCCGTCCTGGGCGAGTCTGCGGCCGAGCGCGCGCACCGCGGTCGCGGCGAACCGGGACGGCTTGCGGGCAGAGGTCTCGTGGCCGCCGGGGAGCAGCAGCACCGCGCCGCTGACCGCCGATGGCCGGGTGCCGATCACACGCCCCAGCCTGGCCGCGCGCGCGGAATCGGGCGTCGCTTGCTGTGCCATGACAGAACAGTGTCAGAAGCGATGGTGTACGCCACCCGTCCGCGGGGTCACTGTTACGTATCGACCCGTGAGATCTACCCGGCGATCTACGCGCGTAGGCGCTAGAGTGCCGAGATGACGAGCCAGACCACCAAAGCCGGTCAGACGGACCGCGAAACGCCCAGCGCCGAACAGATCCGCCGCGCCCCGAAGGTGCTCCTCCACGACCACCTCGATGGCGGCCTGCGCCCCGGCACGATCGTCGACCTCGCCCGCGAGTCGGGGTATGAGGGGCTGCCCGAGACCGACCCCGACAAGCTGGGGATCTGGTTCAGGGAGGCCGCCGACTCCGGTTCGCTGCCCCGCTATCTGGAGACCTTCGCCCACACCTGCGCGGTGATGCAGACGAAGGACGCCCTCAAGCGCGTGGCGGCCGAGTGCGCCGAGGACCTCGCCGAGGACGGCGTCGTCTACGCCGAGATCCGGTACGCCCCCGAGCAGCACCTGGAGCAGGGCCTCACCCTCGAAGAGGTCGTCGAGGCGGTCAACGAAGGCTTCCGGGAGGGCGAGCGGCGCGCGAAGGCGGGCGGCCACCGCATCCGGGTGGGCGCGCTGCTCACCGCGATGCGGCACGCCGCCCGCGCCCTGGAGATCGCCGAACTCGCCAACCGGTACCGGGATCTGGGCGTCGTCGGCTTCGACATCGCGGGCGCCGAGGCGGGCTTCCCGCCCACCCGCCACCTCGACGCGTTCGAGTACCTCAAGCGCGAGAACAACCACTTCACCATCCACGCGGGCGAGGCCTTCGGTCTGCCGTCCATCTGGCAGGCCCTCCAGTGGTGCGGCGCCGACCGCCTCGGCCACGGCGTGCGGATCATCGACGACATCCAGGTCGCCGACGACGGCACCGTCAAGCTCGGCCGCCTCGCCAGCTACGTACGCGACAAGCGCATCCCCCTGGAGATGTGCCCCAGCTCCAACCTGCAGACCGGCGCCGCGAACTCGTACGCCGAGCACCCCATCGGCCTGCTCCGCAAGCTGCACTTCCGGGCGACGGTGAACACCGACAATCGTCTGATGTCCGGCACCAGCATGAGCCGCGAATTCGAGCACTTGGTCGGTGCATTCGGCTACACGCTCGACGACATGCAGTGGTTCACAGTCAATGCGATGAAATCAGCGTTCATTCCTTTCGATGAACGCCTGGCCATGATCAATGACGTGATCAAGCCCGGATATGCCGAGCTGAAGTCCGAATGGCTGTTCCGGCAGACCGCCTCCACCAGGGCTTCTGTCGATGTGTAACCGAAATTGAGGCAATGTGGGCGCGGCCGGGAACATTAATTCCCGGCCGCGTTTTTGCTGTTTCGCTGTTTGCGGACCGCCCCTTCACATGTTTACGGTCATGGGCCGCTCAAAAGTCCCCGTAACCAAGGACGCATTGAAGATGAAGCAGTCTGCCGCCAAGACCCTCGGTGTCGCCGCTCTCGGTGCCGCTTTCGCCGCCGCCGGCGCGGGTGTCGCCACCGCCGCCCCGGGCCTGCCCGACGCCTCGGGCGCGCTGGGCTCCGCCGCCTCCGCACTGCCCATGGACCAGGTCGCCGAGAACCTCCCCGCCGGTGGCCCCGAGGCGGTCGCCGCGGGCCAGAACGCGCTCGGCAGCACCCTTCAGGCCAGCGCGCCGACCGTCGCCAAGCTCGGCGAGAGCATGAAGGACGCCTCCGACCGTGGCGCCAAGCCCGCCGCGGGCGACCCCGTCTCGGGCCTGCTCGGCGGCCTGCCGGTCTCCGGCGCCCTGCCCACCCAGGGTCTGCCCCTCCAGGGCCTGCCGCTCGGCTGATCCCCGCCGGGATCCGCGTACGCCGATGGGGCGCACCCTTTCGCGGGG
>NZ_JBHUZJ010000132.1:0-14386 GCF_042667685.1 Streptomyces sp. NPDC057302 | reverse complement strand
AATACACCGGTACCCCCCCACCCCATCACACCTAAACGGCGCGCGGCCACGCGGGGGCGCCGGAGTACGCGTACTCAGGCGCCCCGGCCCGTCCCACTCATTCTTGGCTGAGCCCGGCCGAGCCGTCCCGGCTAGCCGGGCCAGTAGGTGCGGCCCCACGCCGTCGGCCCCGGTGCGGGCAGCCGGTCGCGGGCCACGCGCGCGGGGTCCGCCCAGGCGTCGAGCACCGCGGGCGCGCCGGACGGCTGGTTCGCGACCGCCGCGGCGCGCGCCTGGACCACCGCGAGTGCGGCGGCCAGCTCCTCCGGGGTGGGATTGCCCCGTACGACCTTGATCATGAACGGTCTCCTCGCTCTTCTCGCTCGGGCGCGGTCTCACGGCACGGTCTAGAACGGTCTAGAACGGTCTAGAGGGGGATGTTGCCGTGCTTCTTCGGGGGCAGGGACTCCCGCTTCGTCCGCAGCTGGCGCAGGCCGCGCACCAGGTGGGCGCGGGTCTCCGACGGCATGATCACGGCGTCGATGTAGCCGCGCTCGGCTGCCGTGTACGGGTTGAGGAGACGGTCCTCGTACTCCTGGATCAGGCGGGCCCGGGTGGCCTCCACGGTGCCGTCGGCCTCGGCCGCCGCGATGGTCTTGCGGTGCAGGATGTTCACCGCGCCCTGCGCGCCCATCACCGCGATCTGCGCGGTCGGCCAGGCCAGGTTGAGGTCGGCGCCCAGGTGCTTGGAGCCCATGACGTCGTACGCGCCGCCGAACGCCTTGCGGGTGATGACGGTGATCAGCGGGACCGTCGCCTCCGCGTAGGCGTAGATCAGCTTCGCGCCGCGGCGGATGATGCCCGTGTGCTCCTGCTCGACGCCCGGCAGGAAGCCCGGCACGTCGACGAAGGTGATGACCGGGACGTTGAACGCGTCGCAGGTGCGGACGAAGCGGGCGCCCTTCTCGGAGGCGTCGATGTTCAGACACCCCGCGAACTGCGTCGGCTGGTTGGCGACGATGCCCACCGGGCGGCCCTCGATCCGGGCGAAGCCGGTGAGGATGTTCGGCGCGAACAGCGGCTGCGTCTCGAAGAACTCGGCGTCGTCCACGACGTGTTCGATCACCGTGTGCATGTCGTACGGCTGGTTCGCGCTGTCCGGGATCAGGGTGTCGAGCGCGCGGTCCTCGTCCGTCAGCTCCAGGTCCGCGTCCTCGGGGAAGGCGGGCGGCTCGCTGAGGTTGTTCGAAGGCAGGTAGGAGAGAAGGGACTTGACGTACTCGATCGCGTCCTTCTCGTCGCCCGCCATGTGGTGCGCGACGCCGGAGGTGCTGTTGTGGGTGCGGGCACCGCCGAGCTCCTCGAAGCCGACGTCCTCGCCGGTGACGGTCTTGATGACGTCGGGTCCGGTGATGAACATGTGCGAGGTCTGGTCGACCATGACCGTGAAGTCGGTGATGGCGGGGGAGTAGACCGCGCCGCCCGCGCAGGGGCCGACGACGAGGCTGATCTGCGGGATCACGCCCGAGGCGTGGGTGTTCCTGCGGAAGATCTCCCCGTACATCCCGAGGGCCATGACGCCCTCCTGGATGCGGGCGCCGCCGGAGTCGTTGATGCCGACGACCGGGCAGCCGGTCTTCAGGGCGAAGTCCATGACCTTGACGATCTTCTGGCCGTAGACCTCGCCGAGTGCACCGCCGAAGACGGTGAAATCCTGCGAGAAGACGGCCACGGGGCGGCCGTCGACGGTGCCGTAACCGGTCACGACCCCGTCGCCGTACGGACGGTTGGACTCCAGACCGAAGTCGGTCGAGCGGTGCTGGGCGAACTCGTCGAACTCGATGAAGGAGTGCTCGTCCAGGAGCAGATCGATGCGTTCGCGCGCCGTCAACTTGCCCTTGGCGTGCTGCTTCTCGACCGCGCGAGCCGAACCGGCGTGCTTGGCCTCCTCGATGCGGCGCTGCAGATCAGCGAGCTTTCCCGCAGTCGTATGGATGTCGATACCCGCGTCGCCCGTGTCGGGGGCGGCGGTGGTTTCGCTTGCGGCGCTCGGCACGGGCACGTTGGGCTCTTCCGGCTCGGACATGGGGATGCGGCTCCCTGCCTGCTCAAAGGGGCGACGGGCGGCTTGCGGATGCGGCTTCGCGCCTGCGGCTCGACGCCGCGGCCCGAAGCTGCTGATGATCGCTTGCTACTGACTCGTAGGGTAGCGGCGTGCATACGGTTCGGCAGTGCGGCGTTTACCACACCTAAGGTGGCTTGCATGACGCCGCGAGATGCTTCAGACGACCCTTCGGACACTCCTTCCGGCACTCCTTTTGGCACTCCTTCCGGTTCGCCCTCGGGCACTCCTGGCGGCGGTCGGTGGTCCGACCTCGACCGGCCGCCGCTGAACGCCGCGTCGCTGCGGCGGGCGCTGGTGCGGGACGGTGGCCTGTGGACCTCCCTGGACGTCGTGCCCGCGACGGGGTCGACCAACACGGATCTGGCCGCGCGAGCGGACGAACTCCCCGAAGGCGCGGTCCTCGTCGCCGAGGAACAGAGCTCGGGGCGCGGGCGCCTCGACCGCCGGTGGTCGGCTCCCGCTCGCTCGGGCCTCTTCTTCTCCGTCCTCCTGAAGCCGGGGTCCGCGGTGCCGGTCGAGCGGTGGGGGTGGCTGCCGCTGCTCACCGGGGTTGCCGTCGCCACGGGGATCTCGCGGGCGGCCGGGGTGGACACGGCCCTGAAGTGGCCGAACGACTTGCTGGTGACGGTGGGGGGAGAGGAGCGCAAGGCCGGGGGGATCCTTGCGGAGCGGGCGGGTTCTGCGGGCGGCGGCGGTGTCGTGGTCGGTATCGGGATCAATGTGACCCTGCGGGCGGAGGAGCTGCCGGTGCCCGGGGCGGGGTCGCTGGCGCTCGCCGGGGCGGTGAGTACCGATCGGGACACGGTGTTGCGGGCCGTGCTGCGGTCTCTGGAGCAGTGGTACGGGGACTGGCGGGGGGCTGAGGGGGATCCGGTGGCGTCTCGCCTCCAGGAGACGTATGCGGCGGGGTGCGCGACGTTGGGGCGCAAGGTGCGGGCGGAGCTGCCGGGGGATCGGTCGATCACGGGGGAGGCGGTGGCCGTGGACGGGGATGGGCGGCTGGTGCTGGCTACGGGGGATGGGGTGCAGTCGCCTGTGGGGGCGGGGGATGTTGTGCATTTGCGGGGGGTGTAGGGGCTGGGGGGTGTTTGTGTGCGTGTGCGGGTCCGGGTGCGGGTTGGGTGCGGGTGCGTGGGGCGGGGTGCGGTGCGGGTTCGTCTGTGGGGCGGGGCCGCGCCGGTATGTCCGTCCTCGCCATCGTCCGGTGGCCGCAGGGGTTCTTCGGCTGGGGAGTGACAGGAACCGTGCTCCGGGCAGACATACCGGCACGTCCCCTCACGTCTCGATGCCGACCGCGGGTGCGTGGGGGCGGGGGCCTGTCGTGCGTTGCCCCCGACCGGCTGCGGGTGCGTGGGGGCGGGGGCCTGTCGTGCGTTGCCCCCCCCCCGCCGACTCCTGCCCGCCTGCCTTTGCCTGTGCGCCCCGCCCCTGCCAGTAGCGCCCCGCCCACCCCTGCCTGTAGCCCCCGCCCACCCCTGCCTGTAGCCCCCGCCCGGCCCTCGGTGGCGCTGCGGGGTGGTCGGGTGGGTGGGTGGGAAGGCTTGTTCGTTCAGGTGAGGATGCGGGGCAAACGGGCGGGTGCGTGGGGAAGGTGTGTTCGTCGGGGCGGCTGCGGGAAACGCACAGTCCAAGGCGCCCCGCCAGGAAAGGCGTGAGCTGCGGCACACCTGCCGTAAAGTTGGCGCCGGTCGATACCTGACCGCGGCAGATCGGAAGGGCAGCAGGCGTGACCGTCGACGACACGGGCTCCGGCACGGGTGCATCCCCCGACGGCGAGCCCGGACGTACCGCTGGGTCCGTCACCCATACGTTCGACTCAATGGACTCCGGGGACGAGAAGCCGGGCGACCCGGAGAAGGATCCCCTCGCCCTGCGCCTGGAAGGGCTGATCCTCGGCGCCGACCGCCGCTACACCCCGTTCCAGGCGGCCCGCAGCGCCGGCGTATCCATGGAGCTCGCCTCCCGTTTCTGGCGGGCCATGGGCTTCCCCGACGTCGGCCAGGCCAAGGCCCTGACCGAGGCGGACGTGCTCGCGCTGCGCCGCCTCGCCGGTCTCGTCGAGGCGGGCCTGCTCAGCGAGGCGATGGCGGTGCAGGTGGCCCGGTCGACCGGGCAGACCACCGCCCGGCTCGCCGAATGGCAGATCGACTCCTTCCTGGAAGGTCTGACGGAGCCGCCCGAGCCGGGCATGACGCGGACCGAAGTCACGTATCCGCTGATAGAGCTGCTGCTGCCCGAGCTTGAGGAGTTCCTCGTTTATGTGTGGCGGCGCCAGCTCGCCGCCGCCACGGGGCGCGTCGTGCAGGCCGCGGACGACGAGGAAATGGTCGACCGGCGGCTCGCCGTCGGGTTCGCCGATCTCGTCGGCTTCACCCGGCTCACCCGGCGGATGGAGGAAGAGGAGCTCGGCGAGCTCGTCGAGGCCTTTGAGACCACCGCCGCCGACCTCGTCGCCGCGCACGGCGGACGGCTCATCAAGACGCTGGGCGACGAGGTTCTGTACGCCGCCGACAACGCGGGCGTGGCCGCGGAGATCGCCCTGCGGCTGATCGAGACCATGGCCAACGACGAGACGATGCCCGAGCTGCGCGTCGGCATCGCCTTCGGCACGGTCACGACGCGGATGGGCGACGTCTTCGGTACGACGGTGAACCTCGCGAGCCGCCTCACGTCGATAGCGCCTCGGGACGCGGTCCTGGTGGACGGCGCGCTCGCCGAGGAGCTGACGCGGACGGGGGACGCGCCTGCCTCCGAGACCGAGGCGGCGGAGGCGGCCGAGGTAGCGGAGAAGGAGGGCACCGAGCCGCCCTCCTACCGCTTCGCGCTGCAGCCGATGTGGCAGCGGCCCGTGCGCGGGCTTGGCGTCGTGGAGCCCTGGCTGCTTGCCCGGCGGAGCTGAGGTCCTCTCCGGACCGCAATTTTCCCGCGGGCCCACCGGGCGCTCCGTAGCGGTGACATGATCCTCCTGCAATGCGGTAACGACCGTTAACGTGACGTGGAGGAAAGCAATGGGCGGCGAGCAGCGCTTCGGGGAATTCGTCGGTGTCAGGCGGCACGACCATGTCGCCGAGCTCGTCCTCGACCGGCCCAAGGCCATGAACGCGGTGTCCACGGACATGGCCCGCTCCATCGGCGCCGCCTGCGACGCCCTCGCGCAGGACGGTGACGCCCGCGTCGTGGTCGTCACGTCCACCCATGAGCGGGCCTTCTGCGTCGGCGCCGACCTGAAGGAGCGCAACTCCTTCTCCGACGCCGAGTTGGTGCGCCAGCGGCCCACCGCGCGTGCCGCCTACACCGGCGTACTCGAACTGCCCATGCCGACCGTCGCGGCCCTGCACGGCTTCGCGCTCGGCGGCGGGTTCGAGCTCGCACTCGCCTGCGATCTCATCGTCGCCGACCCGACCGCCGTGGTCGGTCTTCCCGAGGTGTCGGTCGGCGTGATCCCGGGCGGCGGCGGTACGCAGCTGCTCCCGCGCCGGGTGGGCGCCGCCAGGGCCGCCGAGCTGATCTTCACCGCGCGGCGCGTGGAGGCTGCCGAGGCGCGGGAGTTGGGGCTCGTCGACCAGCTGGTGGGCGAGGGTGAGGACCGTACGGAGGCGCTCGCGCTCGCCGCGCGGATCGCCGCCAACTCGCCCGTGGGGCTGCGCGCCGCCAAGCGCGCCCTGCGGCTCGGCCACGGGCTCGACCTGCGCGCCGGGCTAGAGGTCGAGGACGCGGCCTGGCGCTCGGTGGCCTTCTCCGGTGACCGGGCGGAGGGCGTCGCGGCGTTCAACGAGAAGCGGGGGCCCCAGTGGCCCGGGGAGTGACCACGGCGCGGTGGAGAGCGCGGGTGGAAGGGTGAGTGGGGCCGTCGGGCGGGGATTTTGGACCGTCTGCACTCTGCGTAATGTTCCAATCGCCCAAAATGTCGTAAATCTCCTAGCCTAGGGAGATGGGAGAGGATGTCCGGCTGCGGGCCGTGGTCGTGCTGGCACAGGGGATGGCCGCCGCGCACACGCCGCGTGAGTCCTGGCGGGCCGCCGCCCGCGGTGCGTGCCGTGCGCTCGCGGGGAGTTTCGCGGCCCTGTCCGTCTGGGAGCGCGACCTCGGGCGGCTGAGGGTGCTCGTGAACGTGGGCGAACGGGCCGAGGGGGAGGAAGAGTTCCCCGAGCGCGAGGCGTATCCGGTGAACGAGTTCCCGGAGATCACCGAGTTCCTGCACGAGCGCTGGGCGGGCGGCGGCGAACCGCACGCCTGGGTCGAGACGGCCGGCGGGCCCGCGCAGGCCGCGACCCCGGGCTACTGCCACCAGCGCGTCGCCGCCCTGCGCAGGCGCGGGCGCGGCTGCTGCGTGGTCGCGCCGATCGTGCTGCACGGGCGGGCCTGGGGCGAGCTGTATGTGGCGCGGCCGGTGGGGGCTCCGGTCTTCGGCCGCGAGGACGCTGACTTCGCCACGGTCCTCGCCTCGGTCGTCGCGGCGGGCATCGCGCAGACCGAAAGGCTGGAGGAGGCCCGCAGGCTCGCCTTCACCGACGCGCTGACGGGCCTCGCCAACCGGCGCGCGGTCGATCTGCGTCTGGAGGAGGCGGTGGAGCGCCACCGTGCGCAGGGCGCGGTGGTGAGCCTGGTCGTGTGCGACGTGAACGGGCTCAAGTGGGTCAACGACACCCAGGGCCACGCGGTCGGCGACCGCCTCCTCGAACGCTTCGGCTCGGTGCTCTCGCTGTGCGGGGCGATGCTGCCGGGGACACTGGCCGCGCGGCTCGGCGGGGACGAGTTCTGCCTGCTCTCGGTGGGGCCCACCGCCGATGAGGTGGTGCGGGTCGCCGACGAACTCTGCGTACGGGCGGCCGAGTTGGAGCTGGGGGACGGCGTCGCCTGCGGGGTCGCCTCCACCGAGGACCCGATCGGCGAGGTCCACTCGGCCCGCCGCCTGTTCCGCCTCGCGGACGCGGCCCAGTACCGCGCGAAGGCGGCGCGCGCGGTGAAGCCGGTGGTCGCGGGGCGCGAGGGCGCGGACGACCCGGTGGTGCGGCTCGCGAACTCGGAGGGGTCGCGGCCCGCGGGGGAGCGGCGGCGCTTCCGGGGGCGCGAGCCCGCGCCTCGGGGCGGCGAGCGGGACTCCGGGGGAGGGGACAGGGCCCGGTGACGTGCCCCGCGGGCCGGTGGGGGCGTGTCGTGCGGCACCTCGCGCCCCTTGCGGGTCGCCGCCGGTAAGAGGCTCAGTACGTATTCGACCGTGACACTTGGCGATTCAGTCCGTACGCTGCTGAATATGGATATGCACACCGTGGTCCTGGGGACGTCCGGGACAACCGCAGCGGACGTCATCGCCGTCGCGCGTGGCAACGCCCGCATCGATCTCTCGGCCGAAGCCGTGGCCGCGCTCGCCGCCTCGCGCGAGATCGTCGACGCCCTCGCGGCCAAGCCCGAGCCCGTCTACGGCGTATCGACCGGCTTCGGCGCCCTCGCCAGCCGGCACATCGGGCCGGACCTCCGCGCCCAGCTCCAGCGCAACATCGTCCGCTCGCACGCGGCCGGGATGGGCCCGCGCGTGGAGCGCGAGGTGGTCCGCGCGCTGATGTTCCTGCGCCTGAAGACGGTCTGCTCGGGCCGTACCGGCGTACGCCCCGAGGTCGCGCAGACCATGGCCGACGTGCTCAACGCGGGGATCACCCCCGTCGTGCACGAGTACGGCTCGCTGGGCTGCTCCGGCGACCTCGCGCCGCTCAGCCACTGCGCCCTGACGCTCATGGGCGAGGGCGACGCGGAGGGCCCCGACGGCGAGCTGAAGCCGGCGGGCGAGCTGCTCGCCGCGCACGGCATCACGCCGGTCGAGCTGCGCGAGAAGGAGGGCCTCGCCCTCCTGAACGGCACCGACGGCATGCTCGGCATGCTGGTGATGGCCCTGGCCGACCTCGACGCCCTCTACAAGTCCGCCGACATCACCGCGGCCCTCACCCTCGAAGCCCTCCTCGGTACCGCCAAGGTGCTCGCCCCCGAACTGCACGCCATCCGCCCGCACCCGGGCCAGGGCGCTTCCGCCGCCAACATGCTCGCGGTGCTCGCCGGTTCGGGCCTGACGGGACACCACCAGGACGACGCGCCGCGCGTGCAGGACGCGTACTCGGTGCGGTGCGCGCCGCAGGTGGCGGGCGCGGGGCGCGACACGATGGCGCACGCGCGCCTCGTCGCCGAGCGCGAGCTCGCCGCCGCCGTCGACAACCCGGTGGTCCTGCCCGACGGCCGCGTCGAGTCCAACGGCAACTTCCACGGTGCGCCCGTCGCGTACGTCCTGGACTTCCTCGCGATCGCCGCGGCGGACCTCGGCTCGATCACGGAGCGCCGCACGGACCGTCTCCTGGACAAGAACCGCTCGCACGGGCTTCCCCCGTTCCTCGCGGACGACGCGGGCGTGGACTCGGGCCTGATGATCGCCCAGTACACGCAGGCGGCCCTCGTCAGCGAGATGAAGCGGCTCGCGGTCCCGGCGTCGGCCGACTCGATCCCGTCCTCCGCGATGCAGGAGGACCACGTGTCGATGGGCTGGTCGGCGGCCCGCAAGCTCCGCACGGCGGTCGACAACCTGACCCGCATCGTCGCGATCGAGCTGTACGCGGCCACGCGCGCGATCGAACTCCGCGAGGGCCTCACGCCCGCCCCGGCCACTCAGGCGGTCATCGAGGCCATCCGCAAGGCGGGCGTCGAGGGTCCTGGCCCCGACCGCTTCCTCGCCCCGGACCTGGCGGCGGCGGACGCGTTCGTGCGCTCCGGCGCACTGCTCGACGCGGTCGAGCCCGTGACGGGTCCGCTGGCCTAGCGCCGGCTCTCGTACGCCTCGTACGTCGATGGGGGCGCCGTCACCCGGTGACGGCGCCCCCATCGGCGTGGTGACGGCGCGTCAGTCGCGGTCGACGTGCTCGTGGGTGATGTTGCCCTTGGCCGCGTCGACCTCGAAGTCGGTCTTGTTCCAGTCCTTGGTGACGACGTCGACGGACCAGACGAGCGCGTTGCTGTCGTTGTCGTCCAGACCGATGGACGTGACCGTGCCCTTCTTCTTGTCCGTCGCGGTCTTGGCCGCCTGCTCCGGCGACTGCTTGACGCGGGTGAGCCGGTCGGCGAGCTCCTTCTTGTCGTCGGCGTCCTGGTCCTTCTCGGGGTTGGAGCTGATCACCTTGCCCGAGACCGCGTCGATGCGGACCTCGTGCACGGTGCCGTCCTTCTCGGCGACCTCCGCGACCCACTGCGGGGTCCCTGAGCTGCCGCTCGGGCTCGGGCTCGCGCTGGGACTCTGGCTCGCGTCGTCGTCATCGTCGTCGTCGTTGTCGTTGTCGTCGTCCACGCCATCGAGGTCGAGGTCGGTGAGCTTGCCGCCCGAGACCTTGTCCACGGCCGTCTTGGCGGCCTTGTCGTAGGTGACCTTGGTGGCGGCGAGCAGCGCCTTGCGCTCCTGCTGGTCCTGCGTGAGGGACGCGCCGCCCGTGGGGGTCTCCGAAGGCGCCTCCTTCGGAATGGTCTTCGCCGCTTCCGAGGTCGCGTCGGCGGACGACGACTTGTCGCTGTCCGACCCGCAGCCTGTCACCAGTGCCGCCGATGCCGCGACGGCACACAGGGCGCCGACGACACGCAGGCGGCGGGCGCGGGGGGTTCCGGTCTTCTGCCGGGGCTGGAATCTCATATCCGCATGCCTAGCCCTCGCCTCCCGTCCGGCCCCGTCGCCGCGCGGCCAGGGTCACCCGACTGCCCGGCGCGCGAGCCCCTCCAGCAGGACGTCCACCGCGAACTCGAAGAGCGCGTCCGGGGATTCGGCCGCCAGCTCCCGGCCCGCCCTGCGCAGGTACGGCAGCTCGTCCCCGGAGCCGGAGAGCAGCCACGGCGGCGGGACCTGGTCCAGGTCGGCGGGGTCGAGGCCGGGAGGCGGCCGGTCGTACGCGCGGTCCTGCAGCTCCACGAACCCGACGACGAGCCGGATGGCCTCCATGCACGCGAGGTAGGCGTCCCGCAGGGGCAGCCCGACCTCCACGAAGAAGCCGATGAGCCCGTCGACGTTCCGCAGCATGGCCGGATGGCGGGCCATGGTGATGTTCTCGCCGAGCGCGAGGGTGGTCATGCCCGGATGGCGCCGGTAGTGGGCCCGCAGATCCCGGAGGTAGGCCCGCAGCGATGCGCGCCACTGTCCCGCGTCGAGGCCCGGCGGCTGCCACCGCGCCTCGAAGACCTCGGCGGCGACGGTGATCAGGTCCCGTCTGTCCTCCACGTAGTTGTAGAGGGCCCGGGGCGAGACGCCCAGCTCGTCCGCGAGGGAGCGCATGGTCAGTTCGGCGGCTCCGTGGCCGCCGAGGAACTCCAGCGCCGCCTGTCCCACGCCCTCGCGGGTCAGGGTGGCGCGGCCCTTGCGGTGGGTGGGGCGCCGCCGGGGCCTGGGGGCGCCGGGCGGGGAATCGGGTTCCGGGATCTCGCTGTGCATCGCCCTTGAAGGTATCGCCCCTGCGCCTGCCGACGTCCCTGCCGGCCTTTGAACTTCACACCCGTTGACTTTAAGGGGCGACGCCACCACAGTGATCCAAGTAAGGCTGACCTAACCTCCATTGGAGCCGCTCATGCCCCGCCTGTCCGGCCTCGCCATGGACCTCACGCCGCTGCGCGAGCACCGCGATTTCCGCCTCCTGTACGCCGGATTCCTCGGCGCCCTCCTCGGCACCCTGATGACGAGCGTCGCGGTGGCGGTGCAGATCTACGACCTCACCGGATCGCCGTTGCAGATCGGCCTGGTCAGCCTGGCCAGGGCGCTCCCGCTCGTCGTCGGCGTACTGATCGGCGGAGTCCTCGCGGACCGCAGGGACCGCCGCACCCTGATGCTGGTGACCCGGCTCCCCCTGACGCTCGTCGCGGCCGGGCTCATGGCCAACGCGCTCCTGCCGCACCCCCAGCTGTGGGTGATCTACGGGGCGACCGGCCTCACCGGGCTCTTCGCGGGCCTCGGCGGTCCGGCGATGATGGCGGCGATCCCCGCCCTCGTCGGCACCGAACGCCTCGCGGCGGCGGGCGCGTTGACGGCGGCCTCCACACAGCTCGCCGCGCTGCTCGGCCCCGCGCTCGGCGGCGTCCTCATCGCGGGACCCGGGATCGCCGTCTGCTTCGCGGTCGACGCGGCGGGCTTCCTGGTCTTCACCGTGGCCCTGTTCTTCGTGCGCCCGCTGCCGCCGGAGCACGCCGCGACGGGCAAGGGTGTCCGGCAGGCCTTCGCCGCCGTGGCGGACGGCGTGCGCTTCGTCCGGGGGCACCGCCTCATCGTCGGGCTGCTGCTCATCGACGCGGCGGCGATGGTCTTCACGATGCCGCAGGCGCTGTATCCGGTCCTTGCCGACGAGCAGTTCGGCGGCGGCCCCGGAGTGGTCGGCCTGCTCTACGCGGCGCCCGCGCTCGGCGCCCTCGTCGGGGCCGCCACCAGTGGCTGGACGGCGCGCGCGGGGGGCCACGCGCTGGTCGGGGCGGTACTGGTGTGGGGCCTCTCCCTGACGGGCTTCGGCCTGACGTCCTACCTGCCCCTCGCCCTGATCCTGCTCGCCCTCGCGGGCCTGGGCGACCTGATCTCCGAGACCCTCCGCTCGGCCCTGCTCCAGCACGGCACCCCCGACGCACTGCGGGGCAGGGTGAGCAGCCTCTGGATGGTCCAGGCGACGGTCTCCCCGGCCCTGGGCAACGCGGCGGTCGGTTTCCTCGCCGAGCTGAGCAGCGCGCGGGCCGCGGTGACCGCGGGCGGCCTGGTGTGCGTGGCGGCGACGCTCGTGGTGGCCGCCGGCTTCCCCGCGCTGCGGGCGGCGAGGCTGGGCGCTCCGGAAGGGAGCGCGGTGCGGCGAGGGGCTTCAGTGGGTGAGGAGCCTCAGTAGGCGGGCCCCTGTTGCCCCTGCCGCTCCCGTCGTACGGAGTACGCCACGAATCCCGCCCCGAGGCCCAGGAACGCCGTCCCGCCGATCAGGTACGGCGTCGTGTCGACTCCGGCGCCGGTGTCCGCGAGGCGGTCGTCGGCGAGCGGGGCGGTGTCGGCGCGGGCGGCGGCAGCGGTGGCGGCGGTGGCGTCCGACGCGTCGTCCGACGGGGGCGTCGCGCGGCGCTGTTCGGTGTGGACGACCTGGGGAGAGCCGGGGGCCTCCGGTGATCTGAACGTCGCCGTCGCGTTGGCGGAGGGAACGAACCACAGGGCGCCGAGGAGGGCCCCTGCGGCAGTGGCGGTCAGCAGCGATCGACGTGCGGACACGGAATCGGATCCCCCTTGTGGCGCTGGCGAATTGGCCGTGTGGGGCGATGGTAATGAAAGGCGCGGGTCGTGGGAAAGTCGCGGGGGTCATGGGTCGTACGCTCCGACCCATGAGCACATCTGAGACATCACGTTTTGTACGGCTCCGCGTCGAATTGGTGGTGGAGGTCGACGACTCCGGCGATCTCGCGGCTTCCGCACTGCGCCGGATCGCGGAGGACGAGCACATGCCCGCCGAGGAGCGTCTGCATGCCGAGACGGCGGTCAAGGAGGACGACGCGGAGGCGCTCGCCTATCTGGTGGACCCGTTCGACCTGGTCAGCGAGTTGCCCGGGGTGGAGCTCTCGCAGGCGTCCTGGAGCAGCGAGCAGATCGACTACGACCCCGATTCGCCCGACTGGGACCCGGACGAGGATGATGACGACGAGGCCGACGAGGCCGGGGACGGCACTGGTGGCCGGGGGCTGTAAGCGGTAGGCGAGAGGTCTTACGTCTACCGGACGGAAAAAACGGAACCCGTAGCCCCGGACGGCAACCGCCGCCCGGGGTTCCGTCGTCTCAGTGGTGCACGGCTGTCACCGGCGCACCGCATGACGTGGTGTTCCCCACATCTTCCGCGGAAGTGGAACGGGACGAACCGGGCAGGACGTTATGCGGGATTACGGGGACTCTCGGCGTTCTTGGCGTGTTGGGGATTTCGGCAACGATGGAGAAGCGTGTGATGACGGACAGTAGGCGGCAGCGCGGACACCGCAAGGGTCTTGCGGCCGTTTCCGCTCTGGTCGGCGGCGTCCTTGTGCTCTCGGCCTGTAGCAGCGACGACGGCGACAAGAGCAGCGCCGGCGGCAAGGAGTCGCAGAACCAGGTCGACGAAGCGGCCGCCAAGAAGACGTCCGAGGCCGATATCAAGATCGCGCCCAAGGACGGCTCCGACAACGCGGGCATCAACAACGCGGCCAAGGTCAAGGTGAGCAAGGGTTCGCTGACGGACGTCACGATGACGACCGAGGCGGGCACCGCGGTCGAGGGGCAGATAGCGGCCGACAAGAAGAGCTGGAAGCCCAGCGGCCAGCTCGAACGCGCCACGACGTACAAGATCACCGCGACGGCGAAGGACTCCGAGGGCCGCAAGGCACACGAGAACTCGAAGTTCACGACGGTCTCCCCGACCAACAGCTTCATCGGGAACTTCACGCCCGAGGACGGCTCCACGGTCGGCGTGGGCATGCCGGTGTCGATCAACTTCGACAAGGCGATCACGAACAAGAAGGACGTGCAGTCGCACATCAAGGTGTCGTCGAGCAGCGGCCAGGAGGTCGTCGGCCACTGGTTCGGCGACAACCGCATCGACTTCCGCCCCGAGGACTACTGGCAGGGCAACTCCACGGTCACCCTGAAGCTGGCCCTCGACGGCGTCGAGGGCGCGGACGGCGTCACCGGTGTCCAGGAGAAGACGGTCCAGTTCAAGATCGGCCGTAACCAGGTCTCCGTCGTCGACGCCAAGACGAAGACGATGAAGATCATGCGGGACGACAAGGTCGTCAAGACCATCCCGATCTCCGCGGGCTCCCCGGAGAACAAGACGTACGAAGGCAAGATGGTGATCTCCGAGAAGTTCAAGGAGACCCGGATGGACGGCGCGACGGTCGGCTTCACCGACGGCGACGGCAAGGGCGAGTACGACATCAAGGACGTGCCGCACGCGATGCGCCTGTCCCAGTCGGGCACGTTCATCCACGGCAACTACTGGGGCGCGAAGTCCATCTTCGGCGGCGCCAACACCAGCCACGGCTGCGTCGGCCTGGAAGACGCCAAGGGCGCGGGCGACAAGAGCACCCCGGGCGCCTGGTTCTACGACAACTCGATGGTCGGTGACGTCGTGGACGTCCGGAACACCGGCGACAAGACGGTCCAGCCGGACAACGGCTTCAACGGCTGGGTCATGGACTGGGCCCAGTGGAAGGCCGGTTCGGCCGTCTAGGGGCGCAGCGCCCAAGACGTACACAGTAGGCAGAAGCAGCGGCCCGCACCCCTCAACGGGGGTG
>NZ_JBHUZJ010000131.1:0-15929 GCF_042667685.1 Streptomyces sp. NPDC057302 | reverse complement strand
CGTATATTTTTATAAGACACACCACCCACTTACCGGGGGGCCGTCGCGCCCCCCCCCCCGGGGCGCGACGGCCGTCTTATGGTGTGCGGATGACGGACAAGGCTTACGCGGCGCTTCTACGTGGCATCAACGTGGGCGGCAGGAGAAAGCTGCCGATGGGGGAGTTGCGCCCGCTCCTCTCCGGTCTTGGCTTCGGCGACGTGCGCACGCACCTGCAGAGCGGCAACGCGGTCTTCACCGCCGAGGCCGCCGCCGAGGACGCCCTGGCCGCGCGGGTCGGTGAAGCCATCGAGGGGCACTTCGGCTTCGCCGTGGACGTCCTGGTGCGCGACGGCGCGTATCTGAAGGCGGTGGCCGACGCCTGCCCCTTCCCCGCGGCCTCGCTCGAAGGCAAGCAGCTGCACGTCACGTACTTCTCCGAGCCGGTGGACGCCTCCCGGCTCGACGCGATCGACCCGGCCGCCTTCCTCCCCGAGGAGTTCCGCCTCGGAGACCGCGCCCTCTACCTCTACGCGCCGGACGGACTCGGCCGGTCCAAACTGGGCGAGGTCCTCTCGCGCCCCGCCCTGTTCAAGGGCGTCGTCGCCACCTCCCGCAACTGGAACACCGTCGCCAAGCTGGTCGAGCTGACCCAGGAGCTCGACCGTGGCTGACCGCACCCCCGCCGTCGAGGCGGCCATCGAGGCCGAACTGCGGCTGCTCGCCCCCGAGGTCCGCACGCAGCCCGAACTGCTCGGGGCGCTGCTGCACCCGGAGTTCACCGAATTCGGCGCATCGGGCACCCCCTGGGACCGCGAGTCGATCATCAAGGCCCTCAGCGAGAACACCCACCGGACCGGCCGCCCGATCATGACCTCCCGGATGCGCGGCACCGAGCTCGCCCAGGACGTCGTACACCTCACCTTCGACACCGAGAGCAACGGCCGCACCGCCCACCGCAGTTCGCTGTGGCGGCTGTACGAGGGCGAGTGGCTGCTCTGGTTCCACCAGGGAACGCCGTTCACCCCGCAGGGCCCGCCACAGCCCTGATCGGCCCGCCATCTGCCGCGGGCCCGGACTTCAGCCGAGCACCGAGGTCATCAGGAGCGTGGTGCGGCCGTTGTCCTCCGGGACCGCGCGGCCCTGGGTGAAGCCGAGCCGCTTGAGCACGGTGAGGGACGCGATGTTCTCCGCGTCCACGGTCGCGTGCACCTCGGGCAGGGCCAGCGTCTCGTGGCCGTACGAGGTGAGCAGGCGGGCGAGCTCCGTGCCGAGGCCCATCCCCCAGCTGCCGCGGAAGAGGCCGTAGACGATCTCGTGGCCGTCGAGCCAGCTCTCGGGCGACGGCTTTATCTCCGCGTGGCCGACATAGCGCCCCTCGTGCCGCACCGCCCAGACCGGAAACTGGTTCTCGGCGTACACGAGGCCGAATATCCGGCGGAACAGCGCATGGGTCTGGTCCACGCTCTGCATCCCGTCCCCGAACCAGCGGCCCACGGCCTCGTCCTGGAGGAGCGAGACGAACTGGTCCTCGTCGGCGGCGACGTAGGGGGACAGGCTCAGGCGCTCGGAGCGGAGTACGGGGGTCATCGGCGTGACGGTAGGGGTCCGAACGGTACTTCGGCAACCGGATTGACTAACTCGTGGGCTGCGGAAGTCCGATGGGGTTGGGGAAGGGGACGACGTCCGCCGCCAGGATGTGCCGCACCGGACGTTCGAGCGCGGCAAGGAGCGCGTCCGCGTCCCGCGCGGCGAGCGGGCGCAGCAGGCGCGCCGACAGCCGGTCCGTGGCGTCCTCGATCAGCTCGCGCTCCGTGCGGCCGTGCTCGGTGATGTGTCCGTCGCCGTCCACCAGACCGCGCCCGCGCAGCCGGTCCACCGCGTGCGCCCAGTCCTGCTCGGCCCACCCCCGGTCGTGCCGGATGGTCTCCGGGTCCACGCGGCCCGTGGCGGCGGCGAGCACCAGCGCCTCACAGGCGTCCAGGCCGTGGTCGGCGAGCGCGGCGACATGCGCGTCGCCCCTGAACTCCCGCACGCAGGTGACCAGTTGCCACAGCCGCTGCACCGGGTCGGCCCGCTCGCTCACGTCCCGGTTCGCCGAGAACAGCGGGCGGGCCAGGGAGGGGGCGTCCCCGACCATCGCGGCCAGCGGCGGGCAGAGGGCGACGGCCTGGTCGTCGATGCCCGGGACCAGCGCGCGCAGGGCCCGCGCCGCACAGGCGGCACGCTCCTCCACGATCCGGCCCGGCGACACGTACTGCCAGGCGGACGGCAGGGCCCGCTCCACCATGCCGGGGGCGAAGACACCGAGCGCCGCCGTCGCGGGGCCCGCCTCGACCGGGCCCATGGGGGCGGTGCGGGCCGCGAAGTAGCCCATCCAGAAGCCCTTGAGGCCCAGCGCCCTGCCCAGGCCGCGGCAGCTCTCCTCGAAGTAGATCACTGCGTGCAGGGGCTCGGTCCGCAGCCACAGCGTCCGGGATCTGGTGAGGGTCATGAACCCACAAGCTAGGCCAGCACGGGAACCCGCGCCACCCGCCCGACCGCACCGGACTCGGCGCAGGCCTCTTCGAAGCGTTGCACGAGCAGCCGCGCCAACCCCGCGGACGGGCCGAGCACTTGGGCCGTGACGTCCGCGTCGGCCGCGCCCCGCGCGATGCGGTCCGGCAGAAAACCGGGCGCGATGACGTACGGAGCCACCGCCACCCGGCGCACGCCCAGCTCGCGCAGCTCCCGCACGGCGTCCTCCGTGCGGGGCAGAGATGCGGAGGCGAACGCAGGCCGCACGGCGCACCAACCGGTGTGCCGCCACTCCCGCGCGATTTCAGCGATCACTGCGATCGCCTCCGGGTCCGATGACCCCGCCGAGGCAAGCACGACCCCGGTCGAGGACTTGTCGGCGGGCGTGAGGCCCGCCTCGTACAACCGCTGGTCCAGAGCGGTCAGGAGCAGCGGCGAAGGGCCGAGCACCCCCGCCTGCCGGATGCGCAGGCGCGGCGGTGCCTGGCTCAGGACCGCGGGGATGTCCTTCTTCGCGTGGAACGCGCGGGTGAGGAGCAGGGGCAGCGCGATCACGTCGCGTACGCCCTCGGCGTCCAGGGACTCCAGGACCTCGGGGACCGAGGGCGAGTCGAAGTCGAGGAAACCCGTCTCCACCCGCAGCCCCGGCCGCTGCTCGCGCACCCGTCGCACCAGGGCGCGCACCGTCGCGGCATGCCGCGGATCGCGGCTGCCGTGGGCGACGACGAGCAGGACGGGACGGCCGTACATGGTGGGTCAGCTCCTCACGAGGAGTCCGCGGCTGCGCAGGACGCGCCGCTCCAGGGGACTGAAGATCAGCAGGTCGATGGCGATGCCGACGACGAGGATCAGCAGGATCGCGAAGAAGACCTGCGACATGCTGCTGTTCGTGCGGCCCGCTTCCAGGAGCTGGCCAAGCCCCATGCCCAGGTCGGGCGACTGCGCGATGATCTCCGCGGCCATCAGCGAGCGCCACGAGAACGCCCAGCCCTGCTTCAGACCCGCCAGATAGCCGGGCAGCGCCGCGGGCATCACGATGTGCCAGGTGTGGCGCAGGCCCGTCGCCCCCAGGGTGCGGCCGGCCCGCAGGAAGAGCGGCGGCACCTGGTCGACGCCCGCGACCAGGCCGTTGGCGATCGAGGGGACCGCGCCGAGCAGGATCACCGCGTACATCATCTGGTCGTTGAGCCCGAGCCAGATCACCGCCGGCGGCACCCACGCCACGGAGGGAAGCGACTGCAGACCGGACAGGATCGGGCCGATCGCGGCCCTGATGAACCGCACCCGGGCCACGATCAGACCCAGGGGCGTACCGATCGCGAGGGCCATCAGGAAGCCCAGCAGGCCGCGCGACACGGACGTCCAGATGTACTCCAGGAGCGTGCCCTGGAGCCAGGCGTCCTCCACCTCGTGCCAGACGGTGGAGGGCGCGGGCAGCTTGTAGGAGTCGGTGACCTTCGCCCACACCAGGATCTGCCACACCACGACGACCAGCAGGACGGCGGTCACCGGCGGCAGGATCTTCTGGACGAAGGTCTGGCGGAAGGGCGTGCGCCGGGTCTGGACCGCGTCCAGGGCGTCGAGCCCCGCCTCGAGACCTGCCAGGTCCTGGCCGCGGTCCCGCTCGGCGCCGCTGTCCCTCTCGGTCTTGTCGACCGGAGTGTCAGTGCTGGCCATGTCGGCGGATCTCCCCACGCAGTTGTTCGGTGATCTCGACGGACAGTTCCGCGACGGCGGAGTCCTCGATGCGGCGCGGGTGGGGGATGTCCACCCGCCACTCGTGCGCCACCCGGCCCGGACGCGACGAGAGGAGCACGACGCGCTCGGCGAGGCGGACGGCCTCGCGCACGTTGTGCGTGACGAAGAGGACGGAGACGTTCGTCTCGCGCCAGATGCGGGTCAGTTCGTCGTGCAGGACGTCACGCGTGATCGCGTCGAGCGCCGCGAACGGCTCGTCCATCAGCAGGATCTTGCTGTCCTGAGCGAGCGCACGGGCCAGCGCCACCCGCTGGCGCATGCCGCCGGACAGCTCGTGCACCCGCTTGCCGTACGCGCCTTGCAGCCGTACGAGGCCGAGGAGCTCCTCGGCCCGCTCGCGCCGCTCGGCCTTCGGGATGCCCCGCAGCTTCAGGGCGAGCTCGATGTTCTTGCCCGCGGTCAGCCACGGGAACAGCGCGTGCTCCTGGAACATCAGGGCAGGGCGGCCGTCGGTGGCGATGTCGCCCGCCGACGGCTTGTCGAGCCCGGCCACCAGATTGAGCAGCGTCGACTTGCCGCAGCCCGAGGCTCCCAGGAGGGTGACGAACTCGCCGGGAGCGACATCGAGCGTGATGTCGTCCAGGACGAGCTGCTGCCCGGCGGGCGTGGCGAAGGACTTCGAGACATGCTCGATCCGGGCTGCGTGCGGGGCGGCCGTGATGTCGTCCGCCGCCTTGGCGAGGGTTGTGGTCGCCATGGTCGTCACCTCCTGGGAACTGGTCTGCTTCCGGGGTTACTTGACGCCGAGACCGGCGTCGTCGACGGCGGGCTTGCCCTCGGCCTTGAGGACCTTGTTCAGCGGCTTCAGGTCGTAGATGCCCTTGAGGTTCGGCTTCTCCAGGAGGCCCGCCTTCACCGCGTGCTTCGCCTCGGAGTCGAGCGTGGCGGCCAGCGGGTCGTCCGTGGTCTGGATGGACTTCCACGCCGGGTCGATGACGCCGGCGGGCAGCGCCTTGCCGGACGACTCCTTGAGGGCGGCGTTGGCGGAGGCCTTCGCCTTGTCGGGGTTGTCCTTGATCCACTGGTTGGTCTTCACCGAACCGCGCAGGACCGCCTCGACGACCTTCGGGTGCTCCTTGAGGAACGACTGGGACACGATGATGTTCGTGATCACGAACTTCTTGTCCGGCCACAGGTCGGACTCGTCGAGGATCGCCTTGCCGCCCTCGGCGACCAGTTTCGACGCGGTCGGCTCCGGCACCCAGGCGCCGTCGATCGAGCCGGACTTGTAGGCGTCAGGGGTGATCTTGTTGTCGGTGCGGACCACCGAGACGTTGCCCTTGCCGCTCTCCGCGTCGACCTTCCAGCCCTTTTCCTTGACCCAGTTGAGGAAGGCCACGTCCTGGGTGTTGCCGAGCTGCGGCGTCGCGATCTTCTTGCCCTTGACGTCGTCCAGGGACTTGATCTTCTTGGGGTTGACCACCAGCTTCACGCCACCGGACGCCGAGCCGCCGATGATGCGCAGGTTCTTGCCCTGGGACTTCGTGTAGCCGTTGATCGAGGGCGACGGGCCGATCCAGCCGATGTCGATCGACTTCGAGTTCAGCGCCTCGATCTCCGAAGGCCCCGCGTTGAACTGCGTGTACTTCGCCTTCGTCGCGCCCAGTTCCTTCTGGAACAGGCCCTCCTGGTCACCGACGAGCGCCGTGGCGTGCGTGAGGTTCGGGAAGTACCCGATCTTCACCTCGTCCAGGCCCTCGATCTTCTTCGCACCCGAGGCCACCTCGGCCTTGTCGTTGTCGTCGTCGGAGTCGGATCCGTAGCCGCAGGAGGTGAGCACCACGGCGAGCAGCGGCAGGGCGGTGACGGCGGCGAGGGCGCGTCGGCCACCGGTGGTACGTGGAGTGCGGAAGCTGGCAGGCACGGGAGGTGGTCCTCTCGTTGGCCCGGCTCTCACGCCGTCAGGGCGTGGCCGGGAGATCGGCAGGTTTTCGTCTTCGCAGGTCGAACTCGCGGGGGGTGTGGGCGCGCAAGCGGTGCGCGTACGTCTTCACGCACATCGCCCGACCCCGCCCTGTCCGCTGCCGAGGGCGCCGCTGCCGATGCGGCCGCCCTCCTTCGCGAAGGTCGAGAAGTAGTCGATGGAAGTCATGGTCAGAAGTCCCATCCCTCGTCGTCCGCGGCCGGCGCGGCCTTTTCGGCCGACTCGGTGGAGGCGAACGCGTCGCCCGCCATGCCCGCCGCGAGCGTCGTGCCGTCGGCCGGGTCGATGAGCAGGAACGAACCCGTGCGGCGCGAGGCGGCGTACGAGTCGACGGCGATCGGCTCCGCGGTGCGGATGACGACGCGGCCGATGTCGTTGGCGACCAGCTCTCCGGGCGCCGGGTGCTGGGAGAGGTCGTCCAGGGTGAGCCGCGAGGGGATGTCCTTGACGATCGCCTTGACCGTGCGGGTGGTGTGCTTGAGCAGCACCCGCTGGCCGACGGCGAGCGCGGTGTCCGCGACGTGGCAGACCGTCGCCGTGAGGTCCTGCGAGATCGGCGGCTGGTCGCCGCTCGGCACGATCAGGTCGCCACGCGCGATGTCGATGTCGCTCTCCAGGAGCAGCGTCACGGACTGCGGCGTCCACGCGACGTCCACCGGCTCGCCGAGCAGGTCGATCCCTGAGATCTTCGACGTCTTGCCCGAGGGAAGCACGGTCACGGACTCGCCGACCCGGAAGGTGCCCGCCGCGATCTGCCCCGCATAGCCCCGGTAGTCGGGGTGCTCGGCGGTCTGCGGGCGGATCACGTACTGGACGGGCAGGCGGGCGTGGCAGGAGGTCAGGTCGTGGCTGACCGGGACCGTCTCCAGGTGTTCGAGGACGGTGGGGCCGCCGTACCAGTCCATGTTGGAGGACGGCTCGACGACATTGTCCCCGGCGAGCGCCGAGATGGGGATCGCGGTGATCTCCGGTACGCCCAGCTCGCTGGCGTAGGCGGTGAATTCCTCGGCGATCTTCGCGAAGACGGTCTCCTCGTAGGCGACGAGGTCCATCTTGTTCACGGCGAGCACGACGTGCGGGACGCGCAGGAGCGCGGCGACGGCGGCGTGGCGGCGGGTCTGCTCGATGACTCCGTTGCGGGCGTCGACCAGGACCACGGCGAGGTCGGCGGTGGAGGCGCCGGTGACCATGTTCCGCGTGTACTGCACGTGGCCGGGGGTGTCGGCGAGGATGAACCGGCGCGCGGGCGTGGCGAAGTAGCGGTAGGCGACGTCGATGGTGATGCCCTGCTCGCGCTCGGCCCGCAGGCCGTCGGTGAGCAGTGCCAGGTCGGGTGCCTCCTGGCCGCGGCCCAGCGAGACGCGCTCCACGGCTTCGAGCTGGTCGGTCAGGACCGACTTGGAGTCGTGCAGCAGCCGCCCCACCAGGGTGGACTTGCCGTCGTCGACGGACCCCGCGGTGGCGAACCGCAGCAGGGTGGTGGCCGAGAGCTGCTCGTTGGAGAGCGGCTGCGCCTTGTCGGGTTCGGTGGTGCTGGTCATGGTTAGAAGTACCCCTCGCGCTTGCGGTCTTCCATCGCGGCCTCGGACATCTTGTCGTCGGCGCGGGTGGCGCCACGCTCGGTCAGACGGGAGGCGGCGATCTCGGTGATGACGGCTTCCAGCGTGGTGGCGTCGGAGTCGACGGCGCCGGTGCAGGACATGTCACCGACCGTGCGGTAGCGCACGAGGCGCTTCTCGACGGTCTCCTCGTCCTTGGGGCCGCCCCATTCACCGGCGGTCAGCCACATGCCCGCGCGCTGGAAGACGTCCCGCTCGTGCGCGAAGTAGATCTCGGGCAGGTCGATGCGCTCGCGGGCGATGTACTGCCAGACGTCCAGCTCGGTCCAGTTGGAGATCGGGAAGACGCGCACGTGTTCGCCGGGCGCGTGGCGGCCGTTGTAGAGCTGCCACAGCTCGGGGCGCTGGCGGCGCGGGTCCCACTGCGAGAACTCGTCGCGCAGGGAGAACACCCGCTCCTTGGCGCGGGCCTTCTCCTCGTCGCGGCGCCCGCCGCCGAAGACCGCGTCGAACTTCTCGCTCTGGATCTTCTCGGTGAGCGGGACGGTCTGCAGCGGGTTGCGGGTGCCGTCGGGGCGTTCGCGCAGCTTGCCCGCGTCGATGTAGTCCTGCACGGAGGCCACATGCAGGCGCAGGCCGTGCTCGGCGACCACGCGGTCGCGGTAGGCGAGGACCTCGGGGAAGTTGTGCCCGGTGTCCACGTGCAGGAGCGAGAAGGGGATCGCCGCGGGGGCGAACGCCTTCAGCGCCAGGTGCAGCATGAGGATCGAGTCCTTGCCGCCGGAGAAGAGGATCACCGGCCGCTCGAACTCCCCCGCCACCTCACGGAAGATGTGCACCGCCTCGGACTCCAGGGAGTCCAGGTGCGACAGCGCGTACGGGCTGTCGGTCCCCTCGGTCACGGTGGCCACGGTGGTCGTCATGCTGCACCCCTTTCGTTCGCTTCTCCGCCTGCGCGGCGCAGAGGTGCGGGATTCGCGGTCGTCTGCGGCTGGGCGGCCACGCATGCGTCGCTCACAGGACACCCCTTTCGATGAGCAGCGCGCGCAAGGCCGCCGCGGACTCCTGCACGGTCTGGTCCTGGGACTCGATGCGCAGATCGGGCGACTCGGGTGCCTCGTAGGGGTCGTCGACCCCCGTGAGCCCGGAGATCTCGCCGGCCGCCTGCTTGGCGTACAGACCCTTCACGTCGCGTACGGAGCAGACCTCCACCGGAGTGGCCACATGGACCTCCAGGTAGGGCGTGCCGCCCTTCTGGTGGCGCTCCCGCACCGCCTCACGGCTGTCGGCGAACGGCGCGATCACCGGCACCAGGACCTTCACGCCGTTACGGGCGAGGAGTTCGGCGACGAAGCCGATGCGCTGCACGTTCGTGTGCCGGTCCGCGCGGCTGAAGCCGAGGCCCGCCGAGAGGAACTCGCGGATCTCGTCGCCGTCGAGCACCTCGACCCGGTGGCCGTCCTCGCCCAGCCTGCCCGCGAGTTCGTGGGCGATGGTGGTCTTGCCCGCACTGGGCAGACCCGTGAGCCAGATGGTGGCTCCGGTGGTCACGTGCTTCTCCGATACGTGTAGCGGCTCGGTCGCTGTCCGAGGCTCTGTCATCAGTGGATCCCGCACTCGGTCTTGGCGTTGCCCGACCAGCGTCCGGCGCGTGCGTCCTCGCCCTCCAGGAGGCGGCGGGTGCAGGGCGCGCAGCCCACGGAGCCGTAACCGTCCATGAGGAGCGGGTTGGTCAGGACCCCGTGCTCGGTGACGTAGGCGTCCACGTCGTCCTGCGTCCAGCGGGCGATCGGGGAGACCTTGACCTTCTGGCGCATCTCGTCCCAGCCGACGACCGGGGTGTGCGCCCGGGTCGGCGACTCGTCGCGCCGCAGACCGGTCGCCCACGCGGCGTACGAAGTCAGGCCCTCCTCAAGGGGCTTGACCTTGCGCATCGCGCAGCACAGGTCCGGCTCGCGGTCGTGCAGCTTCGCGCCGAACTCGGCGTCCTGCTCGGCGACCGACTGCTTCGGCGAGAGCGTGATGACGTTGACGTCCATCACCGCGGCGACGGCGTCCCGGGTGCCGATGGTCTCGGGGAAGTGGTAGCCGGTGTCGAGGAACACGACGTCCACGCCGGGGCGGGCACGCGAGGCCAGGTGGGCGACGACGGCGTCCTCCATGGAGGAGGTCACGCAGAAGCGCTCGCCGAACGTGTCCACCGCCCACTGGAGGATCTCCAGGGCGGACGCGTCTTCCAGCTCCCGCCCGGCCTGCTCGGCGAGAGACTTCAACTCGTCGTTCGTGCGCTGCTCTTGGGCCTGAGTGGCCGTCATATCTCTTCCCCTCCCACGCTGTTGCGCTGAACTCCCTGGGCGAGAAGCCCGAGGAACTTCAACTGGAAGGCTCGATTGCACGCGGCGCATTCCCATGCGCCGTGACCGGTCTCGTTCGGGCGCAGGTCCTCGTCGCCGCAGTAGGGGCAGTGGAAGGGCGCGGCACGCTCGCTCACTTCAGGGCCTCCTCGCTGGCGCGGGCCACCCAGGTGGCGAAGCGCTCGTCGTCCGCGCGCTCCTCCTGGAACCGGGTAAGGACCCGCTCGACGTAGTCCGGCAGCTCGGCCGAAGTGACCTTCAGGCCGCGGACCTTGCGGCCGAACCCGGCCTCCAGGCCCAGCGCGCCGCCCAGGTGCACCTGGAAGCCTTCGACCTGGTTGCCGTCGCCGTCAAGGACGAGCTGGCCCTTGAGGCCGATGTCGGCGACCTGGATACGGGCGCAGGCGTTCGGGCAGCCGTTGACGTTGATGGTGATCGGCTGGTCGAACTCCGGGATGCGGCGCTCCAGTTCGTCGATGAGCGAGGCGCCGCGCGCCTTCGTCTCGACGATCGCGAGCTTGCAGAACTCGATGCCGGTGCAGGCCATGGTGCCCCGCCGGAAGGGTGAGGGAGTCACCCGCAGGTCAAGGGCTTCGAGCCCCGCCACGAGCGACTCGACCTGCGCCTCTTCGACGTCGAGCACGATCATCTTCTGCTCGGCGGTGGTGCGGAGTCGGCCCGAGCCGTGGGCCGCGGCGACATCGGCGATCTTCGTGAGCGTCGTGCCGTCCACCCGGCCCACGCGGGGGGCGAAGCCGACGTAGAAGCGGCCGTCCTTCTGCTTGTGTACGCCGAGGTGGTCGCGCCAGGTGCCGGCGGGCTGCTCGGGCGCGGGTCCGTCGGTGAGCTCGCGCTTGAGGTACTCGTCCTGCAGGATCTGCCGGAACTTCTCCGGGCCCCAGTCGGCGACGAGGAACTTCAAGCGGGCGCGGGTGCGCAGGCGGCGGTAGCCGTAGTCACGGAAGATGCCGATGACGCCGGTCCACACCTCGGGCACCTCGTCCAGCGGCACCCACGCGCCGAGCCGCACGCCCAGCTTCGGGTTGGTGGAGAGCCCGCCGCCGACCCAGAGGTCGAAACCGGGGCCGTGCTCGGGGTGGTTCACGCCGACGAACGCGATGTCGTTGATCTCGTGCGCGACGTCCAGCTGCGGCGATCCGGAGATCGCCGTCTTGAACTTGCGCGGCAGGTTCGAGAACTCCGGGCTGCCGATGAAGCGGCGCTGGATCTCGTCGATGGCGGGGGAGCCGTCGATGATCTCGTTCTCGGCGACACCGGCGACGGGCGAACCGAGGATGACGCGGGGCGTGTCACCGCAGGCCTCGGTCGTGGAGAGCCCGACAGCTTCGAGCCGCTCCCAGATCTCGGGTACGTCCTCGATGCGGATCCAGTGGTACTGCACGTTCTGCCGGTCGGTGAGGTCGGCGGTCCCCCGCGCGAACTCCTGCGAGATCTCGCCGATGACGCGCAGCTGCTCGGTGGTGAGCCGCCCGCCGTCGATCCGCACCCGCAGCATGAAGTACTCGTCGTCCAGCTCTTCCGGCTCCAGGATGGCGGTCTTGCCGCCGTCGATGCCCTGTCGGCGCTGGGTGTAGAGCCCCCACCAGCGCATACGCCCACGAAGGTCGTTCGGGTCGATGGAGTCGAAGCCACGCTTGGAGTAGATCGTCTCAATGCGTGTCCGCACATTGAGACCGTCGTCGTCCTTCTTGAACTGCTCGTTGCCGTTCAGCGGCGTGAAGTGGCCAACGGCCCACTGGCCCTCACCACGGTGACGGCTCGCCTTGCGCCGGGGCGCGGCAGTCGTGGGTTTTTCAGGGGTGGCAGCCATGGCTATACGTCCTTCAAGGCGGGCTGAGGGCTGGGCTGACCTGCACACTTCGCGCAGGAGGCGCGGCGGTGCGCAAGGGAGTGGTCAGGTGAGGAGAATCGTCGGCGCTGGTGCTGTCAGCTCGCCGGACACATGGCGCTGGACATGCGGCAGAGATCGACGTGGCGTCGACTCACCAAGGCAATTCCAGTGCGATCCATGACGGAAGCGTGTCATGGGACTTTCGGCCCAGTCCACCATTATCCAGAATGTGGACGCGTGGGTCTCGCAATGCGAGACAGTGTGGTGCCGGTCACTTTCGCGGACCGGCGGTGGCGCCCCTCAAAGGGTGCGGGGAACTGCGCGACCAGCCACGACGGCCCCGCAGTCACATGCGCACCGCCGCGCGGAGCGCTACGCGCCGGGCCAAGGCCCCGGCGTGGCGACCTCCGGCTCCTGCTCGACCTTCGTGTCGAACAGCTTGAAGCCGCGCCGCAGGTAATTGTCCATGGCGTGCTCCCCGTCCTTGGAGCAGGTGTGCAGCCACACCCGCTTGGTCGGGGTCAGCTCGGGCCACCGCTCGGCCAGGTCCCAGGCCCGCCGCACCCCGTACGAGAGCAGATGCCCGCCGATCCGGCGCCCCCGGAAGGCGGGGACGAGCCCGAAGTACACGATCTCGACGACACCGCCCTCCTGCGCCGCCAGCTCCACGTAACCGGCGGGCGTCCCCTTGTCGTACGCCACCCAGGTCTCCACGCCCGGCTTCCCGAGCTCCTCCTGCCACTGCGCGTAGGAGAGGGAGAGGCGGTCCGTCCAGCGGATGTCACCGCCGACGGAGGCGTACAGGAAGCGGCTGAACTCGGGGGAGGGGATCTCGGCCCGGACGATCCGTACGTCGTCGCCCTCGGGGGCGGCGGCGGGGAGCAGATCGGTGGGAGCGCTCTGCTCCAGGGACCAAGTGGTGACAGTGAGGCTCATGCAGGTCAGAGAACCATGAGCCGCGGGCGCGGGCCAAGGCGGGCACGGTCGGCGGTGTGACAGGTATGACGGGTCTGACGGGTGTAGCGGGCGGTCGCCGTGCGCGCCCGCTCCACCGCCCCCCGATGACTCCCCGGTGACGCCCTCTAGTCCCCGAGGGGAGCGGCCCGCTCCACCACGGTGGCCAGATCGAGCGTGTGCGGCAGCGTGCCGAACGCCGAGCCCCAGTCGCCGCCGAGCCGCGAGGCACAGAACGCGTCGGCCACTTCCGACGGCGCGTACCGCACGAGGAGCGAGCCCTGGAGCACCAGCGCCATCCGCTCCACGACCCGGCGCGCCCGCGCCTCGATGCCGTCCAGGTCGGCCAGCTCGGTGAGCAGCCCCTTGATCGCGCCGTCCAGGCGGTGATCGGCGCCGCGCGCGAGGCCGACCTCCTGGAGGAAGGCGTTCAGCGCCAGCGGCTCCCGCTGGAGCGCCCGCAGCACGTCCAGGGCCTGTACGTTCCCCGAACCCTCCCAGATCGAGTTGAGCGGCGACTCGCGAAGCAGCCGCGGCATCCCCGACTCCTCGACGTATCCGTTGCCGCCGAGCACTTCAAGGGCCTCCACCACCAGCGGCGTACAGCGCTTGGTCACCCAGTACTTCGCGGCGGGCACCGCGATCCGCAGGAACGCCCGCTCCTGCTCGCCCCCGTCGTCGTACGCCGCCGCGAGCCGCATCGCGAGCGTCGTGGCCGCCTCCGACTCCAGGGCCAGGTCCGCGAGCACGTTGCGCATGAGCGGCTTGTCGACGAGCTTGCCGCCGAACGCCTCGCGGTACGTGGCGTGGTGAACGGCCTGCGCGACGGCCTGGCGCATGAGCGCCGCCGAGCCCACCACACAGTCGAGCCGGGTCGCCGCCACCATGTCGATGATGGTGCGCACCCCGCGCCCCTCGTCGCCGACCCGGCGCGCCCACGTCCCGTCGAACTCGACCTCGGCGGACGCATTCGACTTGTTGCCCAGTTTGTCCTTCAGCCGCTGAATGGCGAAGGCGTTCCGCGTTCCGTCGTCGAGCACCCGGGGCACGAGGAAACACGTAAGTCCCGTGTCGGTCTGCCCGAGCACGAGAAAGCCGTCGGACATGGGTGCGGAACAGAACCACTTGTGCCCCGTGAGTTCATAGGTGCCCTCTTGTGCGAGGGCCCGCGCACGCGTCGTATTCGCGCGTACGTCGCTGCCGCCCTGTTTCTCCGTCATGCCCATCCCGAAGAGCACTCCGGCCTTCTGGGGCGCGGGCCGAAGGCCTTTGTCGTAGACGAGAGAAGTGAGCCGGGGCTCCCATTCGGCGGCGAGCGCGGGATCGGCCCGCAGCGCGGGCACCGCCGCATGCGTCATCGACACCGGGCAGCCGTGCCCCGCCTCGACCTGCGACCACACCAGGAACCCGGCCGCGCGCCGCAGGTGACCGCCGGGCCGGTCCCAGGCGGCCGTCAGGCCGTGCGACACGGCCTTGCCGAGCAGCCGGTGCCACGAGGGATGGAAGTCGACCTCGTCGACGCGATTCCCATAGCGGTCATGGGTGTGCAGAACGGGCGGATTCTCATTGGCCTGGAACCCCCATTCCCGCGCCTGCTCCGAGCCGGCCGTGCGCCCGAGTTCGGAGAGTTGCTCGCGTGCGGTACCGAGAAGGGCGGGATCGAGATGCCGTTCGACCGCTTCCGTGAGCGCGCGGTCGGACGTAAAAACGTCATATCCCACCAGGGGCGGAGCCTGGTTGGTCACTGTGTGGGTGCTGGCTGCCATGCCGCTACGGTAAGGAGGTGCACCAGGCAAATGAAACTCCCGGGAGGCCGTCGGGCCGCTGGAACCGGGCCCGCGCTCTCTACAGCAACGTCTCCAAGCGCAGGACTGCCTGGCTGCTGCTCAAAGACACGGTCAACTCGTGCGTGGAATACCGCATCCTGGGGCTCGCGGCCGAGGCGGCGTTCTTCACCCTCCTGTCCGTGCCGCCGCTGCTGCTGAGCCTGATCGGTCTTCTCGCGTACGTGGACCGCTGGACCGGCGCGAACACGATCGCCAGCGTCGAGAACAACATCCTGGAGGCGTCCCGCACCGTCCTCTCCGACAAGGGCGTCAGCCAGATCGCGCAGCCGATACTGGAGGACGTGATGCGGGTCGGCAGGCCCGACGTCATCTCCATCGGCTTCCTCTTCGCCCTGTGGTCGGGCTCGCGCGCCGTGAACGTCTTCATCGACACGATCACGGTCATGTACGGCCTGGACGGCGCGCGCGGCATCGTCAAGACCCGGCTGCTCGCGTTCGGCCTGTTCATCGTGGCGCTGCTGATCGGTTCGGTGGCGCTGCCGCTGATGGTGGCGGGCCCCGACGCGGTGGTGAAGCTGGTGCCGGGCTCCACGACCGTGGTGCAGGTCCTGTACTGGCCGGTGGTGACGCTGCTGTCGGTGGTGTTCCTGACGACGCTTTACCACGTGTCGGTGCCGGTGCGGTCGCCCTGGGTGGAGGACATGCCCGGTGCGCTGATCGCCCTGGGCATGTGGGTCCTGGGGAGCTTCCTGCTCCGGATCTACCTGACGAGCACGGTCGAAGGACCCACGATCTACGGTTCGTTGGCGGCGCCGGTGGCCGTGCTGCTGTGGATCGGCGTGTCGGCGTTCGCGGTCCTGGTGGGGGCGGCGGTGAACGCGGCGATCGACCGGGTGTGGCCTTCCGTCGCCACGGCGGCCGCGCGAGCGGCCAACGATCGGATACGGGAGGCGAAGGCGGTGGAGGTGGTGGCCCGTGCGGCCGCCGCGCGGGAGGCCTCCGGGGACCCCGACGACCAGGACATGCCGTCCGAGTTCCCCGAGCGGTGGTCGCGCTTCCTCCCGCCGGACGACGTCTCCTCGCGCCTGCGGACGCACGTCAAGAAGCCCGGCGGGGGGAACGGCGAGCAGCCGCCCCCGGAGTAGGAACGTCCCTGCGGGGCTTCTCCCCAACCCCTTCGTTGCCGTCATCACCGGCTTCGCCGAGTTCGTCCTCGAACGCCGGACGGGCTGATGGGTTTCAGCC
>NZ_JBHUZJ010000130.1:0-15968 GCF_042667685.1 Streptomyces sp. NPDC057302 | reverse complement strand
GGACGATCCAGCCGGGCCACCGCCCCGTTCTCCTGCTACAGGCCCAGCGCCTTCGCCTCCACCTCGGGGTCGACGCCCTTCGCTCCCCGGACGTGGCCCTGCGGGGCCGCCTCGCCGGGCGACCGGAGCCAGGCCCAGGTGTCCGCGACCGTCTCCGCCACCGGTCGGGCCCGGAGTCCCGCTGCCGCCGCCTTCTGTGTCGACGTGTGGTGCATGGAGTCGTGCATCTCTCCCGGCGGCGCCCACACCGGGAGCTGCGTCCACGGCTCGATGCCGTGCTCGGCGATCACCGAGGGGTCGGTCCACCGCAGGTCGACGTCGGCCGCGCCCGCCACGGCCACGCACGCCTTCAGGAACTCCTCCATGGTGGTGTGCGCGATGGGGGAGATGACGTTGTACGGGCCGTGCAGCCCCGCCAAGGCCGCGTCGAGCACCCACTCCGCGAGGTCCCGCGCGTCGATGTACTGCAGGCCCAAGTCCCGCGGCCCCGGGGCCAGTACGGGACCGCCTCGCGCGACCCGGTTCAGCCACCACGGCAGCCGCCCGACGTTCTCGTACGGACCGAGGATCAGCCCGGCGCGCGCGAGCACCGTGCGCTCGGCCCCGAACTCCGCGACCGCCGCGAGCTCCCCGCCCCGCTTGTCCTCGGGGTACGCCACCGAGTCCGCACCGGGATCACCCTCGACCAGTACATGGCTCTCGTCGGAACCCGCCGCTATCGGCCACTGGTACACGGAGACGCTCGACACATACACGTACCGCCCGGCCCGCCCCGCCAGCAGCCGCGCCGACTCGCGCACGGCGCGCGGCGCGCCCGACCAGGTGTCGACGACGAGGTCCCACTCGCCCTCGGTGGCGGCGAGCGCGTCGAGGCCGCCTTCCGCCGTACGGTCGCCGAGCACCGACACCACACCGGCGGGCGCCTCGTGGCTCCCGCGGTGGAAGACCGTCACCTCCCAGCCACGCGCCAGCGCGGCCTCGACGACGGCCCGTCCCACGAACTGCGTACCACCCAGCATCAGAAGTCTCATGCCGAGGACTCTGCCCGCCACGGCCCGCGGAGGGAACCGGGTTCTGCTGGTGGCAGAGCCCGGCCCCGTCCGGGAACCGGGAGGTCAGCGGGTTGCGGGCGGTGCGTACTTGTAGCCCACGCGTCGCACGGTCTGGATCGTCTGACGGTGGTCGGCGCCCAGCTTGCGCCGCAGCCGCGCGATGTGGACGTCGACGGTGCGCCCGTCACCCACGTGCCCGTAACCCCACACCGTGGTCACCAACTGATCGCGCGTGTGCACCCGGTGGGGGTGGGCGACGAGATGCGCGAGCAGCTCGAACTCCAGGTACGTGAGGTCGAGCTGCTCGCCGTCGACCTGCGCCGCACGCTGCACGGTGTCGATCCGGACGGGCCCGCCGGAAGCGGACCCCCGCTCGTGTCCGGCGGGCTGCAGCGGCTCGGGTCCGGCGGCGGTGCCGACAGGGTCCTGCCCGGCCGGTACGAGGACGAGGTAGCCGATCATCGGCGGCTGGCCCGGCAGGGTGGGCAGCGTGTGCTGGGGCGCGGGCAGCCAGGTCGCGCCCGGCGGCAGGAAGTCGGTGATCTGCACCACCTCGTCCGGGGCGACGGCCCGCAGCCGCCCCCGGCCCGGGTTGGCCAGCGGCGTTGCGGTGGCGGTGGCGGTGGAAGCGGTGGACGCCGAGAAGGAACGGGAGTTCGCCATGGAGGTCAGCTCTTTCGCGCGAAGGAGTCGTCAGTCGTCGAGGACGTACGTACGTCGTGCGCGTCAGGCGAAGGCCGGGTGAACGGCTTTAGTGGGCCTGCGCGTTCCTCGCGCGGCAACACACCCGGTCGAAGTCGTGGTGCTGACGGGAAGGCCAGAACGGCTCGAGGTCGTGGTCACGACCCGTCGCGATGCTCCCGTAGCTGCCCATGACCCCATTGAAGCAGATGAGAGGGGCGGCGGTCGTTCCCTCTCGCACGCTGATACGGCTCCTTGGCGAACCCTTGGCTTGAATCGGCCCCTGCGGACCGGCCGCCATGCCGAAGGGGGCGCCCACCGATGCGGCGGGCGCCCCCTTCAGGGACGTAAGGATGCGCGGGATCAGACCTGGCCGGCCTTCTCCAGGGCGGTGCAGCAGGTGTCGACGAGCAGCCGCGTCACGACGTACGGGTCGACGTTCGCGTTCGGGCGGCGGTCCTCGATGTAGCCCTTCTGCTCCACCTCGACCTGCCACGGGATGCGGACCGAGGCGCCGCGGTCGGAGACGCCGTACTTGTACTCGTCCCACGGGGCGGTCTCGTGCAGACCGGTCAGGCGGTCGTCGATGCCGGCGCCGTAGTTCTTGACGTGGTCGAGCGGCTTGGAGCCCTCACCGAGCGACTCGCAGGCGGTGATGATCGGCGCGTAGCCCTCGCGCATCGCCTTCGTCGAGAAGTTCGTGTGCGCGCCCGCGCCGTTCCAGTCGCCCTTCACCGGCTTCGGGTCGAGCGTGGCCGACACCTTGAAGTCCTCGGCGGTGCGGTAGAGCAGCCAACGGGCGATCCACAGCTGGTCGGAGACCTCCAGGGGCGCGAGCGGACCGACCTGGAACTCCCACTGGCCCGGCATGACCTCGGCGTTGATGCCGGAGATCCCGAGGCCCGCCTTGAGACAGTTCTCCAGGTGCGCCTCGACGACGTCACGGCCGAAGATCTCGTCCGCGCCGACACCGCAGTAGTAGCCGCCCTGCGCGGCCGGGAAGCCGCCGACGGGGAAGCCGAGCGGGCGGTCGCCCTCGAAGAAGGTGTACTCCTGCTCGATGCCGAAGATCGGCTCCTGCGAGGCGAACCGCTCTTCGAGCTCGGCGAGCGCGGCACGGGTGTTGGTCTCGTGCGGCGTCATGTCCGTGTTGAGGACCTCGCACATCACGAGTACGTCGTCGCCGCCGCGGATCGGGTCGGGGCAGGTGAAGACGGGCTTGAGCACGCGGTCGGAGGCGTGACCCTTGGCCTGGTTGGTGCTGGATCCGTCGAAGCCCCAGTTGGGGAGCTCGGCGCCGTCCGTCATGATCTTCGTCTTCGAGCGGAGCTTGGCGGTCGGCTCGGTGCCGTCGATCCAGATGTACTCAGCCTTGAAGGTCACGGGGGTCCATCCTTAAAAATTCTCGGTACGGCGCAGAACGTGCGGGTGCTGCGGTGCCGTGGTGATGCCGGGGAGCATGCCAACGGGCGATTTCCCGGCCATTGCTCGAATGTGAACCCCGTGTTACCTGCGGCGTATGTGGCCCACGTCACGCCCCGCGTCACCCGGGTCACTTGATGACGGCGTTGGCCGCCGCGATCAGCAGCCCGACCGCCGCGTCCGCCATGCCGAGGAGGACGGCCGAGCGCCGCCGGTAGCCCGCCCGCAGCGCGGCGAAGGTGCCCCAGGCGAGGAGGAGGACCGCGTTCAGGAGGAGCGCGGAGTAGGTGACGGGCGCCTCGGGCCAGCCGAAGGCGCCGGCGAGCACCAGCAGGCCCACGGTGGGCCAGCAGGCGACCACCACCGGCCACTCGTCCACCAGCTCCCAGGCCAGCTGCCGCCATCGGTGCAGGCCGGATCCGGGGCGGTGGGCGGACATGTGGTGCGCGTACCCGTGCGCCAGGGCGGCGGTGCCCGCGGTCACCATGATCCAGGCCGCGTCGTAGTAGGGCGTGTAGGCCTGCTCCTCCGAGTGCAGCGCCGCGATCAGCGCGCTCGCCAGGATGGTTCCGTATACGCCTTCGGCCAGCAGATTGCGCACGGCGCTCCTTCCGTTCCCCGGATCCTTCGTCCGGCCGGCGGTGTGTGGAGTGCCCAACGCTATGGGTGCATATGTAACGGTTTGATGGCTGCGGCCCATCGGTCGGCGGTCATCTGCGCCGTGCCCGGCGAGCGGGCGGCCAGGTGGGTGGCCGGATGGGCGGGTGTCCGCAACTACCGGGACAGCGCGTCCCGTACCGCCTCCTCCGTGCGTCCCACCACCGCGGTGCCGTCGTCGGCGGTGATGATCGGCCGCTGGATGAGCTCGGGATGCTCGGCGAGCGCGGTGATCCAGCGGTCGCGGCCCGACGCGTCGCGCGGCCAGGCCTCGCGGTCCTTCAGGTTCAGCTCCTTGGCGGCGTCCTCCTGGGTGCGCGTGATGTCCCACGGCTCCAGGCCGAGCCGCTCCAAAACGGCGCGGATCTCCTCCTCGCTGGGGACGTCGTCCAGGTAGCGGCGGACGGTGTAGTCGGCGCCCTCCGCGTCGAGCAGCGTGAGCGCGCCGCGGCACTTCGAGCAGGCGGGATTGATCCAGATCTCCATGCCGCACACGCTACCCGCGACCCACCCGTCACACTGCCCCAAAGCCCGTCTGGCCAGCGGCGATTGTCAGTGCCTCGCAGTAGAATTGAAGCAATGTTCGAGGGTTCCCGACGGGGGTCCTGATCGCGACAGGAGGATGCCTGTGCCCGCTGCCGCACTCACATCTAAGTCGAAGCGCAACGCTTCCCGGCCCGTGTTCATCGACCCGACGTACGCGCCGCTGGAGAAGCGGCCGCTCCCGGCCGGACGGCCGCGCGAGTGGTACATCACGCACAACCGGCGCCTGAAGGCCATGCGCCTGGCGATAGCCCTGCTCGACTCGGGCGTCTATCTGGCCAACCAAGCGAACAACACCCGGATCCGGAGCATGGCGGAGGACGTGGGAATCCATCCGCCGTCGGACATCACCTGCCATATGGTGCGCGCCCTGATGCGGTACAGCCGCTGAATCGTGGTGCGGCCGTGCGGGGGCGGGGGCCCAGGGCTCCCCGCCCCCGCACGTGGTTCATGCTGACCGCATGACTCAGCAGGAATCCGCACCCGCCCAGCAGGAGCCGGCAGGCGAGCTGCCGCTGCTCGTCACCGCTCAACTCCCGGACGGGGCACGGTTTCCCGTCCGCGGACTGCGTGGGGGCGAGGCATCGCCCCGCCCCGCGCCGGCCGTCCTGATCCTGCCCGCCATGGGGACCCCGGCCCGCTACTACCGCGCGTTCGCACGCCAGTTGCACGATCAGGGGCTCACCGCCCTGACCGTGGACCTGCGGGGGCAGGGGGAGAGCACCCCGCGGGTCACGGACGCGGACGCCGTCGACCACGGCTACCGCACGATCGTGGAGCAGGACCTCGTGGCGGTCGTCGAGGCGATACGGGCCGAACTGGGCCCGCAGCCCCCGCTGTACCTCCTCGGTCACAGCTTGGGTGGCCAACTGGGGCTCGTGCACGCCGCGTTGGGCATCGGCCCCGGAGTCGACGGAGTCGCCCTCGTGGCCTCGGGCTCCGTCTGGTTCCGTGCGTACGGCCCCCTGCGCGGGCCCCTGCTGCTCATCGGCGAGCTGTTCGCCGCGGCGGCGTCGACCCTGCTCGGCCGGTGGCCCGGGACCAAGCTCGGCTTCGGCGGCAACCAGCCCAAGGGCGTCATCCGGGACTGGTCACGCCAGGGGCGTACGGGCCGCTACTGGTCCCCGGGCTCCCCGCACGACTACGAAGCCGCCCTGCGCACCCTCGCCCTGCCCGTCCTCGCGGTCTGCGTGGAGGGCGACACCTGGGCCCCCGCGCCCGCCGTCGACCACCTCGTCGGCAAGCTGCCGCCCGCCCGCGTCACGCGCGTCCAGTACTCCGCCCAGGAGGCGGGCGGCCCTCTGGACCACTTCGCGTGGACCCGGGCGGGCGGCGCCCTTGCCAAGAAGGTGGCGGCGTGGGCGGTGGCTGACGGAAGCTGAGGCCCTACGCACTCGGGATCGGTTCACCCGTTCGGCGTACCCGGCATGCGTGCGCGCCCGTGGCGGCATTGGCTGCTACTGACGGGAGGCTGTCGAGGGGAGCTGCCGAACGCAAGAGGGGAGAGGCGCGATGACCACTGCGGAGGATCGTGCCCGCCAGGGCAAGGACGCCCGCAAGCGTGCCTCCCGCTCCTCGCACGGCGTCTGGATACCCTCCGCCGACCGCGCCGACCCGGTGGCCGTCCTGGAGGGGCAGGGCGCGGCCCGCGTCCAGGAGCTGCTGCCCATCCGGTACGCCCGCATGGCCGCCTCCCCGTTCTCGTTCCTGCGGGGCGCCGCCGCCGTCATGGCGGGAGACCTCGCCGTCCAGTGGAACACCGGCCTGACGGTCCAACTCTGCGGTGACGCCCACCTGTTGAACTTCGGTCTGTACGCGTCGCCGGAGCGCACCCTGCTCTTCGACCTCAACGACTTCGACGAGACCTGCCCCGGCCCCTTCGAATGGGACGTCAAACGCCTGGCCGCCAGCATCGCCGTGGCCTCGCGCGACAACGGCCATCCGGAGAGCGGCGGACGCGAGGCGTGCCGGGCGGCGGTGTCGGCGTACCGCACGTCGATGAGGCGTCTGGCGGGGCTCGGCGAACTGGCGGTCTGGTACGAACGGACCGATACGCGCGACCTGTTGCCCCTGGTGCGGTCCACCCGTCACCGCAAGCGCGTGGCCGCCACCCTGGACCGGGCCCGCCGCCGCACGAGCCTTCAGGCGCTCGGCAAGCTGACCCATGAGGTGAACGGCGTGCGCCGCATCATCCACGACCCGCCGCTCGTCGAACCGGCGGGCGCCACGGAACTCGCGGCCGTGCGCAAGATCTTCGGCGACTACCGCTCCACGCTCTCCGAGGAGCGCCGACTCCTCCTGGACCGCTACCACTTCGTGGACGCGGCGCGGAAAGTGGTGGGCGTGGGCAGCGTCGGCACCCGCTGCTTCATCGTGCTCCTCGCCGGACGCGACACCGACGACCCGCTCTTCCTCCAGATCAAGGAGGCGGCCCGCTCGGTCCTGGAGGAGCACCTTCCGCCGGGTCCTTACGTCCACCCCGGCCACCGCGTCGTCGCGGGCCAGCGCCTCCTCCAGGCGGCGAGCGACATCTTCCTCGGCTGGATGACGGGCCCCCAGGGCCGCGCCTTCTACTGGCGCCAGCTCCGCGACATGAAGGGCTCGGCGGACGTCGAGGCCATGTCCCCCACGGAGCTGCGCTCCTACGCCCGGCTCTGCGGCACGGCCCTGGCCCGCGCCCACGCACGCTCCGGCGACCGCATAGCCATCGCCTCCTACCTGGGCGGTTCCGACACCTTCGACCGCGCGATGGCGGACTTCGCGCTGCGGTACGCCGCGCAGAACGCCGAGGACCACAAGGCACTGACCGAGGCGATCGCCTCGGGGTCCGTGAACGCCGCTGGACCGGACGGCGCCGCGCTGCGGGAGTGACCCCCACCGACCATGATCGGTGCCATGGCCACGAACGACGAGGCAGCCGGAGCCGGGCAGTCGGACACGGGGGCACGACCCCTGACCGAACGCCACGCGTCCTGGATCGAGCTCTTCTTCGACCTCGTCGTCGTCGCCGGTGTCGGCCAGCTAGCCCATCTGCTGCACGAGGACCCCTCCCTCGCCGACACGGGCCTCTACCTCCTCCTGTACCTGGCCTTCTGGACGGCCTGGGCCTGCTTCACCGTCTACGGAAACGTCCAGGGCGACCGCGTCAGGGCGCTCAGCATGCTCCTGGCGATGTTCGGCCTCGCCGTGATGGTCGCGGCGGTCCCCGGCGTCCACGAGGACGAGCACGTCACGGCGTTCGTGATCGCCTACGTCTTCCTGCGCTGGCTCGCGGGCCGCGTCTGGCGGCGCGGCCAGGTCGTCGTGGACTGGCCGCTCGCGCAGTTCGGGGCGGGCGCCCTGCCGTGGCTGATCTCGCTCTGGGTGCCGGAGCCCGGCCGCTACTGGCTGTGGGCGGCGGGCATCGCCCTGGACCTGGGGATCATGCTCGGGGTCGACAGCGACCGCATGCTGCGCGGGGCACGCGACAAGCTGGACCAGGCCATCGCGCACCGGGGCGGCCGGCCCCAGGACAAGCGGCGCCACCCGGAGAGCGAGCCACCGGTGATCGCGGCGGCCCCCTCCGAGTCGGGACATCTGGCCGAACGCCTGGGCCTGTTCGTCATCATCGTGCTCGGCGAAGGCGTCATCCAGATCACCACCGCGGCCTCCGACACCCACTGGGACGGGGCGCTCGCCGTCACGGCGACCGGCTCCTTCGCCCTGCTCATCGGCGTATGGACGCTCTCGCTCCTGTACGGCTTCGCGGGCGTGCCGCACCTGAGCCCCGACAAGCTGTCCGTCCGGTCCGCGATGCTCCTGCACTGTGTGACGACGGCCGCGATCGCCGCCCTCGCCGCGGGCCTGGGAGCCGCGGCCGAGCACGTCCACGGGCCCGCCCCCGACGGCGTACGCAGACTGCTCTGCTTGAGCGTCGCCGCGTACTTCGGCATCAGCCTGCTCACCGGTCTCGTCACCCGCGCGGAGCGCCCGTGGCTGCTCGGCTGGGGCCTGCCCTGCGTGCTCGCGCCCCTGGCCCTGGGTCTCTTCGGCGCCGGGATCGGCGTCGGCTGGCTCGTCTGGGTGCTCGCGGCGACGGTGTTCTGGCAGGTGCTCTACGCGCCGGGCCCGCCCGGCACGACGCTTGCGCCGGGCGGGCGCGGCGCCCGGCGCAAGCGGTTCAGACGCAGCTGGGACGACTAGCGGATCTCGTCCGGGACCACCGTCAGCCAGCGCTTGTCCGCGGTGACCTGCTGACCGAGCTCACGCTGGCGGTCGGCGTTCTTCTTCTTCATCCCGTCGAGCTGCTTCATGTACGAGTCCTTGCGGTTGACCCAGACCCGCGCACCGCCGTGCTTCACGTCGGCGGAGTGGAACAGCATCGGGCCGTCGCTCGCCGGGGTGTCGCCCGCCACCAGGACCGGCTTCTTCCACTCGTCGATGTACGTGTTGATGGCCGCAGGCTTGCCCTGGAACCACGTCATCGGCGCCCACAGGTTCGGCGTCAGCTCACGCCCCGCGAGCTTCTTCTGGTCGAAGCGGCCCTCCGCGATCTCCTTGCGGGAGCTGGTCACCTCGCCCGTCTTGCGGTCCTTGAGCTGGAGGCCCACGCCGATGACGTTCTCGGGCTTCACGTTGTAGCCGTACTTGGGGTCGGAGAGGACCATGCGCACCAGGTCCTCGCTGGCCGCGCTGACGACGTACACCTCGATGCCGTGCCCCCGCAGCGACTTGTAGAGCTCCTGCATGCCGGTGAAGAACTCGGGCTTCTTGACCTCGGTCTTCGTCACCTTCCCGGCCTCGTAGTACTCGGCGGGGATGGGCTTGTCGTAGGCCAGGAGCTCGTCGACGTACCCCTTGAGCTCCTTGAGCGTGAATCCGGAGAAGATCTGCGCGGCCCACGGATAGGAGACCTGGTCGTCGATGTCGCAGAGCCGGAGGTAGTAGCTGTAGAGGCTCTCCTTGTGCTTCTTCGTGTCCTTGAAGGGGATGATCTTCAGTGACGGGTCCATCGACTTGCGGGTCAGGACCCCCTTCATCTCCAGGAAGGGCAGGAGGGACTCCTCCAGGTCGTTGCGGTACGTCGTGTTGTCCGCGTCGAAGACGGCGTACGCGCCCTTGCGCTCGTTCTTCGCGATGACCTTGCCCAGCTTCTTCGCGACCGGCTTGGGCCAGTGCTTCAGCTCGGCGGCGGTCTTCGCTGTCTTCGCGGTCGTCGTGGAGGCGTCCGCGGCCGTGGCGTCCGTGCTGGGCCACAGGGCCGTCCCCGCGAGTACGGCCGCGGTGAGCGCGCCCGCCGTGCCGAGTACGGCCAGCTTGCTCTTTGCCTTTACTGCCATGTTCGTGTGCCCCCTGAGAGCGGTCCGCGCCCCGTCCGGAGCGGCGGGTCATCGTATGGGGCCCGGCCGGTAATTCCCATGATCGACATCACCGGACGGAACGGGCATGGGACGCCCGTGCGCGGGTAGGCACGTCAGACGGCCGGCGGGCCCGGGGCCTGCTTCGAAGGGCCGCCCGTCGCATACTGGTAGGCATGGAGACCGTCTCCCGGGAGTTCGTGCGGGCCGCTCCGCGGCTCGACGGCATGGTGGTGTCCGCCGTCGGCTACCGCACGGTGGGCGAGCAGCCGGGACTCCACCGCGGTCTGCCCTCCCCGTACCTGACGCTGATCTTCTCGCTGGACGGCCCCGTCGTCACCGGCGACAGCCCCGAGCACGCGGGCGGCCCCGAGGCGTCCCGCACGGACATCGTCGTCGGCGGCCTGCACCAGTCCCCGGCGTACGTCGTCAGGCCCGAGCACGAGGCGGGCATCCAGCTCGCCGTGCACCCGCTGGCCGCCCGCGCCCTGTTCGGCGTACCGGCTTCGGAGCTGGCGGGCGACCTGGTGACGTGCGGCGCGCAGGTGCTGGGGCGCCGCGCCGCCGACGTACGGGAGCTGCTGTGCGAGCAGGGCGGCTGGGAGGAGCGGTTCGCCTCCCTGTCCGCCTATTTGAGGCAGCGCGTGGCCGCCGACGACGCCGCCGGATCCGTACGCCCCGAGGTCGCCGAGGCCTGGGCCTGGCTGGCCAGGCACCAGGGCGTCGGCACCCTGCGCGGCCTCTCCCGGCACGTCGCGCTCAGCGAGCGCCGCCTCACCACGCTCTTTCGCGCGGAGACGGGCCTGAGCCCCAAGCAGGCGGGGCGCCTCATGCGGTTCCAGCGCGCCCGCAACGCCGTCGCGCGCTCGGTGGCCGCGGGCGCCGCTCCCGACCTGGCGCGCGTCGCCGCCGACTGCGGCTACTACGACCATTCCCACCTGGTGCGGGACTTCCGGCAGTACACCGGAGTGAGCCCCAGCGGCTGGCTGGCCGAAGAGTGCCGGAATATCCAAGCCGGGAGCGGTGCGGGGGGCGAAGAGTAGGACCCATGAACACCACCGAGAACCAGCCGAAGTCCCCGTCCGCCCCCGACTCCGCCTCCGCTTCCGCCTCCGATTCCACGACGCCTTCCTCCGGCGGGCGCGCCCCCGACGTCTGGCCGTCGCTCCAGGCCCACGATGCCCCCGCCTTGATCGACTTCCTGGTCGGCACGGTCGGCTTCCTGCGGACCGCCGTCTACGAGGACGGCGACCGCGTGGCCCACGCCGAGCTCGACTGGCCCGAGGGCGGAGCCGTCATGCTCGGCTCGTACGACGAGAAGTCCCAGGCCTGGTGCCTGAAGCCGGGCACCTTCGGCGCGTACGTCGTGACCGACCACGTGGACGACCTCTACCAGCGGCTCAGCGCCGCCGGGGTCGAGATCATCCGCGAGATCGAGGACCAGCCGTACGGCAGCCGGGAGTTCGCGATCGCCGACCCCGAGGGCAACAAGTGGTCGTTCGGTACGTACCGTGGCGCTCCGAGGCCCGACCGGGCCTCCTGACCTCGCGTGATAGCTTGCGGACGCCAGTCGACCCACACCAGGGCCAGGGAATCCGGTGCGAATCCGGAACTGACGCGCAGCGGTGAGGGGGGACGGGCGGGGCCACGGCCACTGGGCGTCCACGGACGCCTGGGAAGGCGTCCCGTCCGGCTGATCCCCGAGTCCGAAGACCTGCTGGCGCCTTCGCCCGCGCACCGAGCGGCGGAGGTGACGAAGCAGGCCAGGCTCCGCGTATGAGCCGTGAGACTCAAGGGATCGTGTGTCCTCCACAGCCCGTCGTGTTCGTATGTCCGGCGTGTCCGGCTTCCTCGCCACAGCCATGGCCGTCACCCTGAGCGCCTGCGGCTCGTCCGGCGGCCCGTCCGGCTCGTCGGACTCCGCGGCCAAGCAGGCTGACGGCTACCCCCTCACCCTCTCCTCCTGCGGCAAGAAGGCGGAGATCAAGGCGCCCCCGCAGCGGGCCGTCTCCCTCGACCAGGGCTCCACCGAGATCCTGCTCTCCCTCGGCCTCGCGGACCGCATGGCGGGCACCGGCACCTGGACGGACCCCGTGCTCAAGGGCCTGGAGAAGGACAACGCCAAGGTCGACCGGCTCGCCGACAGCTACCCCTCCTTCGAGAAGGTCCTCGCCCAGGAACCGGACTTCGTCACCGCCTCCTTCCTGGCCACGGTCAGCAAGGGCGGCGTCGCCGACCGCGCCAAGTTCGCCGAACTCGGCGTACCCGCCTATGTCTCGCCCTCCGACTGCGCGGGCAAGGACAACAGCGGCGACGGCGACGGCAGCCGCGTCAAGACACTGACCATGGACACGGTGTACGGCGAGGTCCGGGACCTCTCCCGGGCCTTCGGGGTCGAGAAGCGCGGCGAACGCCTGATCGGCGACCTCAAGGGCCGGGTGGCCAAGGCCACCAAGACCGTCAAGGACGCCGACGCCTCGGGCACGAAGCTCCTCTACTGGTTCGCCAACTCCGACGCCCCCTACATCGCCGGCTGCTGCGGGGCGCCGGGCATCATCACCCGCGAGCTGGGCGTGAAGAACGTCTTCGACGACACCCGCGAGGAGTGGCCCCAGATCAACTGGGAGACGGTGGCCGACCGCGACCCCGACGTCCTGGTCATCGGCGACCTCACCCGCAAGTCGCAGACGGCGGAGAGCGCGAAGAAGAAGATCGCGTTCCTGGAGTCCAACCCGGTCACCAAGAACCTGACCGCCGTGAAGAAGAAGCGGTACGTACTGCTGAGCGGCCAGGCCATGAACCCGACGATCCGCACGGTGGACGGCGTGGAGCAAGTCGCCGACGCGCTGCGTGAGTTCGGGCTCACCAAGTGACGCGAGCCCTCCCGGGCGGCATGCGCGGCACCCTGCTCTGGACGGCCGGTCTCGCCGCCCTCGTCCTCTCCGTGGCGGTGGCCGTCACGATCGGCCCCGCCGACATCTCCGTACCGGACGTGTGGTCGGCGCTCGCGGCCCACCTCGGCTGGGGAGAGGCGACGCTGACGCCCATCCGGGACGGCATCGTCTGGAACCTGCGCATGCCGCGCACGCTCCTGGCCGCGGTCTGCGGCGCGGGCCTCGCGGTCTGCGGGACGGTCCTCCAGTCCCTCCTGCGCAACCCGCTCGCCGACCCCTTCGTGCTCGGCGTCTCCTCCGGGGCGTCCACGGGCGCGGTCGCGATCGTCGTCCTGGGGGTCGGCGGGGGAGTGGTGTCGATCTCGGCGGGCGCCTTCGTGGGAGCCCTCTGCTCGTTCGCCCTGGTCCTGCTGCTCAGCCACACCCTGGGCGGGAGCGTCGACCGGGTGATCCTGTCCGGGGTGGCGGCGATGCAGCTCTTCTCCGCGCTCACCTCGTTCGTGATCCTCACGGCGGGGGACGCGGAGACGACGCGCGGTGTCCTGTTCTGGCTGCTCGGCTCGTTGAGCGGGGTGGGCTGGACGGACGTCTGGATGTGCGGGGCGGTGCTCCTCGTGGCCCTCGCGATCTGCCTGGCGCACGCCCGCACCCTGGACGCGTTCGTCTTCGGCCAGGACGCGGCGGCGACACTGGGCGTCCACGTGGCCCGCACCCGGCTGATCCTGCTCTGCGTCACGGCCCTGCTGACGGCGGCCCTGGTCAGCAGCGCGGGCGCCATCGGCTTCGTGGGCCTGGTCCTGCCGCACGCGGCCCGCGCCCTGGTCGGCTCCGGGCACGCGAGGCTGCTCCCGGTGACGGCGCTCGCGGGCGCGGTGTTCCTGGTGTGGGTGGACACGCTGGCCCGCACGGTCCTGGATCCGCAGGAGGTCCCGGTCGGGGTGGTGACGTCCCTGATCGGCGTCCCGGCGTTCGTCCTGGTCCTCTACCGCACACGGAGGACGACGTGACCGCACACGATCTGCGAACCGGACCCGGCCTGCGCGCGGACCGGGTGAGCAGAGAGGCGGGCGGCCGTCTCATCGTCGACGGAGTGACCCTGGCCCCGCCGCCCGGAGCGACGGTCGGCCTGCTCGGCCCGAACGGCTCGGGCAAGTCCACCCTCCTGCGCATCCTCGCGGGCGTCCTGGCCCCGGCTTCAGGAGTGGTCACCCTGGACGGCCGCCCGCTGCGGGACGTCGGCCGCCGCACGGTGGCCCGCCGCGTGGCGGTGGTGGACCAGGGCGCCGCCACGCAGGTCGAGCTGTCGGTGGAGGAGGTCGTACGCCTGGGCCGCATCCCGCACCGCAGAGCGTGGTCGCCCGGCACGCCCCAGGACGACGCGGCGGTGCGCGAGGCCCTGACCCGCACCGGTCTCGCCGACCGTGCGGGTCAGTCCTGGCACACCCTGTCCGGCGGCGAACGCCAACGGGTCCAGATAGCAAGGGCGTTGGCCCAGAGCCCGCAGGAACTCCTCCTGGACGAACCGACCAACCACCTGGACATCCAGCACCAGTTGGACCTGCTCTCCCTGGTGGCGGACCTCCCCCTGACCAGCGTGATCGCCCTGCACGACCTGAACCTGGCGGCCATGTTCTGCGACCACCTGCTGGTCCTGCGCGAGGGTGTGGCGTACGCGTCGGGCACACCGGCCGAGGTGATCACGCAGGAGCTGATCGCGAAGGTGTACGGGGTACGGGCGGTGGTGACGACGACGGACGAGGACGGTCAGGAGCCGCGCCCGTCGATCCGCTTCCTGCGAGGCTGAGTTCTCGACTTCGTTCCCGAGCCGCTACCCGGCGAGGTGGAGGCGATCGGCGAGACCCGCGGCGGCGAAGGCGGCCACCAGCTCGTCCCGCCCTTCGGTGAAGTGGGCCCAGCTGTCGAAGTGGACGGGGACGACCCGGCGCGCACCGAGGATCCTGGTGGCCTCGGCCGCCTGGGCGCTGTCGAGGACGAGCGGCTCGCCGTCGAACAGGGCCGGGAAGCGGGGAGCGCCGGCGAACAGGACGGCGGTGTCCACCGGACCGAACCGCGCGGCCGTCTCCTCGACCGCGGCGAGTGAGGCGTTGTCGCCGCTGACGTAGACCGTGGGCAGGCCGTCGCCGGTCAGGACGAAGCCGACGACCTGGCCGGTGACCGGCTCGACGTCCTCGCGGCTGCCGGGGCCGTGCAGGGCGGGCACGGCCGTGACGGTGACCTGTCCGCCGCCGGGCCGGTCGAGCTCGACGGACTCCCAGTCGGCGAGGCCCTTCGCGCTCCCGCCCAGGCGCTGCCCGCCGCCGGGGGTGGTGAGGGTGAGCGGTACGTCGGCGAGCAGGGCCCGGCCCGAGGTGTCGAGGTTGTCCGGGTGCTCGTCGTGCGAGAGCAGGACCACGTCGACGGGGCCGAGATCGGCGGGGGAGCCGGCGGCGGGCGCGGTCTTGGTCAGGCCGGGGCCGCCGGAGTCGAGGTAGTCGCCGGGTGCGTCGAAGGTGGGGTCGGTGAGGAACTTCAGACCGCCGTACTCGAAGAGGGCGGTCGGGCCGCCGAAGACGCGTACGGAGATCTGCTCGCCGGCCGTGCCGGAAGTAGCCATGGCAGTCATGAAGGAACACACCTCACGGATGGGGGGCTCATCACGGATGGAGGACTCTCTATCCGTGAGAAACCGTATCCGGTTCTCACGGATAAAAGCAAGGCGTACCATGAGATACGTGAAGGAGACCGTGACCGCAGAGCCGCAGACGCCGCCGCCCGCACCGGGTGCGGAGGAGCACCCCGCGCTCGACCTCGCCAACAGCGCCCCCGCTCTGCCGGGCGGCCAGATCGCCGACTTCCTGGGCACCCCGGCGGCGGCGAACCGGTGGCTCACCGAGCGCGACCTGGCCCCGCCGGACGCGGGCCTCCAGGAGATGTGCACGGCCCAACTGCGCACCCTGCGGGAACAGATCCGCTCCCTGCTCGCGGCCAGGCTCGACGGCTGCGCACCTCCGGCGAGCGCGCTCAACGCCCTCAACGAAGCCCTGACCAGGGCGCCCGCGGCCTCCCTGCTCCACTGGGACCCGACCCGCGGCCTGTACCGCGCCGCCGCCCACCCCACGACACAGATCGTCGAGCACGCCCTGGCGACCCTCGCCGCAGACGCCGCCGCCCTGCTCACGGGCCCCGAAGCCGACCGCCTCACGGCCTGCGGCTCCCCGCCCTGCAACCGCTACCTGCTCCGCCACGGCCGCCGCCACTGGTGCTCCACCCGCTGCGGCGACCGCGCCCGAGCGGCCCGCGCCTACGCCCGCCGGTCACAGCCGAAGACGGACTGAGCCGCCCGGCACCTGACACACGGCAGCGGGGGTCGCCGCCTCCCAAGG
>NZ_JBHUZJ010000129.1:0-16492 GCF_042667685.1 Streptomyces sp. NPDC057302 | reverse complement strand
GGCCACTGCTGAGCAGTGGCCCCGGCCTTCGTGCTGTTCCGGGCCGCCCGCCGCGGGCGGCCCGGGTGCGATCAGCGGGGCGGGAGCTGCGGGTCGTCCGGGTGCGCGCCGCGGTCCTGGCGCTCGTCCTCCCTGATGACCTCGCCCTGGACGACCTTGCCGTCCGGGCGGTGCATGCGTGCCTGCTGGAAGGCGTCGCCCAGGCCGCCCTGGGTGGTGGCCTCGCGGACCTTGCGCTCGAAGGTCTTCTCCGCCGTTCGGCTGACGGCCTTCTGGACGGGCGGCACCAGCAGGAGCAGTCCCAGGGCGTCGGAGATCAGCCCCGGCAGGATGATCAGCAGGCCGCCCAGCATCGTCAGGGCGTTGCCACCGCCCCGCTCGGAGGGGTGCGGTGCCAGACCGCCCTGTTGCTGCTGTTGCACCGCCTCGCTCAGTTCGCGAAAGGCGCGGCGGCCGGCCCGCTTGATGACCATGCCGCCGAGCAGCACACCGGCCACGAGCAGCAGGAACACCGTGAGCCCGCCCGCGGCTCCCGCCACCACCGTGAGCAGCCAGATCTCCAGGACCAGCCATGCGGCGACGCCGAGGGGCAGGAACCTGAGGACGCGGGAGCGCCGGGGCCGGGCGGGTCGGGTGGGCGGTACGCCAGTCGTCATGGCTCCAGTGTGCCTGGACCCGGCTCAGACCGGCATAAGGGGGATGCTCGGCAAGGACATGCTCGACGGGCCTCTGCCGCCGGTCGAGCGGCGCTCAGGGCTTTCCGCCAATGCGGCGCTCAGGGGTTCTTGCGGTCCTTCCGGGGGTCCTGGGACCCCTCGGCGTCCTTGCGGCCCAGCGCGCGGCCCACGCGGCCGACCCGCTCCCCCACGCCCCACGCCGTGACGCGCCACAGCGCCTCGGCGACGATGTCCTGGCTCATCTTGCTGTCGCCGAGCTCCCGCTCGATGAAGGTGATCGGCACCTCGACCACGTGGTAGCCCGCCTTGATCGCCCGGCGTGCCAGGTCGACCTGGAAGCAGTAGCCCTGCGAGGCGACCTCGTCGAGGCCGATGCCTTCGAGGGTCTCGCGGCGGAAGGCGCGATAGCCGCCGGTGACGTCACGGATGGGCACGTCGAGCATCAGCCGGGAGTACGTACTGCCGCCGCGGGAGATGTACTGGCGGTACTTGGGCCAGTTCACGATCCGCCCGCCGGGCACCCAGCGCGAGCCGAGGACGAGGTCGGCGCCCTTGAGCGCGGTGAGCAGCCGGGGCAGCTCCTCGGGCTGGTGGGAGCCGTCGGCGTCCATCTCCACGACCACTCCGTAGTCGTTGTCCAGGCCCCACTGGAAGCCCGCGAGATAGGCCGCGCCGAGGCCTTCCTTGCCCTTGCGGTGCAGCACGTGGACGTGGTCGTCGTCGACCGCGAGCTCGTCGGCGATCTTGCCGGTGCCGTCGGGGCTGTTGTCGTCGGCGACGAGGATGTGCGCCTCGGGCACGGCGACCCGGACACGGCCGACGATGGACTGGAGGTTCTCCGCCTCGTTGTAGGTCGGAATGATCACCAAGGCCATGCCGAGCGGGCCGAACTGCCTCCCCTGGTCACCGGTTTCGGAGACCCCACCGCCGTCGTTCACTACTGCCCCTTCGTTCGTACGCAGAGGACCACCATAGTGGCCGCTTCCATCAAGGCCACGGCGGCACGGGCGGTTGAGGGGAGTACTGCGGATCGGGGCCCGGCACACCCTTCGGGCCGACCTGGGGCCCGCTGGCTGCGGGTCGACCGAGAGCCGTTGTCTACTGAGCGTCCGGGCCCCACCCGGGTCACACCTGCCGGCCCGGTGGAACGTTCCCTCGCATCCGCGGCGCGGGCGCTGGACCTGGCTCCCAGTGGTGGTGCGCCGGTGCGGCACACCGCCCATGGCCCAGCGGCGTTCGACGGTTGCGTGGAGATTCTCCGGTCGGACGTCCTGTGGTGGACCCGGCCGAACCTACCGGCCGACGGCGGCGTTCTGTCAATAGCCGTTTGAGCTGGGACGATTCCAAAAACAGCCAGGTCAGTGCCGAGGATACGCAGGTCGTGCGACGCGCCAACGGACCGCGATCGGCGGTACGCACCGCCGGGACATCACTCTTGTGGCCGTACGAAGACCGGCTTTCCGAAGACGACCGTGCGCAGGCAGACGGGGAGTTCGGCGCCCGGCGTCAGGTCGGGCAGACCGGGGGTGCCGGAGCGTGGATCGGTCGACCAGCGCGCGACCCGGTCGTCCGGGGCCTGGACCACCAGATCCGCGGTCCGCCAGACGGCGTAGTCAGCGGGCGCTCCCGGCACCAGGACGCCCGCGTCGTCCCTGCCGATGGCCCGCCAGCCGCCCCGGGTGTGGGCGGTGAACGCGGCGCGCACCGACACCCGGTGCTCGAGGGTCTGGTGGAACGCGGCGGCGCGGACGGTGCCCCAGGGGTCGAGCGGGGTGACCGGGCTGTCGGAGCCGAAGGCCAGCGGGACGCCGGTGCGCAGGAGGGCCGCGTACGGGTTGAGGGTGCGGGCCCGTTCGGCGCCAAGGCGCTGGACGTACATGCCGTCGTCGCCGCCCCACAGGGCGTCGAAGGCGGGCTGCACGGAGGCGGTGAGGCCGAGTTCGGCGAAGGCGGCGATCGTCTCCGGGGTGAGCATCTCGGCGTGCTCGACGCGGTGCCTGGCGGCGCGCACGCGGGCCAGGCCGACCTTCTCCGAGGCCGCGCGGATGCCCTCGACGACCGCGGTCACCGCGGCGTCGCCGATGGCGTGGAAGCCCGCCTGGACCCCCGCCTCGGTGCACGCGACGACGTGCGCGGCGACGGCGGACGCGTCCAGGTAGGCGGTGCCGGTGTGGCCGGAGTCGGCGTACGGCTCGTGCAGGCAGGCGGTGTGCGAGCCAAGGGCGCCGTCGACGAAGAGATCGCCCGCGGCGCCGACGGCACCCAGTTCCTTTGCACGGGCGACGCCTTCCGCGCCCTGCTGGGCCCAGTAGCCGACGACGCGGGGACCGGCCTCGTCGGCGGCCAGACGGAGGAGACCCGTGAGGTCGTCCTCGCCGGAGATCTCCGGGCCCGCGCACTCGTGCACGGAGCCGATGCCGAGGGACGCGGCATGCCGCAGGGCCGCACGCTGGGCTTCGGTGCGCTGCTGCGGGGTGAGGGCGCCGAGGGCGGCGGCGCGCACCGCGTGGTGGGCGTCCGCGGTCAGCGGCGCGTCCGCGTGGAAGCCGGTGCGCCCGGTGACACCGGGGACGAGGTCGAGCAGCGCGGTGCTCACGACGGCCGAGTGGACGTCGATGCGCGAGAGGTAGAGGGGACGCCCGCCGGACGCCTCGTCGAGTTCGGTGCGCGTGGGCGGGCGGCCGTCCGTCCAGCGGGCGGCGTCCCAGCCGTGCCCCAGCAGGACGCGGTCGTGCGGCCTGGCGGCGGCGTGTCCGCGTACGAGCGCCAGCGCGTCGCCCAGGGAGCGGCAGCCCGTCAGGTCGAGTCCCGTCAGGGCCAGTCCGGTCGCCGTGGTGTGCACGTGCGCATCGGTGAACGCGGGAGTGACGAGGGCTCCTTCGAGGTCGAGGACCTCGTCCACGCCGTCGGCGAACGCGTCGGCGGCGCCCTCGGATCCCACCCAGGCCACGTGCCCGCGTTCGACGACCATCGCCGTGGCGAACGGATCTGCGGGGCTGTGGACGTCTCCGCCGCGCAGCAGCACGGTGCGGTGGCCCTCAGGGCCGTTCTGGGGGGTGGTGCTCTCGCTCATGGGACCAGTCTGGCCCCTCGGGGTGCGGGCCCCGCGCAGGGGTCGCCCACGGGCCGCTCAGACCTGCGGGGGCCTGGCCTCGTACGGCGTGGAGAGCACGACCGTGGTCCGCGTGGAGACGCCGGCGAGTGCGCGCAGGCGGCTCAGCAGGTGTTCGAGTTCCAGGGGGGTCGCGACGCGCACCTTGAGGATGTAGTTCTCGTCGCCCGCCACGCTGTGGCACGCCTCGATCTCCGGGACGCCCGCGAGGCGTTCGGCGATGTCGTCGGGCGCGCTGGGGTCGAACGGCTTCACCGAGATGAACGCCGTGAGCGGCAGCCCGACGGCTTCCGGGTCCACCACGGCGGCATAGCCCCGGATGACGCCTCGCTGCTCAAGGCGGCGCACACGCTGGTGCACGGCCGATGTGGACAGGCCCGTGGCCTTGCCCAGGTCGGTGTAGCTCATCCGCCCGTCCTTGACGAGCAGCTGCACAATTTGTCGGTCCAGCTCCTCCATGCGCTGAACCTACAGGGCTCTTGATCCCTCCGGATACCTGTCGGCACGGCGGCGGCATCTTCTCCGGGCATGTGACGAACGCCACATACCTGTGACCGTGTCCAAAGGGATGCCACGATTACCTCTACGACGGGACGGGAAGTGCTTGCTGTGGTCGAGGCCGCAGCGCCTTCTCGGCCCACCCAAGGGGGAGAATCCCATGCAGAACTTGAAGCGCCCCGGTCGCCCTGCCCGCAGCAAGCAGCAGCGCTCCGATGAATCCGCGTCGGCACTCGTATCGGAGGGCGTCGAACCGGGTGAATCCGAGTTCGACGCGTACAACACCTTCGAGATGTACCGAGTGACGTGCCCGGACTGCGCACAGCCGATCGCGCTCCTGGCCGACGAGGACGTCCTGCCCGAGCACGCGCTGTGCGCCACCCGGTGGAATCCGTTCGGCCTGACGGTGTGTGCGGGCACGGGCCGCCCGGCGGCCGACGCGGAGCCCGCGGACGAGACGATGGAGGCTCAGGAGCAGGACACCGCCCTGCTCCTGACGCTGCCTCAGGGACTCGACTGGCGTACGCAGCCCTTCTCGCACGTCGGCGGCCAGAGCTCGCGCCCGCGCCGCGTGCCGGAGCAGGACGGGCGCTCCGCGGCCTGACGTCTACCAATAGCTGCCCTGCACCATGGCCTCCAGGCTGGCGTGGTGCAGGATCAGCGCGTCCGGGTCCTCGGGGACCGCGGCCTCGCCGAAGTGCACCTGGCGGTAGGCGACGCGCAGCATGACGATGGCGTGCCGCAGCGCCGCGTACAGCGTGTGGAAGTCCATGTCCCGCGGTGTGTGGCCGGTGAGCCGGGCGTAACGCTCCTCGATGCGGTCCCGGCGCAGGAAGCCGGGCAGGCCGTCCTGCCCGAAGCTCACCGTGAGGTCCTGGAAGAAGCGGTGCAGGTAGACCATCCAGCCGAGGTCGACCTCGCGGGGTGCGAGCGCCGCCATCTCCCAGTCCAGTACGGCCGCGGGGTCGAAGCCGTCGTAGATGACGTTCCCGATGCGCGCGTCACCCCAGTTGAGGACCGTCTCGCCCTCGTCGGCGGGCCACCAGTCCTCGAGCCGGTCGAAGGCGCTCTCGATGAGGGGCGAGCGGGGCAGGCCGTCGACCACCCAGTCGTAGTACGCCCGTTGGGCGCCGACGTGTCGGCGCAGCGGGCTGCCCTCGCCCGGCAGGGTCAGGAACTCGGCCTCGGCGACGGGCACTTGGTCGTGGAGGTGGGCCAGGAGCCCGATCGAGGCCTCCTCCAGGTGCGCACGTTCGGCGTCGGTCGCCGCATGCAGCCAATTCCCGTCGTACGTATAGGGCATGACGTCCGGCGGCACGCGCCCCTCGATCCGCTCCATGACGAAGAAGGGTGCGCCGAGCGGCCCCGGATCCTCCTCCAGCCACAGCACGCGCGGCACGGGCAGGTCGGTGTGGTCGGCGACGAGCCGCATCGTGCGGTGCTGGCGCGGAAGGTCGTAGACCGGGAAGATCGTGTACGCGGCCGGGTCCGCCGCCACGCGCAACGCGCAGGCCCGCAGCGGCGGTTGAGGGTGCTCGATGTCGAAGAGGAGGGTCTCGCTCGACATGCCGTTGGACTCGGGGGCCCGCACGCCGGTGGCTTTGGCGCCGGGCAGCCGCGCGCCGAGCCAGGCCGTGAGCCTGCGGGCGAGCTCCTCCGGGTCGCGGGTGGTGGTGCGGGGACGCGGTGCTGTCGCCATCGCGGAGCTCCTCTCAGCTGTACATCTCAGGAACCGTGGATCTCAGAGGGCCGTGGATCTCAGAGGGCCGTGGATCTCAGGGATCGGCGCACCTCAGGGGGCCACGGAGTCGAAGCCGGTGAAGCCGCTCGGGTCGTGGCGGCCGAAGCTGCCGTGCTCGAAGATCCCGTACCCCGTCTGCCCGCCCAGGGTGAAGCGGGCGGCGTGGTCGATGACCCCGTACGCGGCCCGGGGGTGCGCCTTCGGGTCCGACAGGTCGTAGTCGCGGCGGTCGGTCCAGCCGCGCCCCTGCCAGGTGCCGTGCTGCCAGTCGTCGGCGGGCGGATAGCCGGCGCCCACCGCGAGCGGCAGGGAGGTGAGGACCTCGACGCCGAGCTCCAGCGGCTTGCGTCCCTCGGGGTCGGTGAGGTGGATGACGGCGCTCTCGGGGTGGCGGGTGCCGGAGCGGTAGGTGATGTCGGCCTGGGGCCAGCCGAGTTGACGGTCACGCGCTCCGGGGCGTACGAGCGTGGCCTCGTTGAGGGTGCGGTAGCCGTCCGCGTCCTCCTGGGCGATGACCATCAGGAAGCGGTCCTCGAAGCGCACCGGGCTCCAGATCCAGTGGAAGCCCTCGGTGCCGAACTCCTCCTCCAGGCGACCGCGTTCCTCGCCGGGGATCGGCCGCACGCCCCAGCTGCGGTCGCGGGTCGCGGTCCACTCCCCCGCGCTCACCGGTATCTCGTCGCCGCCGACGCGGATCACCCCTTCGCAGCCGCCCGCCTGGACGAAGCGGCGCCCTTCGAGGGAGAGCCGGTCGCCGCGCCGCTGGATGTGGTGCGGCTCCCAGAGGGCGGGGAAGCCGGCGGTCCAGGTGATGTCGTACGAGAGGGAGTCGGGGTCGTCGGGATCGGCGGCGCAGCTCAGACGCAGGCGCCGCAGCGGCTCCTCGACGGTGATCGTCAGCGGACCGACGGAGAGGTTCATCCGGTCTTCGCCGAGCGCGTCCGACGCGCGTACGGCGTGGAGCGTATCTCCTCTGCGCAAGGTGGCGTAGGCGTCGATGACACCGACGTTCGGGTAGACGCCGAGCCCGAGGATGAGGAGCGCGCGGCCCTCGTGGTCGAAGAGGTGGAAGATGCAGCGGTCGTAGGCATTGCGGTCGCCCGTCGCGACCTGCTTCATGGACAGCGGCACCTGATGGATCGGGTACTCGTCGAGCGGAACGGGTCGGTCGTCGGCCACGGCAAACCTCCCTGGGCGCACGGCAGTTGACGGGCCCACGCGGATGCGGGACCCCCGGCGCGGAGTTGACGGTACGTCAGACCACGTGCCGGAGCCAGACACGTGTCAGCCCGCGTTCGCGAAGGGAGCGGGTCCGTACGGATCGCGCGGGGCGCGGCGTCGCGGGGGCACTGGCGGCGGGGGCCGTGGGAGCAATTGCCGGGCGTCGCGGGGGTGTTCACCCAGCCCCACGAGGGGCGCTTGCCGGGCCTCGCGGAGGGGGGCGTTTGCCGAACCTCACGAGGGGCGCTCGCCCGGCCTCGCGGAGGGGGGCGTTTGCCGGGCCTCGCGGGAGGGCTATTCGCCGAGCCTCACGGGGAGCGCTCACCGCACCTCGCCGGGCGCCGCGAGAAGCGCCCCGAGCCGCGCCGCGAGCCGTGCTGCGAGCCGCGCCGCGGCCCACCCACGAGCGGCATGGGTCACTCACGAACTGACGCTCGAATCCCGCGAGCGGTGACCCGCTCCCCGCGGTGCGCGTTGGCCCCGTATGACCACCCCCACGCCGATGCCCGTCTCGCACCCGCCGACCGGCCGCCGCAGGCGCACCCTCCTGACGGCTGCCCCGCCCACCGAAGAATCGGTTCCTCAGTGGCCCCAGCGCCCTCAGCCGACGCAGTACTCACAGCCGCCGCAGTATTCCCAACCGCCGCAACAGCCGCCCCAGCCTCAGCCGCCGCAGCTACAGGATCCGCCCATCTACCGCGCCCTCATCCGCAGCTGGGCCGAGCGGGGCAAGACCCTGCCGGGGCGGCACGACCCGGAGTGGGTGCGGCTCGCGGCGCCGCTGGTCAGGCACGGCCAGTTCAGCGCGACTCGGGACCCGCGAGGTGACGTGCGATGACCATCCGCTGGATCTGATTGGTGCCCTCGACGATCTGCAGCACCTTGGCCTCGCGCATGAAGCGCTCCACCGGGAAGTCCGCGGTGTAGCCATAGCCGCCGAGCACCTGAACGGCGTCCGTCGTCACCTTCATCGCGGCGTCCGTGCACAGCAACTTGGCCATGGCCGCCTGCTTGGAGAACGGCCTGCCCGCGTCGCGCAGCCGCGCCGCCGCCAGGTAGAGCGCCCGGCCCGCCTCGATCTGCGTCGCCATGTCCGCGAGCATGAACCGAAGGCCCTGGAAGTCCGCGATCGCCCGCCCGAACTGCCGCCGCTCCGTGGCGTATCGAAGCGCCTCGTCGAGCGCCGCCTGCGCCACGCCGATCGCACAGGCCGCGATGCCCAGCCGCCCCGAGTCGAGCGCGGAGAGCGCGATCGCGAAGCCCTGGCCCTCCTCGCCGATGCGGCGGGCGTCACAGACCCGTACCCCGTCGAAGTTGATCTGGGCGGTGGGTGAGCCCTTCATGCCCATCTTCTTCTCGGGCAGCGCCGCGTGCAGGCCATCGGCGTCGCCCGGCACCAGGAACGCGGAGATGCCGCGGGCGCCTTCGCCGCCGGTGCGGGCCAGGACGGTGTAGAAGTCGGCGACGCCGCCGTGCGTGATCCATGCCTTCGTACCGGTGATCACCCAGTCGTCGCCCTCACGCACGGCCTTCGTCCGCAGGGACGCCGCGTCCGAACCCGACGCGGGCTCGGAGAGGCAGTACGCCCCGAGCAGGCCGCCGCCCAGCATCCCGGGAAGGTGCGCCGTCTGCTGCTCCTTGGTGCCGTACCCGGCGAGCGCGTGACAGGACAGGGAGTGGACGCTGACGCCGAGACCCACGGTGAGCCGGGCGGCGGCGAGCTCTTCCAGGACCTGGAGATAGACCTCGTACGGCTGGTCGCCGCCGCCGAATTCGGAGGCGTACGGAAGTCCGAGCAGTCCGGACTCGGAAAGAAGGGTGAAGACTTCGCGCGGGAAGTGCCCGGCGTCCTCCTCCTCGGCCGCGCGGGGAGCTATCTCCCGCTGGACGAGTTCACGGACGAGCGAGAAGAGATCCCGCGCCTCGTCTGTGGGCAGCTGACGGTCAACCGGCTGCTGCAAGGTTCGCTCAGGCATGGCGATCGCATCCTCCCTTTCGGCACTGCGGCGGGCCCGCGGGGTAGTGCGGCGCCACCGTGTCTCACGGCCAGGCCGGTGGTGCCCTCCCGGGTCGCGGAAGGCGCTGTGACCAGCGGCTGTGGCGCGTTGAGTATGCCCGATCAGCGGCGGCCAGTCACTAGTTAACGACCGCTTACTCAAAAGATAGCCGACGGCCGCAAGAGGGGCGCGGAATTGGTCCGAACCATTGACCCCACTGGTCTAGTCCTCCTAGAGTCCAGCCGAGCGCTTTACCGCGTTCATGCCAATTCAACGTTCACTCACGTCGTCTGGCACCCGCAGGTCAACAGCACCATGTCCCCCCATGCGCCCTCTCCCCCCACGAGGAGAAACGATGCTCAGACCGCACCTCCCCCGCGCCCCCTTCCGGGCGCTCGTCGCCACCGCGTGTTGTGCCGTGCTCGGCGGGGGCCTGCTCGCAGGCGCGGGCACCGCCGCCGCAGGGCCCGACACCGGGTCCGAGAAGGCCGCGAGCTCCGCGGCAGCCCGTTCCGATGCCGCCGTCGGCTCCAAGGCCGCAGCCGGTTCCAAGGTCGTCGGATACTTCACCGAGTGGGGTGTCTACGACCGGAACTACCACGTCAAGAACATCGAGACGTCGGGATCGGCCGACAAGCTCACGCACATCAACTACGCCTTCGGCAACGTCCAGGGCGGCAAGTGCACAACGGGCGACGCCTACGCGGCGACCGACAAGGCGTACACCGCCGACCAGTCCGTCGACGGCAAGGCCGACACCTGGGACCAGGAGCTGCGCGGCAACTTCAATCAACTGCGCAAGCTCAAGGCCAAGCACCCGAACCTCAAGGTCCTCTGGTCCTTCGGCGGCTGGACCTGGTCCGGCGGCTTCACCGAGGCCGCCAAGAACCCCGCGGCCTTCGCCCAGTCCTGCTACGACCTGGTCGAGAACTCCAAGTGGGCCGATGTCTTCGACGGCATCGACATCGACTGGGAGTACCCCAACGCCTGCGGCCTGACCTGTGACACCAGCGGGCGCGCCGCGTACAAGGACCTGATGTCCGCGGTGCGTTCGAAGTTCGGCGGCGACAACCTCGTCACCGCGGCCATCCCGGCCGACGCCGAGGAGGGCGGCAAGATCGACGCCGCCGACTACGCGGGCGCCGCCCAGTACGTCGACTGGTACAACCCGATGACGTACGACTACTTCGGCGCATGGGACGCGAAGGGCCCGACCGCCCCGCACTCGCCGCTGAAGGCGTACGAGGGCGCGCCCAAGGCGACGTGGAACACCGACGCCACGATAAAGAAGCTCCAGGGTCTCGGCGTCCCGTCCGACAAGCTGCTGCTCGGCATCGGTTTCTACGGCCGTGGCTGGACGGGCGTCACGCAGAAGGAGCCCGGTGGCACCGCGACCGGCGCCGCCGCGGGCAAGTACGAGGCGGGCATCGACGACTACAAGGAACTCAAGACCAAGTGCCCGGCCAACGGCACGGTCGGCGGAACCGCGTACGCGCACTGCGGGACCAACTGGTGGAGCTATGACACCCCGGCCACCATCGCGGGGAAGATGGACTACAAGAACCAGGCGGGCCTCGGCGGCACGTTCTTCTGGGAGCTCAGTGGCGACACGGCCGACGGCGAACTGATCAAGGCCATCAACTGATCTGTCGTACGCGGTAGTTGGGGCGGGAGCCGACGGCTCCCGCCCCTTCCTCATGCCTCAGGCCCGATGCCTCGGACCTCGGACCTCACGGCCGCGGCGGAGCCGGGAAGGACGGCTCGAACTCCTCGATGACGCGCAAGGAGTCGCCGAGGGTCCGCACGAGCAGGTCGCAGACCGTCTCGCGCGCCAGGCCCTGCCGGCCGATCCAGTCGAGCGTGACGCCCTCGACGCTGCACAGCCAGCCGAGCAGCGCCGTGCGCGCGAGCTCCGGGATGTCGCGGCGGCCGTACGCCCCGTCGGCGATCGCGTCGATCAGCGCCTTGCGCACCCCGTCGCGTATGGCGTGCACCTCGGCGTCGAAGCCGACGCCGCCGCTGATGATGGTGCGGTACGCGGCCTGATGGTGTTCGGCGTAGCGCAGATAGCCGTCGACGGTGCTGTGCACGCGCTCCACGGGCGGCAGGTCGTCGTGGCGTCCGGCGCGCGCGACCAGTTCCGCCACGGAGTCCTCGATGATCGCGAGGTAGTAGCCGCGCTTGGATTTGAAGTAGTAGTAGATCAGCCCCTTGGCGACGCTCGCCTGCTTGGCGATGTCGTCCATCGAGAGCGCGTCGTAGGACGTGTCGGCGAACAACTTCCGCCCGATGGTGATGAGTTCGGCGCGGCGCGCCACGGAGCGGTCGGTGCCGCGTGCCTGCGGGCGGGCGTCCACGGGACGGCCTGCGTCGCGCTGTTGACTATTATTCAATTTCGGCCCTAGTCTCCAACTGCCTCGGGTGTGCGCAGTATGGCAGAAGCGTGCCACCTGCCGGTTCGCTGCCCGAAGGCGCGCATCACCGCACTCCCCCTACGCACGTGGACGACGTACGGGAGGAAGACCCATGAGCGCAGCGCGTACCCCTTTAGGTGAAGGCAGAACCTCCTGGAAGAAAACGGCCGTCGTGGCCCTGCCGGCCGTCCTGGCCGTCGGAGCGATGGCCTCCGTGATGGCCGAGGGGGCGCTCGCCGCCTCCTTCGCCGTCTCCGGCACCAGCTTCCAGGTCTCGTCCGGCAAGCTCACCAGCCAGGGCCTGTCCTCCTACGTACAGACCGACCGGGACATCGACGGCAAGGGGCACCCGGTGGCGCTCCTCGGGATCGGTGACGCGACCCTGTCCGACATCTGCCAGGCGGCCGAGGTCAAGACCCCGGTGGGCACCGTGGTGTTCAAGCTGACCGCGGGCGGCGCGGCGGGCCAGGTCACCGCGAGCAACCTCATCATCGACGGCGAGGACCTGGAGGGTGACGCCCGCTTCGGGACCGCCGAGATCGGCCGGGACGCCTCGACCCTGGACGAGGTGCCCGGGGTCAAGGGCGAGAAGGGGAAGTTCGGGCTGCAGGCCGGGGACATCACCGTCTCCGGGGTGAAGTCCCACGCCTGGTCGGCGACCGGCGGGAACTTCCGGCTCAAGGGCATGAAGCTCGACGTCAGCATCGGCGGCAAGAAGTGCTTCTGACCGGCGGCCGCAGAGCCGGGGTCAGAGCGTGGGGCAGAGACGGCGGCGGCTGGCTCGACGAGCGGCTGCCGCTGCGTGAACCACGCCGGGTGCTGCGCGGATGGCGGCGCACCCGGCCCTTCTGGGGCGGGCTGCTGCTGATCCTCGGCGGCGCCGAGCTGCTCCTCGTGCCGCTGTCGCCGCTGACGGTCCTGGTCAGCCTGGGGCTCGGCGGCCTCGCGGCGATCGGCATCGGCCTCGCCCTGATCGCCGCCGGGATCTTCCTGTGGCTCCTGCCGCACGCCCACCACTATGTGAGCGTCAACGCCCTGATCCTGTCGGTGCTTTCGTTCGCGGCGACCAACCTCGGCGGGTTCCTGGTGGGCATGGTGCTCGGCATCGTGGGCAGCGCGATGGGCTTCGGCTGGACGCCGGTGCCCCAGGACACGGAAGCGGATCCCGAGCGGCCGCCGAGGGTGCGGGACGGGCAGGGCACGCGGACCCTGGGCATCCTGCTTCCGGTGCTCCTCGTGGGGGCTACGCTGTGGGGCGGCACTCCGGCGAGGGCGGCGCCCGGCGACGCGGTCGTGGCGGCGAGGACACCGCCGACGATCACCACCACGCTCTTCTCGCCGCAGGGCTTCATCCTGGCCGGCGTACGCGAGATCCCCACGGCCGACGGCCCGTTGAAGGTGATGGTCCTGAAGATGAAGGCCGCCTCGCTGACCGACTACCGGATGAAGACGCGCGACGGATCCGACGAACTCGCCCTGGGCGCGGACACCTTGGACCTCAGCGGCTCCGTCACGCTCTATCTGACCAAGTTCAAGGGCTGCCTCGAAGGGCTGCTCTGTCTGACCTTCACGCCCGACAAGCTGCCGGTGCCGCCCGTCGTGCCGCCGTTCGTCTTCATGACCGACGTCGAGGCCGAACAGGCCCTCGTCACCTCGGACTTGATCGTCGCGGGCGGGCTCACCCTGCGGGCATCGGCATGATCCAGATCCAGTCCGCGCTCTTCTGGGCGTACGCGATCGGGGCGACGTTCGCTCTCGCGGCGGGGCGCCAGCTCCAGGTGTGGGAGCGGATCAACGCGGGCGAGGGACCGCGCACGCGCAGCCGCGCCGCCAATCCGTATCTGGCGCTCACGGCGCTCTTCGCGGCGGTCCTGATGGTGCCGACGGGCCTCTTCCTGCTCTGGCAGAACCCGGCGTGGGCGACGATGCACGTCGCGCAGGGGCACGAGGGGGTGTGGGCGGGGTTCGTGCTCTTCTACGCGGGCGGGATTCCCGTGGCCGCGATCCTCGGGTTCCTGGTGGCGCAGGCGCTCGTCCTGGTGGGGGCGGGCTACTGGGCGTATCTCCAGTGCGTGGGCGGGTACTTCCTGCTCTTCGGGACCCTGATCCACGGCTGGGACGGCAGGGGCTACGAGCGGCTCTTCTCCCCCGACGCGCGGGACTTCGCCGACTGGCGGCGGGACAGCGTCGTCAACCACGTACTGGACTTCCTGACGTCCGGGACGTTCCTCGCGCTGCTCGTGTTCGGCGCGGCCGTGATCGGCACGATGCTGCTGACGGAGATCGGCTGGCTGATGGAGGGCTGGTCACTGCCCGGCGCGGACGAGGACCGCAAGGTGCACCGGTTCCTGGCGATCGCCATCGCGGCGGCCGGGGTCTACGGCCTGCCGTTCGTCGGCGCGCTGATCGCGAGCGTCCTCGTGCGCCTCCTGGGCGGCTGGATCGGCCTGCCGCTGTTCGCGGTCCTCGCGGGGCTCACGCTGCTGTCGCGGCGCTCGCCCGTGCGCTGGCTCTACGGCCTGGTGGGCGTACCGCACCGGCACTGGCGGGCGGATCTCGATCCGGGCCCGTACGGCGACAGCCACGAGACCGGGGTCACATCAGACCGGTCTGCGTGACGAGCATCGCCAGGACGACGACGAGCGTCCAGCCGAGGACGTGCTCGAGCACCTTGGGGCCGTCTTCCTTGGGCCCGCCGGTGCGCGTGGTCGCGCGGGGCTGTGCGGAGGCAGTGGCTGTGGCAGCGGTCATGGCATCACTCGATAGGTATGCGTCCCGCCTCTCGGCGTGACGTCCGGCAGTGGACTTCCCCCCACTGACCCGTCCACCTTGCCATCGGAAGCGACTGCCGCGGGCGAGAGCTTGGTCACTCAAAGGCCGGATTCCGCGCAACTCGGGCCGTGTGCCGTGCGTCTCACTACCAGCGGTGGGGCACACCCCCAGGCGCACCCCCGCCGACTCGTCCGCGCAACCTTCCGACCGAAAGGTTTCCGATGAGCACGAACCGGATGGGCACGTACCGGACGCCCCGCCGCAGAGCGCGGCTCGCCCTCGCGGCCGCCGTCACCGTGACGGCGGCCCTCACCGGCACGGTGTCGCAGGCCGCGCCTTCCGCATCCGGCACCCCCGGGCCCGGCGCGCCCGGCCTGGGCGACCCGATGTTCCCGCTGGACGGGAACGGCGGGTACCGCGTCGACCGCTACACCCTGGACTTCGACTGGCAGGCCCCCAAGACGCCGTTCGAGGCGACGGCGACGATCAGAGCGACCGCCACCCAGTCGCTCTCCCGCTTCAACCTGGACTTCGGGGGCAACACCCTGCACGGGGTGAAGATCGACGGCTCGGCCGCGCGCACGTCCCGCGACGGGGACGAGCTGACGGTCACGCCCAAGTCCTCGATCGCGAAGGGGCGTACGTTCACCGCCAAGGTCACGTACACCGCCGACCCGACGCAGACGCGGCACCGCGACGACGCCATCGAGGACTACGGATGGATCCCCACCGCCGACGGCACGGTGGTCTATCCGCAGCCGAACGGAGCGCGGCTGATCTTCCCGGCCAACGACCATCCCAGCCAGCGGGCGCCGATCACCTTCCGCATCACCACGCCCAAGGATCTGACGGCGGTGGCGAACGGCAAGCTGGTCGATCGCGCGGAGCGTCCCGGTGACCGGGTGCGCTGGACGTACGACTCCGAACAGCCGCTGTCCACGCAGCTGGTGCAGATGGCGATCGGCAAGTTCAAGCTCGTCGACGGCAAGGGTCCCGGCGGGCTTCCGCTGCGGGACGTCGTCCCGGACGCACTGGTCGAGCCGACGGCGGAGTACCGCAAGCTCACTCCCGACCACCTCACCTGGCTCCAGAGCAAACTCGGCCCCTACCCCTTCAACCGCTACGGCCTCCTGGTCGGCGACACGGACCTGGCCGTCGCCCTGGAGACCCAGACGCTCTCGCTCATCCCGAAGGCCGACCTCCTGGGCACGAAGGTCGACGCCGAGCGGAACATGGTGCACGAGCTGACCCACCAGTGGTTCGGCGACAGCGTCGCCCTGAAGGGCTGGTCCGACCTGTGGGTGAGCGAGGGGCACGCCCGCTTCTACGAGCGGATGTACTCCGAGGAGCACGGCGGCGACAGCTTCGAGGCCGCCATGAAGACCGCCTACGCGGCCCACGACCAGTGGCGCCGCGACTACGGCGCCCCCGCCGAGCCGACCGAGCCGAACCTCTTCAAGCGCATGCGGTACGACGGTTCGGCACTGGTCCTCTACGCCCTGCGGGAGCAGGTCGGCGACGCCACGTTCCAGAAGATCGAGCGGGCGTGGGTGAGCGGCTTCCGGGGCAGGACCGCGAGCACGCAGCAGTTCATCGACCTGGCGTCGAAGGTCGCGGGCCAGGACCTGGAGGGCTTCCTGCATCCGTGGCTGTACGGCTCGAAGACGCCGCCGATGCCGGGGCACCCGGACTGGGTGGTGGATCCGGTCCAGGGCTGAGGACCGTCCGCCGGGTTCCGTCGTCCGGCGGCGGCGTTCGTGTGAAAGGGCCTGTCGGCCGCTCGTACGGAGGGATCCGCGGCTGATCCGTGGTTACGGTGGGCCCCCGTCGAGCTGGGAGGTCTGATGCCGGACCAGGACCACGAGCAGGAGCGGAAGCGGCCCGAATTGCTGGGCACGGAGATGCGGGAGGCGACACTGCCCGACGGCTCCCAGGCGGTGATCGTCGTGCGGGCAGGCACGTCCCAGGCCGAGGTGGACGAGAAGGCGGCCCGACTGCGCCGGGGCACACCTGACGCGAAGTAGCCCGATCAGCGCGACGGCCCCTCCCACACGTGTGGG
>NZ_JBHUZJ010000128.1:0-16718 GCF_042667685.1 Streptomyces sp. NPDC057302 | reverse complement strand
CTCATCTACCGGAAGCCAACCGGTAGATGAGGGCGGGCCTTCGTGTGCGATCAGCCGGCCGCCACAGTCAGCGGCGCGAAACGGCGGGTCCAGTCGCCGGGGAGCTCCGGGACGCCGTACGTCATCACGGCATTGAAGGCGATGGGCGCGAGGCCCCGCTCCTTCACCCAGGCGAGCAGTTCTTCATGGCGTACGTCGATGTCGGTGCGCAGCGGCCGGTCCGAGCCCTCGGCGAGCGAGGCGATCAGGGCCTTTGCCGTCTCCGTGTCCCGGGCGATCAGGGGGCCGATGACATGGGTCTCCATGTTCGGCCAGGCGCCCGCGTAGCCGGTGATCGTGCCGTCCGCCTCCGCGACCCGCAGCTGGTCGACGAAGGCCGGAAGCCGGGTGAGCACGTGGGTGCGGTCGAGGCCGAAGACCTCGGTGTCGAGACGGACCAGCGCGGACAGGTCCTCCGCGGTCGCCGGGCGGGTGGTGACGTCCGGCAGTGTGCCGCCGGGGCTGAAGTGGCCGCGGACCATTTCGGCGCGGCCGGTGGTCTTGAATCCGAGCTGCTCGTAGAGGGGGCGACCGCTCGGCGTCGCGTGGAGGGTGAGCGGAGTGGTGCCCGCTCCCTCGACGACGTAGCGCATCAGACGACGGCCGAGGCCCTTGCGGGCGTGCCGTTCGGCGATGAGGACCATGCCGATCGCTCCGAGGCCGGGGCGCTCCTGAGGGCCGTATTCGGTCACCACGCAGGCGGCGATGAGTCCGTCACCGTCGGGATCGTCGATGCCGTATCCGGTGCCGGCGGAGAGCAGCAGCCCCCATTTGTGCTCCTCGCGTGGCCAGCCGCGATCCTGCGAGAGGTCGGCGCAGGCGGTGAGATCGAGGCGGGTCAGCCGGCGGATGGGCAGTGCGGTGAGGGTAGGTGTCGACACTCGGCTCAGGCTGTCTGACGTACGTCCTTGGCGTCCACCGGTTTGTGGGCAGAAGCACGTCGGATTTGGTCACGTTGCTTCCGGCCACGACGGGTCAGGCCCCAGGGCTTGAGGAGCGAGATGACCATCATGAAGAGATAGGCGCTCAGCGAGACGATGGGTCCGGCGATCAGGTCGGCCGGATCCGTCACGGGGGAGCCCGCGGACACGGTGGCGACCGTGTCGTCGATGCCGGGACGCAGCGCGAAGGCCGTGGCGGCGGTGGTGGCCAGGGTCAGCCAGAACTTGGTGTAGACCCAGCGGTGCTTTGCGAGGCCCCAGGGAGTCCCGAGGGACAGCAGTAGACCGCTTAGCAGCGTGAGCAGCGCCAGGGGGAGCACCAGCCAGTCCGAGAAGAGCTTCATGGAGCGGGCGGCGGCTTCGGTGGTCGGGGCGGAGCCCGTGGTGAGGGCCGCGAAGGCGAGCGCGAGCAGACCGAGCGTGAGCCCGAGCCAGCCGGCGGCGGCGGTGACATGGACGACGAGGGTGGCCCGGCGAGCGGGGCGGCTTAGTTTCACGTGAAACACGGTGCCGGGAGCGGGGGCCGATGGCGTCTTACAGCGGGAGTAACCGTGGGTACTAGCCTCGGCGTACATGGCACGCCTTCACCTCTTCGACCTGGACGGAACGCTGCTGCACGGCACGGCGGCGCCCGTGGAGATCTCGCGTCAGCTCGGCCTCGAAGCGGAGATCGCGGAGCTGGAACGGGAGTTCGTGGCGCTGCGGATCGACTCGCCGCAGTACGCGGTCCGTGTGCGCGCCCTGTGGGCGGAACTCACGGACGCGCAGGTCACAGCGGCTTTCGAGGGGGCGCCGTGGCTGATGGGGATCCGTGAGACCTGGGCCGAGATCCGAGAGGGAGGCGACTACTGCGCGGTGATCTCGCTGTCGCCGTCATTCTTCGTGGAGCGGCTGCTCGCCTGGGGTGCGCATGCCGCGTATGGATCGGTTTTCCCCTCCGTGCCGTTCACCGAGCCGGTGGATCCGACGGGCATTCTCAGTGCCGCGGCCAAGGTGAAGATCGCGAACCGGCTCTGTGAAGAGTTCGGGGTGGGGCGGTCCGATTGCGTCGCTTATGGTGACTCGCTCTCGGACCTGGAGCTGTTCGGAGCGGTGCCTGTTTCGGTCGCCGTCAATGCGGATCAGCGGCTGGCCGGGCTCGCCACCCACTCTTATGTCGGGCGGGATCTGCGTAAGGCGTATGAATTGGTGCGCCGCGCCTGGTAATTGGAGCAATTGACGTGCGCAGGCCGCTGAATTCCCGGTGGAGTACGGCGGGACTTGTGCCCCGGGCGGCTGCCGGTATGGTCGAGTCCGGTTCGGGCCGGGTGCATCTCAGCGCACCCCTGGGGGGCACGGGCGGAGGTCAACGCAGCCTAACGGGGCGAAGAGATCGAAGACCTGAACTTCCCGTTATGCGACCGGGGTAGTGGTGAGGGATGGGACGCTGCGGTGAGATGACTGCGGGCAATGTCACATTTACTTCCTACTTGTCCGTAGGGTCCGGTAATCCAAGGTTCAATGTGGCCACATTGGCTGTCGAGGCAGAGCGGGGAAAGTAAGCGGCTTCCTACAGGGAAGTGCACGGACCGACTGAGAGATGTTCGAGGCGAGGCACAGCATGGACGCTCCGACCACCACGTCGGCGGGTAACGGCACTTCCGGCGACACCGGCGGTGGAGGCGGTTGGTTCACCCCGCGCAAGGCGCCGAAGCCGTCGGAGGGCGGCGAGCCGACCCAGACCGAGGCCGGTGAGCCCGAGGCGGTAGAGGGCCGCCGGGTGTCCGCCATACGCCCCCTGGGCAGGTCCGGCGGGCCCGCGTCCACGTCCGCTCCGGAGGCCCGGCCCGCGCCTGAACCCGAGCGCGCGGCCGAGGAGCGAATACCGGCAGCCCAGGTACCGGCAGCCCAGGAAGCGGCAGTACCGGCGCACGCCCCGGCCGCGCCGCAGGGCGCCCCCCAGGCCCGGTCCCAGGACCAGAACCTCCCCCAGGGCCAGAACCACCCTCAGGACCAGAACCACGCCCGCGCCCAGGACCAGGCCCCGGCATCACACCCCGAGCCGCACCCCGAGCGCGTACCGGAGCCACGGAAGCCCTCCCCCACGGGTTCCCCCGACGCGATCCGCGTCCAGCGCACGATGGCCGAAATAGGCCCCGTCGCCGACAAGGTGACGTCGTACTTCTACGCACTGCTCTTCACCCGCCACCCCGACCTGCGCCCGCTGTTCCCCGCGGCGATGGACACCCAGCGCGACCGGCTGCTCAAGGCGCTGCTGACCGCGGCCGAGCACATCGACCACGCCGACGTACTCACCGCGTATCTGAAGAACCTCGGCCGCGGACACCGCAAGTACGGCACCCGGCCCGAGCACTACCCGGCCGTCGGCGAGTGCCTGATCGGCTCGCTCAGCCGGTACGCGAGCGCGGTCTGGGACGAGGAGACCGAGGCCGCCTGGGTCCGGACGTACACGACCATCTCCCAGATCATGATCGACGCGGCTGCCGCCGATGAACTGCGCGCCCCGGCCTGGTGGTTCGCCGAGGTCGTCTCGCACGACCTGAGAACGCCTGACATCGCTGTCGTCACCGTCCGCCCCGACCAGCCCTATCCCTTCCTGGCGGGCCAGTACACGAGCCTGGAGACGCCTTGGTGGCCGCGGATCTGGCGGCACTACTCGTTCGCATCGGCACCGCGCTCCGACGGGCTGCTCTCCTTCCACGTGAAGGCCGTCCCCGCGGGCTGGGTCTCCAACGCCCTGGTGCACCACGCACGGCCGGGTGACGTCCTGCGTCTTGGCGCGCCCGCGGGTTCGATGACCGTCGACCACACCACCGACAGCGGCTTGCTCTGTCTGGGCGGCGGTACGGGTATCGCCCCCATCAAGGCGCTCGTCGAGGACGTCGCCGAGCACGGCGAACGGCGTCCGGTCGAGGTCTTCTACGGCGCCCGCACCGACCACGACCTGTACGACATCGACACGATGCTGCGCCTCCAGCAGACCCACCCCTGGCTCTCGGTGCGCCCGGTCGTCGATGATCACGCCCAATTCCCGGACGCCGTGCGCGAGTACGGCCCCTGGAACGAGTACGACGCCTACCTCTCGGGCCCGCCCGGCATGATCCGCAGCGGTGTGGACGCGCTGCGGGACGTCGGTATCCCTGCCGGGCGGATCCGCCACGACTCCGTGGAGGAACTGGTGGCGGTAGCCGACTGACCGCAACGGTCCGTCAGTGCGATGTCGCCCAGGAGGAGATCAGCCCAGATCTGGGGCGTGCATCGCGCGTACGCCCTCGATGTTGCCGTCCAGATAGTGCCGCAGTGACAGCGGTACGAGATGGACCGAGGCGATCCCGACCCGGGTGAAGGGCACGTGGACGATCTCGTACTCGCCGCACGGCTCGTCCATCTCGGGGCCGTGCCGCAGCGAGAGGTCCATGGACTCCAGGCGGCAGACGAAGAAGTGCTGCACTTTGACGCCGGTCGCGCCGCCGTCCTCGCCGATGTGCTCGACGGTGTCCACGAAGCAGGGCACCACGTCGGAGATCTTGGCGCCGAGCTCCTCGTGCACCTCACGATGGAGCGCGTCGACGACAGTCGCGTCCTCCGGCTCCACCCCGCCACCGGGAGTGAGCCAGTAGGGATCGACGCCGGGCTTGGTCCGCTTGATCAGGACCAGGTCGTCGCCATCGAGCAGGACGGCGCGTGCGGTGCGCTTGACCACGGGTCGGACGGTCATGGGAGAAATGTGGCCCGGACTGTTCCACGTGAAACATCGTGAACCAGTCGGAGTCCCGCTCAAGCCCAGTCGACGGCAGCACGCAGCAGCCACTCGTGCGCCCGCGCGATGTGCGGCATCGCGAGTGTGCCGGTGCGTACGACGAGGAAATACGTGCGCAGCGGGGGCACCACGGGGTCCAGCAGGGCCACGACCTCGCCACTTCTCAGAGCGGGCGCACAGAGATAGCGCGGCAGCACGGCGAGGCCGGCCCCGGTGGCGACGCAGGCGAGCACCGCCCGCAGGTCCGGAACAATGACGGTGCCCGATGCGGCCGGACGGGTGTCGAAGACGGCGGCCCAGTAGCGGGCGACCAGTGGCAGCGACTCGTGCACCTCGACCACCGGCAGGTTCTCGAGCGCGGATGCACCCTTGCGGCGCAGCTTGCCGGGGCCGATACGGGCGGCCAGGAGCGGGCCCGCGACCAGGACGTGCTCCTCGTCGCAGAGAGGCGTCGCGGTGAGCAGCGCGCCGCGCGGCTGAGCCGTGGTGATGGCCAGGTCGTGGTGCCCGGCGGAGAGCCCTTCGAGGACCTCCTCCGCGTTGCCGAAGGAGGCACGCAGCGCGAAGCCGTGTCCGTCCTGCCCGGTCAGTGCGGTGAGAGCGGGTAGCGCGCGGGCCGCGGTGAACTCCGAAGGCCCCGCGAGGTGGAGGGTGCGTACGGAGGAGTCCTTCTCGAGCCCCGTCTCGGCGATCTCCACCAGGGCATCGAGATGCGGCGCGGCCTTGTGGGCGAGCTCGTCCCCGATGGTCGTGGGAGTCACGCCACGCGCCTGGCGCAGGAACAGGGGGCGGCCCAGCTGCCGTTCGAGGGTCCGTATCTGCGAGGTGACCGCGGGCTGGGAGAGGCCGAGCAGGGCGGCGGCGCGGGTGAAGGAACCGGCCCGGTGCACGGTCACGAACGTGCGCAGCAGGGCCAGATCCACGGCGGTGCCCTCCCCTCCCGGCCCTCGGGTCGGGAGCAACTATAAATATGTCGATAGGTCTCTGTCGCTACTGTGATTGGACACTGACACAGAGTCAACTAGCCTTGTGTGCGCGGTTCTTCGCGCGCAGAACCGGAACGGTCCGAGCCACGAGGGGGAGGCTCGGACCGTTCGTTGTGCGTAGCCCGGTACTAGCCGGGAGCGGTCGGCACGCGCTCAGGGCCGTTGGCTCGCGGACTCCGCCAGCGCGCGCAGCACATCCGTGACCAGGTCATCGGTGTCCTCGGACCCGGCGGACAGGCGGATGAAGCCTTCCGCGACGGCGTCCCCACCCCAGCGGCCACGCCGTTCCGCGGTGGAACGCACCCCGCCGAAGCTCGTCGCGTCGTCCACGAGACGCAGTGCGTCGAGGAAACGATCGGCACGCGTGCGTGAGGGCAGGGTGAAGGAGACCACGCACCCGAAGCGCCGCATCTGCTGTGAGGCGATCTTGTGCGAGGGGTCGTCCGGCAGCCCCGGATAGCGAAGCCCGGTCACTTCGTCGTGGCCGCGCAACGCCTCGGCGAGGGCCAGGGCGTTGGTGTTCTGGCGCTCGGCGCGCAGCTGGAGCGTGGCCAGCGAGCGATGCGCGAGCCAGGCCTCCATCGGCCCCGGGATGGCCCCGACGATCTTGCGCCAGCGCCGCACGGCAGCGGTCAGCTCGGCGTCGCGGCAGGCAACGTACCCAAGGAGGATGTCGCCGTGGCCGGTGAGCATCTTGGTGCCGCTGGCCACGGAGAAGTCCGCGCCGAGTTCGAGGGGGCGCTGGCCGAGCGGCGTGGCCAGGGTGTTGTCGACCGCCACCAGGGCTCCACGCGCGTGTGCCGCGTCGGCTAGACGCCGCACGTCACACACGTCGAGGCCCGGGTTCGACGGAGTCTCGATCCACAGCAGCTTGGCGCCGTCCAGGACATCTAGCTGCGCGTCTCCGCCGGTCGGGGCGGTGCGCACCTCGATGCCGTACGCGGTGAGCTGCTCCCTGACCAGGGGCAGCGCCTGATAGCCGTCGTCCGGCAGGACCACCGCGTCGCCGGCGCGCAGCTGCGAGAAGAGCACCGCAGAGATGGCGGCCATACCGGAGGCGAAGACCAGGGTCTCGACGCCTGGGCCTGCGGCCCCCTCGCTCCCCTCGCCCGACGCCTCGTCCGGCAACTCGTCCGGGGCCTCGAGCTCGCCGATGGCCTGTTCGAGGAGTGTCCAGGTCGGGTTGTCGTCCCGCCCGTAGGTGTACGGCCCGGTGGGGTCGCCCGGCAGGTGGAAGTGCGCGGCGAACACCGGCCCCGGGAGGGTCGGCTCGTGCTTCACGGGCTCGGGGAGACCGGCCCGCACGGCTCTCGTGCCGTCGCCCATCCCGGTGCGGGTTCCCGCGCCGGTGCCAGATCCGGTGCCAGGACCGGTACCTGCCCCGCTACCTGCGGATATCGCTGCGGAGTCCGTCATGCCGCCCGCCTTCCCTTGCTTCACGTACGGCGTCGAGCAGACCGTCGCTCGCCGCCTCCACCATTCTCAGGCACACGTCGAACCCGTCGTCATCCCCGTAGTACGGGTCGGGGACGTCCAGGTCGCCCAGTCCCGCGGCCACGGGGTCGTACGAGCGCAGCAGCCGCACCTTGTCCGCGTCGGCAGGTGTCGGCGCGAGGCGGCGCAGGGTCCGGTAGTGGCCGGAGTCCAGGGCGATCACCAGGTCGAGCCGGGAGAACCAGGAGACCTGGAAACGGCGTGCCACGTGCTCGCTCTCGTAGCCGGCCGCCGCCAGGACGGAGACGGTGCGCGGATCCGCGCCGTCCCCTTCGTGCCAGCCGTCCGTGCCCGCGCTGTCCACCTGGACCAGTTCGCCGAGCCCGGCCTCGCCGACCCGCGCGCGGAAGACGTGTTCGGCCATGGGGGACCGGCAGATGTTGCCGGTGCAGACGAAACACACGGAGAAGGCCGTGGAGGGGGCCACGGAAGGGACCGTGGAAGGGGCCGTGGAGGAGGCCATGGGGCGGGCTCAGTCCTTGTCGTCGGGCAGGACGACGTTCATCGCCCAGGACACGATCGAGATGATCAGGCCGCCCAGAACGGCGGTCCAGAACCCGTCGACGTGGAAACTCAGGTCGAACTTGTCGGCAAGCCACGAGGTCAGCAGCAGCATCAGGGCGTTGACCACGAGCGTGATCAGGCCGAGGGTCAGGATGAACAGCGGGAAGGTGAGCACCTTCACGATCGGCTTGACCAGGAAGTTCACCAGGCCGAAGAGCAGTGCGACAACGATCAGCGTGAGCGTCTTCTTGCCCGTGTTGTCGCCGGTCAGGGTGATCTTGTCGAGGAGCCACACGGCGACGGCCAGGGCCGCCGCGTTGGCGATCGTCTTGACTACGAAATTCTTCATGTGTCTGATCGTTGCAGACGGACGGCCAGAGCGGTCGGCTCGCGAGCTGGGGCAAGGGGCGTACGAGGACGATGAAGGCATTCCGGCTGGATGAACTGGAGACGGAGCGCGCCGCGAACGACGGTGCGTATCTGCAGTTTCTGCGCGAGCGGAACATGTCGGTGGGGCTGTACGCGCTCGACGCCGGGGAGTCGGATCCGCAGCAGCCGCATCAGCAGGACGAGGTGTACATGATCGTCAGCGGCCGGGCGTCGATCACGGTCGGCATGGAGACCACCCAAGTCGCGCGCGGCAGTGTCGTGTACGTGCCGGCGGGGGTCGCCCACAAGTTCCACCACATCAGCGAGGACCTGCGGGTGCTCGTCGTCTTCTCTCCGCCGGAGGGCTGATCCGCACCCTCTGATGGGCCTGTCCTCTACGCCGGAGGGCTGACTTCTCAGGGCTGCGACCTCGGGGTTCCCTAGGGGGCGGATCAGGGGAGGACAAGGGACGCGAGGCCCCCGTCGGGCCCTCCGCCGCCCTAGCATCGAATGCAAGAAGTAGGACGGATGCGGAGAGAGGTAAGGACGATGGCAGCGCAGGAGATCTTCTCGGGATTGCCGTGGTGGGTGAAGTGGATCGCGGTGCCGGTCATCGCCCTGGTCGTGTTCGGCGGTTTGATAGCGAGCGTCGTGGGATTCGTGGTCGGCCTGTTGTTCAAGGCACTGATTTTCGTGGCGCTGGTCGGCGGACTCATCTACGTCGTACGGAAGTTCATATCCGGCTCGACGTCTTCGCGCGGCGACTGGTGATTTCTCGCAACAGTTCGCTCGGGTGGGGGAAGTTTCCCGGTGCGCGGGCTTAGGCCGTCGGCCAGCGGTTAGAGTCCGAAAACCGACGCGGGGTGAGCCCCGCTCGGGCGCACTGCGCTCCCACCCGTGTATCCCGGGCACGGGCGGAACCCCCACGCGTTTCGGGAGTGAACCTTGGCCACGGTCGACGCCACACCCGCCGACACCTCCTCCAACGACCCCTCGTTCGGGCCACAGCCGATCGTCACGGCGACAACTGCCGCCGCGCCGACCCTCATTGGCTCGGTACAGCGGGCGATGCGGTTGCTGGAAGCCGCTTCCGCACATCAGGAGGGCGCGCCTGCCAAGCAGTTGGCCCGGGAGGCAGGGCTAGCGCTGCCCACGGCCTACCACCTGCTGCGCACGCTGACGCACGAGGGCTATCTGCGCCGGGACAAGGGCGTGTTCGTGCTCGGCGAGGCGGCTGAGCGGCTGAGCGCGAGCGGGGCGCAGCAGAATCGTCGCGGCATGATCGGCGAAGCCCTGGAGCACTGGCGTGACGCCATCGGGGTGCCGGTGTATTTCGCCGTCTACCGCGAAGGCGAGATCGAGGTCGTGGCTGTGGCGGACACGCCGGGGAATCCGGCGGTGGAGGAGTGGGCCGACTTCCGCGAGACAGGACACGCCCACGCGATCGGGCAGTGTCTGCTCGCCCAACTCGACGACGAGCGGCGTCAGGACCACCTCTCCCGCTATCCGGTGCAGTCGATCACTCCGTACTCGGTCCGTGACGACCGGAGTTTTCTGCGCCGCCTGGAGGGGATGGGCCGGATGGAGCCCGTGGTGGAGCGTCAGGAGTACGCGTTGGGCACGGTCTGCGCCGCGATTCCGATCACTGCGGGCAACACGGCGGCCACCATGGCGATTTCCGTGCCCGCTTATCAAGCAGATCGGCTACTACCTGCAGCGGAACGGTTGCAGAATGAGCTCGGGAGGCTACTGGGGACACTTGCCTTCTCTATCAGCATCTGAAAACTCACTCCTTGTGATCTGATGTGTACGTTAAGCAAGATGCCATGAGTGTCAGGGAGTTGGTTCCTGGCCAGTCGAGCTTTAGCGACGGGGTAGGCGGGCGATGCGCGAGTCGGTCCAGGCAGAGGTCATGATGAGCTTCCTCGTTTCCGAGGAGCTGTCGTTTCGCATCCCGGTGGAGCTGCGTTACGAAAGCGGTGATCCCTACGCCGTCCGGCTGACCTTCCACCTCCCCGGGGACGCCCCTGTGACCTGGGCTTTCGGGCGGGAGCTGCTGGTCGACGGGGTGGGCGGGGCGTGTGGCGACGGGGATGTGCACATCGCGCCCACCGATCCCGAGCTGCTCGACGAGGCGCTGATCAGGCTTCAGGTCGGTTCGGACCAGGCGCTCTTCCGGGTGGGGATCCCGCCGCTGCTCGCTTTCCTGGACCGTACGGACAAGCTGGTTCCGCTGGGGCAGGAGCGGGCGCTCGCCGACCTGGAGACGCATCTGGACGAGGCGCTGGACCGGATCCTCGCCGAGGAGCAGAGCGCGGGTTGACCTCCGCGAGCCGAAGGGCCAAGCCGACGGCAGATTGCTGCATTTCGTGGCATCCAAGGCTCAGGCCTTGCGGCGCCGGCCTTTTCCGCTACGGCTCTGCTTGGCTGCCGGGGTGGCGCCGCTTCCGGGGTGGGCCGAGCCTCCCGTCCGGACCGCGGCGGCCGCCGGGGTCGAACGGTCGGCCGAGACCACCAGGGCCGCGAGCGCGGTAGTCACCGGTACCGAGGCGACCAGGCCGATCGAGCCGACCAGGGTGCGCACGATCTCCTCGGCCACCAGCTCACTGTTGGCCACCGTGCCCACGCTGCTCTGCGCGATCGAGAAGAGCAGCAGCAGGGGCAGCGCCGCGCCCGCGTAGGCCAGGACGAGGGTGTTGACGACCGAGGCGATGTGATCGCGGCCGATGCGGATGGCCGCGCCGTACAGACCGCGCCAGCCCATCGTGGGGTTGGCCTGGTGCAGTTCCCAGACGGCGGACGTCTGCGTCACCGTCACGTCGTCCAGCACGCCGAGCGAGCCGATGATGACACCGGCGAGCAGCAGGCCGCTCATGTCGATGGACGGATACAGGCCGTGGATCAGGCCCGTGTTGTCGTCCGTGTTGCCCGTCAGCGATGCCCAGCCGATGAAGAGCGAGCCGAGGAGGCCGATGAGGAGCAGCGAGATCAGCGTGCCCAGGACCGCGACCGATGTTCGTGCCGTCAGACCGTGGCACAGGTAGAGCGCGATCAGCATGATGGCGCTGGCCCCGATCACCGCCACGACCAGCGGGTTCGAGCCCTGAAGGATCGCGGGCAGGATGAAGAACGTCAGGACCAGGAAGCTCAACGCCAGGGCGATCAGGGCCATGAGGCCGCGCAGCCGTCCCACCACGACGACGGCGAGCGCGAAGATCCCGGCGAGCAGCGCCATGGGGAACTTCCGGTTCACGTCGGTGACCGAGTACTGCAGCGCCTCGGGGGCCGTGGGCTCGTAGGCGACCACCACCTGCTGGCCCTGGCGCAACTGCCGCGGTGAGTCCGGCTGGACGATCTCGGTGAAGGTGCGGCCCTTGTCGTTGCCGCTGGTCACCTCGATCGTCGCCTTCTTGCAGACGCCCTTCGCACGGGACTGCGCGGACTGTCCCTCGGCGGTGGAGGTGTCGCCGTTCGGCGGGGTCTGCGAGGCGTTCACGTCCTTGCAGGGGAGTTCTCGCACCTTCGTCACGTCGGCCGACTGGGTCTGCCGGTCGAAGCCGACGCCGGTGCGCGCGTGGTCGGGTGCGCCGCCGGGCCAGAACACCGCGAGCCCCACGACGACCGCCGTGGCGAAAGGAATCAGCACGGCGGCGATGACCTTGCGCAGATGCTTGGAGACGGGCGCGGCCGGACCATGGCTGTGGGAGTGGCCATGCGGGTCCGGCGGCACGTTCGGGGCGGGCGGCTGGGACGGCGGCTCAGTGGTGGTCACTGCCCGATCATCGCAAGAACGGAGGGGGCCCTCTGTTCAGCGCGCCCGATAGGACGCTAGCGTGGAGCCACCTTTGCAATCGCGGGAGCTCGGAGCACCGGGCTGAGAGGGCGCTGACCTCCGTACGAAGCGGCACAAATAGTGCACGAGCCGTACGGAATTCGCTGCGTCGACCGCCGAACCTGTTACCGGGTAATGCCGGCGTAGGGAGTAGGTCTCATGACCGCAGCGGACGCACGCACGCCTGCCTCGAAGCAGAACCAGAGCGACGAGGCCGGGAAGTCCATCGGCTGGCACAAGGCGTATGTCGAGGGCTCGCGCCCCGACCTGCGGGTGCCGGTCCGCCAGGTGCACCTCACCAACGGCAAGGCCGTGACCCTGTACGACACTTCGGGTCCTTACACCGACGAGTCCATCGACACCGACGTCCGCAGGGGCCTCGCGCCCCTGCGCGAGAACTGGATCATCGCCCGCGGCGACACCGAGGAGTACACGGGCCGCCCGCCCCGCCCCGAGGACGACGGCATCAAGCACACCTCGCCGCGCGGGGGCCTGAAGAACCTCGACGCGGTCTTCCCCGGCCGCCCGCGCCAGCCGCGCAGGGGGCGCGCGGGCCAGGCGGTGACGCAGCTCGCGTACGCCCGCCGCGGTGAGATCACGCCCGAGATGGAGTTCATCGGGATCCGCGAGAACCTAGACCCCGAGGTCGTGCGCGCGGAGGTCGCCGCGGGCCGCGCGGTGATCCCCGCCAACGTCAACCACCCGGAGATCGAGCCGATGATCATCGGCAAGAAGTTCCTGGTGAAGGTGAACGCCAACATCGGCAACTCCGCGGTCACCTCCTCCATCGAGGAGGAGGTGGACAAGATGACCTGGGCGACCAAGTGGGGCGCCGACACGGTCATGGACCTGTCCACCGGGCGCAACATCCACACCACCCGCGAGTGGGTCCTGCGCAACTCCCCCGTCCCCATCGGGACCGTGCCGCTCTACCAGGCCCTGGAGAAGGTCGACGGCCAGGCCGAGGCGCTGACCTGGGACATCTACAAGGACACGGTCATCGAGCAGGCCGAACAGGGCGTGGACTACATGACGGTCCACGCGGGCGTGCGCCTTCCGTACGTCCCGCTGACCGCCAACCGCAAGACCGGCATCGTCTCGCGCGGTGGCTCGATCATGGCGGCCTGGTGCCTCGCGCACCACAAGGAGAGCTTCCTCTACGAGAACTTCGAGGAGCTCTGCGAGATCCTCGCGTCCTACGACGTGACGTACTCGCTCGGCGACGGACTGCGCCCCGGTTCGATCGCGGACGCCAACGACGAGGCGCAGTTCGCCGAGTTGCGCACCCTCGGGGAACTCAACACGATCGCCAAGCGTCACAACGTACAGACGATGATCGAGGGCCCGGGGCACGTCCCGATGCACAAGATCAAGGAGAACATCGACCTTCAGCAGGAGATCTGCGAGGAGGCGCCGTTCTACACGCTGGGCCCGCTGACCACCGACATCGCGCCCGCGTACGACCACATCACCTCCGGCATCGGCGCCGCGATGATCGGCTGGTGGGGCACGGCGATGCTCTGCTACGTCACGCCCAAGGAGCACCTGGGCCTGCCCAACCGCGACGACGTGAAGACCGGCGTCATCACGTACAAGATCGCGGCCCACGCGGCGGACCTCGCCAAGGGGCACCCGGGCGCGCAGGACTGGGACGACGCGCTCTCGGACGCGCGCTTCGAGTTCCGCTGGGAGGACCAGTTCAACCTGGCCCTCGACCCCGTCACGGCTCGCGAGTTCCACGACGAGACGCTGCCCGCGGAGCCCGCGAAGACGGCGCACTTCTGCTCGATGTGCGGGCCGAAGTTCTGCAGCATGAAGATCTCGCACGACATCCGGCGTGAGCACGGCGGCACGCAGGACGAGATCGCGGCGGGCATGGACCAGAAGTCCAAGGAGTTCGCGGCAGCCGGAAACCGCGTGTACCTGCCGATCGCCGACTGACCGGCGCGGTGCGTGGCGCTTCGGGCGGGCTCCTACTGGTGCCCGCCCGAGGCGCCCTCGCGTCCTACTCCGGCTTGTGGTCGGGACCGCCGAAGTCCGGGCTCGAGAAGTCCGGGCTCGAGAAGCTCGGGCGCGGACCCGCCGCCGGGCCGCCGTCCGGGCTGCTGAATCCGGGCCTGTGGTAGCCGAGTTGAGGCATCCGGCTGCTGGGATCCGCCGACGGCGTACGGGCCGCGTGCGCCGCCGTACCCGGATCCGCCAGGGCCTCCCGCAGGAACGGCAGGAGGCCGCGCTCCAGGAGCGCCTCGCCCCAGGCTTCCCTGGCGCGGGCCACTTCCTCGTTCTGTTCGCCGTGCGAACCGGCCAGGAGCGAGGTGGAGCCGTTGCGCAGGGCGGTCAGGAGCAGGCCGATCGCGGCGATCAGGATGCCCCCTGCGGTGAGCGCGCCGAACAGCCATCCCGCGGTGAGCAGGGTGTCCGCGAAGGCGGGCTCGGGGTTGAGCATCTTCAGGATGTAGCCGACGAGCAGGAAGATCGCGGCGGCCGCCCCGGCGAGGACGGGCGCGAGCACCGCGACGACGGCGATGGCCCCCGCCCCGGAAGCCTGGGCGGTGACCTCTCCCATCGTCGTGGCGAGACCGAGGCCGCCGGAGCCGGCTTCCGCCGGTCCCTCGGGGCTCCGCTCCCTGATCGATGGTGCGGCAGATCCGCTGTCGCGCAGTTCTTCGCGGATCTTCACATAGTGCGTGTACTCGGTCGTGGCGGCGGCCGTGATCAGCGCGGTGGCGTTCAGCGCCATCGTGCGCAGCTGTTCGGGATTGAGCCGCTCGCCCATTGCGGCGAGATCAGGACGGTTCGGTGCGGTGCGCAGCGCCTCATCAAGGATCCGCTCGTACTCGGGGCGGTCCTCATTGAGCAGGTGTGGAGCGCTGTTCATGTGCATCCCCCGATGCTCCGTAGGGCTTGGGAGCTCGCATGGCTGCGAGCCGTCGGGCAGAAACGGAGGGGAGCCTGCTACGGATAAGCCGATGGTAGAGCCGTGACGGCACGCGGTGACAGGGGGTTTCCAGAAAAAGGCCCCTTGGCCTGCGTGATCGTGTAGGGGTGCACCTGCCCCAGGAACGCTCAGTTATCCAGGGGTAGTTGGCAGACCAGCAGCTTTCCGGCCATGGTCACGCCGCCGTCCATGGCGATGGCCAGTCCGCCTGCGTAGATGTGCGGCCCCTCGATGACGGGTCCGCCGCCGTCCGAGTCATCCTCCGAGCCGACATCGCCGAGCAGATACGGGATGGGGCTGTGGCCATGCACGACGCGATGGCCGCCGTACATGTCGAGGAGTTCGCGTACGGCAGAGGGGCCCGACTCGTCGCGGAAGGCGAAGCGCTTGGTGAACTTCCGGAAGAGGTCCCAGCACTCGTCCGCGTCGTTGCGCGTGAGGGTCTCGCGGACCGTGTCGTTCACGGCTTCGATCGAGTCGCCGTAATCCAGATAGACGGTCGTGTCGGAGTGCATCAGGAGATGCCCGTCCTCCGACTCGATCGCGTCCAGGCGGGCCATCCACTGCAGATGGTGGTCCTCGAGGCGCTCCATGTCGGTCTTCTGGCCGCCGTTCAGGAGCCAGGCGGCCTGGAAGGTGGCCGTGCCCGCGCCCGAGTTGACCGGGGTGTCGCCGAACCGCTTCGCGCCGAGCAGGAGCAGCTCGTGGTTGCCCATCAGGGCCTTGCAGTAGCCGCCCGCGGCGGCGGCCTGCGCGGAAAGGCGCATCACGAGGTCGATGACGCCGATGCCGTCCGGGCCACGGTCGGTGAAGTCGCCGAGGAACCACAGGCGCGCGTTGCCCGCGGACCAGTCGCCCTCGGCGTCGATGAGGCCCTGCTCCTGGAGCGCGCCGAGCAGCTCGTCCAGATAGCCGTGCACATCGCCCACGACGAACAGCGGGCCGTGTTCCTCGGACGCCGGCGCCTGCGGAGGCTCGGGCATGGCCTGCACCTCCACTTGCACGGTGTCGCCGCGGTTGATGACGGGCAGGTCGCGCTGGGTGGGGGTGTAGCCGTCGTCCGTCGCCACAGGGGTGTCCCCCGGGGCGCCCGGAGCCGCCATACCCGCCGAACCCCCCTGGACCGGACCGGTCTCATGGACGTACGCCGGAACGCGGAAGTCGCGCAACGTCGCCGTCCGCACATCGGGTCCCTGACCGGCCCCCTGAGTCATCGACCCCTCCACCACCATTGCGCCGCATCTGCACCGAGATCGGACTGCTTGGTCGCAGCGGCCCGCGGTGTCGTCCGCCCATCATAGGAATGCGGCTCGCGCTGTGTGGTGCACCAGGGGTGGTGAATCAGTGCTGAACCCCAGTTCACCGAGGTTTTCTCCCGAATTGGGTAGGGGTTTCCCCACAGATCACGGCCGGGCCGTTCCGGGCGGTCCCGGTTGACGGGGGTTCTCCCCGCCGAGCGGCCCGCTCAACCGGGTCCGGGTGAGCGGGGTGGGCTGACCGTCGTACGCGGTGGACGTCGCTGGGATGAGGTGCGCACGATCAGCTCCGTCGGTATCACCTGCTCGACGGGGCGGCCCGAGTCCAGGCCTTCGATGGCGTCGATGAGGAGTTGGACGACGGCGGTGCCGATGCGTCGTGGTTTGAGCGAGAGCGTGGTGATGGGCGGTTCGGTGGTGGCGTAGACGGTGGACTCGCTGCAGCACACGAGCAGCAGGTCGTCCGGCACGCGTAGTCCGTAGCGGCGGGCGGCTGCGAGGAGATCGGTGCCGTTGGGGTCGAAGAGGCCGTAGACGGCGTCGGGCCGGTCGGGTCTGGCGAGCAGCCGGTCGGCCGCGACGGCGCCCGCACACGGGTC
>NZ_JBHUZJ010000127.1:0-16935 GCF_042667685.1 Streptomyces sp. NPDC057302 | reverse complement strand
CACCGGGAGCGGGTGTCCGTACGCGGCTGCGCACCTGACGCTCCGTGAGGAGTACGCACGTCAGCCCGGTGACCTAACACGGTCACCGGGCTGACGCCTGTCCCGGGCGGGCGCGCGGCAGGTCAGCGGTCCGCGAAGACCATCCACACCTGGCCGGGCGCGAAGGGCATCCGCTCTCCGTTGGAGCGGGTGAAGGTCGTGCCGCCCGTGGCACTGGACCGCTTCCAGTGGGTCTTGTACGCCTTGCCGCCCCGCAGGACGGTCGCCCTGCCGCTGCCGACGGTCTTGATGTACGGCGTCGCCGCGCCGTTGACGTCCTTGTAGCGCGACGGAGGCATGTCCACGTACTGGATCACGATCGTCTTCGCGCCGAGCCGCGCCCCCGAGGTGCTGCGCGCCGGGACCCCGTCGAAGGACGCGAGCCAGCGGTGCTCCTGGGGCGACCAGCTGAAGGTGTGGCTGGCCGACGCGTAGCGGACGGTCCGCGACGTGGCGTGGGCGCCGCCGGCCGGGGCAGGACCGAAGCGGAAGCCGACGTCGCCGGGGATGTCGGCCTTGGGCGCCGAGCGCAGGACGGCACCGGGGCGGACGAAGAGGTTGTGCGGGGCGGGGCGGGCGGAGCTGCGGAAGTAGGCACCCGGGAGGCGGCCGTGCGAGCGGACGTACAGCGGGGAACGCTTGAGCATCTTGTTGAGCGAGCTGCGCACCCCCGAGTAGGCCAGGGCGGGGCGGCCGAACTGCCGCAGCAGCTCGACGTCGGACTCCCGGGCGCTGCGCACCGGGCCCACGTACTTCGGCAGGCGGCTGGAGTACACGCCCATCAGGCGGCTCATGCCGCCCTCGACCTTCTCCACGTAGACGATGTCCGCCTGGGCGAGACCGGTGTGCGGCCGCGCCATGCGCGCGTTGTCGAACTTCACCGCGAGCACCGGGCCCCGGGCGGCGCTCACCCCCGTGAAGGGCGACCGGTCGCCGGGCGGGGCTCCGGCGTCCGCCGGTGCGCTCTCGTGCGCGGCTCCCATGAGGAGCGCGCCCACGGCGACCGTGGCGAGGAGTCTGGTGCCGATGCGGGTGCGGCGCCGGGCCCTAGCTGTCATCGCGGTTCTCCGTTCGTCCCCGAACGCGTGGTTCCGGGACCAGTCGTTCCTTGCAGTGGCAGCGGCAGTCCTTCCTCCGGGGCGCCCGCGGCGAACCCGGTTAGGGCCATCCAGCCGCCACGACTCACCGCAGCGGCGTACGTGCCGGGCCCTCCCGCGGGCCCGGCACGCTCCGCCGCCGTCAGGCGGTGTGCAGGGTCAGTCCGTACCGCCCGAGGATCTCGTTGATCGGCTGGTGCCAGGTCTCGCCACCGCCGCTGCAGTTGCCCCAGCCGCCCGACGTGACGCCCTGGGCCTGGTCGCCGCTGATGAACGAGCCGCCGGAGTCGCCCGGTTCGGCGCAGACGCTCGTCTTGGTCATCTGGTGGACGGCGCCCTGGCTGTAGTTCACCGTCTCGTTCTTGGCGAGCACGGAGCCGCAGTGCCAGTGCGTGGTGGAGCCGGAGCGGCAGATCGAGGCTCCGATCGGAGCCTCGGCCGAGCCGCGGACCAGCTGGTCGGAGACGGTGCCCCAGCCGAGGACGACCGGCACGGTCCACCAGCCGTTGCCCACGCTGACGTACGCGTAGTCGTTGTCGGGGAACGAAGAGCCCTGGAAGTTGCCGATGTTCGAGTTGTCCCAGCCGCGCACCGCGGCCCCCGCCTGCCCGCAGTGCCCTGCGGTGACGAACCCTCCGTGCACCGAGAAGCCGATGGAACAGCGGACGTTGCCGGTGTAGTACGGGTCGCCGCCCACGGTCCCTGCGGCGAAGGTGCTCGGCGCCTTGCCGACCGTCTCGACCTGGACGGGGCCCGCCTTCCTGGCGCGCTCGACGAAGCGTTGGACATCGTTGTCGTCCTTCTGAGCGGCGACGACGCTCACCACGACCTTGTTGCTCCGAGGCGCCACGTGCCAACTGCTGACGCCCTTGGGGGCGGACAGGGCGTCGATGCGTTCCTTGGCCGCGTCCAGTTCCTTCGCGCTGTGGCGGACCACGCGGACGGTGGCGCCGGTCTCGCGCAGGGCGTCGGTCCTGCCCGCGCTGGTGGTGGCGACGGTCAGCTTTCCGGTGGCCGCCTCGTACCAGGATCCGGCGTACGTCGATCCGGCGGCCCGCTGCGCCGCGCGGTCGACGCGTATCGCGCTCTTCTCGGAGGCGAGGCGCTCGCGCGCCTGACCGGCGGTGAGCCCGAGGTCGTCCTGCAAGGCGGTGAGCATGCCGGCGGACGCCGGGGGAGCGGAGGGTGCGGGGGCGGCGCTCGCGGTGGGGGCGAGTGCGGCGCTCGCCCAGGTGCCGACCAGGAGCAAGGAGGAGCAGGCGATGCGGACTCCGGTTCTGCGTCTCATGGCAGTGCCCTTTCTGTCGTTCCATCGGGGTGGGGAGGAACAGGGTGATGAGAGCGCTCTCACGATGAGTTCAGGCGGAGCATAAGAGCGGCCTGGCGGTCATGTCCATACCAACTCGGCGCCATCGACCGGCAATTGATGCCGGAAAACAATGTGAGCCACAGACTGGGTACGGTGTACGCTTTTCCTTCCGCCCGGTTCAGGCCAAGGAGCATCAGTGACGGTCACCCCCGCCGACAGCCACAACGTGATTCAGGTGCGAGGCGCCCGCGAGAACAACTTGCGCGACGTCTCGCTCGACATCCCCAAGCGCCGGCTCACCGTCTTCACCGGAGTCTCGGGCTCCGGAAAGTCCTCGCTCGTCTTCGGCACCATCGCCGCCGAGTCGCAGCGGCTGATCAACGAGACGTACACCGCGTTCATCCAGTCCTTCATGCCGAGCCAGGGCCGCCCCGACGTGGACGGCCTGCGCAATCTCAGCGCGGCGATCGTCGTCGACCAGGAGCGGATGGGCGCCAACTCGCGCTCCACGGTGGGCACCGCGACCGACGCCTACACCATGCTGAGGATCATTTTCAGCCGCCTCGGCGTCCCGAACATAGGCACGTCGGGCGCCTTCAGCTTCAATCTGCCCGAAGGCATGTGCCCCCAGTGCGAGGGCACCGGCGAGGCCTCCACGATCGACGTCGACCAGCTCCTGGACCGTGAGCTCTCGCTGAACGAGGGCGCGATCACCGTCCCGTACTACGCGGTGGACTCCTGGGGCTGGCAGATCCTGGTCAACTCCGGTTTCCACGACCCCGACAAGAAGCTCAAGGACTTCACCGAACAGGAGTGGGCCGACCTGCTGCACAAGGCCCCGGTCAAGGTGAAGGTGGGCTCGAACGGCTTCACGTACGAAGGCCTGATCGCCAAGATGCAGCGGACCTGGCTCGCCAAGGACCGCGACGCGCTCCAGTCCCACATCAAGGCCTTCGTGGACCGGGCCGTGGTGTTCGCCCGGTGCCCGCTCTGCGCGGGCACGCGCCTGACCGCGGCCGCGCTCTCGTCGCGGATCGACGGCCTGAACATCGCGGACTGCTCGTCGATGCAGATCAGCGATCTGGCCGGTTTCGTACGCGGACTCGACGACCCCGCGGTCGCGCCGCTCATCGCGAGCCTGCGCGAGCTGCTCGAATCGCTGGTCGAGATCGGGCTCGGCTATCTGAGCCTGGACCGCACCTCGGGATCGCTCTCCGGCGGCGAGGCGCAGCGGGTGAAGATGGTCCGCCATCTCGGCTCCAGCATCACCGACGTGACGTACGTCTTCGACGAGCCGACCATCGGCCTGCACCCGCACGACATCCGCCGCATGAACGACCTCCTGATCCGGCTGCGCGACAAGGGCAACACGGTGCTCGTGGTGGAGCACAAGCCCGAGGTCATCGCCATCGCCGACCATGTGGTGGACCTCGGCCCGGGGGCCGGCACGGCGGGCGGCGAGATCTGCTTCACCGGCGACGTGGCGGGGCTCCGCGCCTCCGGCACGCTGACCGGGCGGCATCTGGGGCACCGGGCCCAGCTGCGCGAGCAGGTGCGCGTGCCCAAGGGGCAGCTGTCCATCAAGGGCGCCGATCTGCACAACCTCAAGGACGTCGAGGTCGACATCCCGCTCGGGGTGCTCGCCGTGGTCACCGGGGTCGCCGGGTCCGGCAAGAGCTCCCTGATCCACGGCTATCTCTCCGGGCGCGACGGCGTCGTGGTCGCCGACCAGTCGCCGATCCGCGGCTCGCGCCGCTCGAACCCGGCGACCTACACCGGACTGCTCGGCCCGATCCGCACCGCCTTCGCCAAGGCCAACGGCGTCAAGGCGGCGCTGTTCAGCGCGAACTCCGAGGGCGCCTGCCCCAAGTGCAACGGCATCGGGCTCATCTATACCGACCTGGCGATGATGGCCGGCGTGGCGTCCATCTGCGAGGCCTGCGAGGGCGAGCGGTTCACGGCCGAGGTCCTCACCTACCGGCTGCGCGGCAAGAACATCAGCGAGGTCCTGGGGATGTCGGTCGCCGAGGCGTACGACTTCTTCCCCTCGGGTCAGGCGCACACCATCCTGGGGCGCCTCAGCGATGTCGGGCTCGGCTATCTGCGACTCGGCCAGCCGCTCAACACCCTCTCCGGGGGTGAGCGCCAGCGCCTCAAGCTCGCGATCCACATGGCCGAGAAGTCATCGACGTACGTCCTGGACGAACCGACCACCGGACTGCACCTGGCCGACGTGGACAAGCTGCTCGCGCTCCTGGACCGGCTCGTCGACGACGGCAACTCGGTGGTCGTCATCGAGCACCACCAGGCGGTCATGGCGCACGCCGACTGGATCATCGACATCGGCCCCGGCGGCGGTCACGACGGCGGCCGGGTGGTGTTCACGGGCACTCCCGCGACCCTGGTGGCCGAAGCGCGGACCGTGACGGCGCAGCACCTGCGGGAGTACGTCGGGGGCTGAGGCGGCCCCGCGGCGACAAGCCGATCGTGCTCGGGCCCGCTGTCCGCGTAGGGTGCGTGAATGAGCATGCTGGATGACGCCCGCGCGGGCATGAACCCTGAGATCCGGCCGCAGGACGACCTGTTCGGCCACGTCAACGGTCACTGGCTGGAGAACGAGCCGATCCCCGAGGATCGCTCCAGCTGGGGCCCCTTTGTGCAGTTGGTCGACACGGCCGAGGAACAAGTGAAGGTGATCATCCAGGACCTCGCGTCGGCCGCGTCGTCCGGCGCCGTCCCGGACGACGCGCGCAAGATCGCCACGCTGTACGCCTCCTTCATGGACGAGGAGACGATCGCCGCCCGCGGGCTCGCCCCGGCGCAGCCCCTGATCGACGCCGTCGCGGGGCTGCGGGACACCCGGGGGCTCGCGGCGTTCCTCGGCCGTTTCGAGCGGACCGGCGGCTCCGGTCTCTTCGGTACCTACATCGACTCGGACGACCGCGACTCCGACCGCTACCTCTTCAACGTCCTCCAGGGCGGGCTCGGCCTGCCCGACGAGTCGTACTACCGCGAAGAGAAGTTCGCCGAGATCCGCGAGAAGTACGTCGGCTACCTCACCGAACTCCTCACCCTCGGTCAGCACGCCTCGCCCGCCGAGGCCGCGCAGACGGTCCTCGCCCTGGAGACGCGGCTCGCCGCCGGTCACTGGGAGCGGTCCGAGACCCGCGACGTACAGAAGACCTACAACCTCCTCACGCTGCACGAACTGACCACCCTGGCACCGCACTTCGACTGGCGCGCCTATGCCGAGGGGCTCGGCGGCTCGGACGCCACCATCGCCGAGACGTGCGTGCGCCAGCCGTCCTACTTCCGTCACCTGTCCGCGGTCCTCGACGAGGTGCCGATCGAGCAGTGGCGGGACTGGGCGCTGGTCCGGGTGCTCCGCTCGTGTGCTCCGTACCTCACGGACGCGTTCGTCCGGAACAACTTCGAGTTCTACGGCCGCACCCTCAACGGCACGCCGGAGCTGCGCGCCCGGTGGAAGCGTGCGGTCGGCTTCGTCGAGGGCTCCATCGGTGAGGCCGTCGGCAAGGAGTACGTGGCGCGGCACTTCCCGCCGAGCTCCAAGGCGATGATGGACGACCTCGTCGCCAACCTCCTGGAGGCCTACCGCCAGTCGATCGCCCGCCTGGACTGGATGACGGACGAGACGAAGGAGCGGGCGTACGAGAAGCTCGCCACGTTCCGTCCCAAGATCGGCTACCCGGACAGCTTCCGCGACTACTCGGCGCTGGAGGTGTCCCCCGACGACCTGCTCGGCAACGCGCACGCGGCGGACGCCTTCGAGTCCGACCGGCAGCTCGCCAAGATCGGCTCCCCGGTCGACCGCGACGAGTGGTTCATGCTGCCGCAGACGGTCAACGCGTACTACAACCCGGGCACCAACGAGATCTGCTTCCCCGCGGGCATCCTGCAGAAGCCGTTTTTCTCGCCCGACGCCGACCCCGCCGAGAACTACGGCGGCATCGGCTCGGTCATCGGCCACGAGATCGGCCACGGCTTCGACGACCAGGGCGCGCAGTACGACGGCGCGGGCAATCTCAACGACTGGTGGACCGCCGCCGACAAGACCGCGTTCGAGGCGAAGTCGAAGGCGCTGGTCAAGCAGTACGACGCCTTCTCGCCGCGCAACCTGCCCGACGAGTTCGTCAACGGATCGCTGACCGTGGGCGAGAACATCGGCGACCTGGGCGGTCTGACCATCGGGCACACGGCGTACAAGATCGCTCTCAACGGCGGTCCGATGCCCACGAGCGACGGCACGACCGGCTCCCAGCGGCTCTTCATGAACTGGGCCTACTGCTGGCGCACCAAGCGCCGCAAGGAGCAGGAGCAGCAGTACCTCACCATCGACCCGCACTCGCCGCCGGAGTTCCGGGCCAACATCGTCCGCAACCTGGACGAGTTCCACGAGGCGTTCGGGACGGCGCAGGGCGACGGGCTCTGGCTGGACCGGGAGGAGCGCGTCCGGATCTGGTGACGTCGCGGCGGCCGCGGTGCTCGCGCCGCGGCCGCCGGTGGTCCGTGCGGCCCGCCCCGGTCGTCCTCCTCGTCAGTCCGCCGTGCCGTGGTCGGCGGAGAACGCCGGGTGTTCGCGCAGACGGCGGACGTAGGCGCGGACGTGGGGGTAGGGGTGCGTGGCCTCGGTCTCGCTCGGGGGTAGGTGGGTGAGCGTCGCCCACAAGTGGACGTCCGCCGCGGTGAGTTCGTCGCCCACGACGTACGAGTGGGAGGCCAGGCGGTGGTCGAGCCGGGCCAGCGTGGTGGGGGTGAAAGGCGCGGCGAGGCGTTCGTGCCAGGCGTCGATCCGTCCTGCCAGGGACGGCGGGCGCAGGAGGGTGAGCGGGCCGCTGCCGTGCGCGGCCAGGCGGCAGGCGAGGTCGCGCAGGATGTCGGGCGTGTGATTGCTGACGACGTGCCCGCTCCACCGGTCGCACAGGGCGGGAACGGTCAGCGGGCCGTCGAAGTGGTGCTCGGTGGCCTCGTAATAGCGGTGGAGCGAGTCGAACGCAGCCGTCGCCGTGTCCGGTGTCAGGAGCGTCGTCGTGACCGCGTCCCTGAGTCCGAGCAGATCGAGGGTGATCGAGACGCGCAGGGAACGGGGACATCCCGCCGAGAGATACAAGTGATAGCGGTGAGGGGCCGGATAGAAGCCGCCCGCCAGGTCGGCGCCGATGCGGCTGCGGATCGGCGCGGGACAGACACCGCGAGGCGAGCGCGCATCCTTGGGGGAAGCGGGGCGGGAGCGGGGCGACGTGGTCTCGGGCATGGCTCTGGCTCTCCAGACGGGTGAGGGGACACCGGCCGCGCGCGGGCGCCGGTGGCACAGCGGAGGGAGAGGGGGAGACGTCTCTCCTGCGTGGACGTCACATCTGGTGCGTGGATGTCACTCCGCTGGAACCGATGCGCTGCAGACACGCAGCAGGTCGATGTGCAGCCGTCTGGTCAGGACGCGGGGGCGGGGCCTGGGCACGGACAGCGAAGGTCGCCGGGTGCTGTTCCGCTCACCGACCGCCCTGGACATGTCCACCAGCCCTGCCGTTGAAGCCCGTTGAAGCCCGCTGTGTCCGGGGCCGATGACCCGCTCGGGCAGGGACTCTGCCGGGCGGGCGCTCACCGTCGTGACCTTCCCCGGAAGTCTGGGCCGGTTGTCCGGCGCCGTCAAGAAGGCCGTGGAAGTCGCGGCCGGGAAGCGGAACAGAAGGAGTGGCCCGGCGGTTGTCCCTGACGGAGACGGACGACGAGGCACGTACGGCGATGTGAGTACGCCCATGATCGACGGGCATTGCGCACGGCTACGACCTCACGTAACGTCCCCGAGCAGGTTACGAGTGTCAGCGTCAAGCCCTGGCTTGCTGACCGGCAACCCTCCCACGCGGCGGGGTGCTCCAGGTGAGGACCAGGCGGTGCCCGTCCGGGCCCCGCAAGCGCGAGACCGGTGGGGCCCAGGGCCCGCCGGGCCGGAAGGGCGGAGGTGACGGACGTGCCACTGGTGCCGCCCGTGCCCGCGCAGCACTTCCTTGCGCCCGCCCCGCACTGCCTGGCGTCCACCGAGCACTTCTCGGTGCCCGCCCCGCGTGTCCTGGTGATCGCCCCGAGCCGCCAGGTGCATCTGTACTCCCGGCCGCACATCGACCTCCAGCGCGTCGCCGGCGCGCTCTGTCGTTCCTGACCCGTCACCCCGCCGCCGCACCCTCGGAGCCGAGGGGCCGGTGTACTCGTACGGTCGAATCAGGAAGGCACTCCTGTCGTGTCGTCATCACCTTCACCTTCATCCGCCCTGCCCGCTCCCGCTCCTTCCACCGCGCTGCACCTCGCCGTCGCGCTCGACGGCGCGGGCTGGCACCCGGCCGCCTGGCGCGAACCGGCGTCCCGCCCACGGGAGTTGCTCACCGCTCAGTACTGGGCGGACTTGGTCACCGAGGCCGAACGCGGTCTGCTCGACTTCGTGACGATCGAGGACGGGCTCGGACTCCAGTCCTCGCACTTCACCGAACCCGACGGACGCACGGACCAGGTCAGAGGGCGGCTCGACGCCGTCCTCATCGCCGCCCGTGTCGCCCCGCTGACCAGCCACATCGGCCTCGTGCCGACCGTGGTGGCCACCCACACGGAGCCCTTCCACATATCCAAGGCGATCGCCACGCTCGACTACGTCAGTGAGGGCCGCGCAGGCGTACGGGTGCAGGTGTCCGCGCGTCGGAACGAGGCCGCGCACTTCGGACGCCGCACGCTTCCCGCCCTCGATTCCGTCGAGGACCTCGGCAGGCCGGACGTACGGGAGTTGACCTTCGACCTCTTCGACGAGGCGGCCGACCACGTCGAAGCCGTGCGCAGGCTCTGGGACAGCTGGGAGGACGACGCGGAGATCAGGGACGTCGCCACCGGCCGTTTCGTCGACCGCGACAAGCTCCACTACATCGACTTCGAGGGCAAGCACTTCAGCGTCAAGGGCCCTTCGATCACGCCCCGGCCGCCGCAGGGCCGCCCTCTCGTCAGCGCGCTCGCCCACGAGACGCCCACCGACGCCCCGTTCCGGCTCCTCGGCCGCTCGGCCGACATCGGATACGTCACCCCGCGCGACGCCGGGCACGCACACGCCATCGTCACGGCGGTGCGAGCGGAACAGGACGCCGCAGGGCGGGCCGACGAGCCCCTGCATCTCTTCGGGGACCTGGTGGTGTTCCTCGACGACGACCCGGGCGCCGCCGAAGCCCGCAGGGAGCGTCTGGACGCCCTCGCCGGTCAGCCGTACACCAGCGACGCGCGGGTGTTCACCGGAACACCCGCCCAACTGGCCGACCTGCTTCGGGAGTTGGCCGGCGCCGGGCTGTCCGGATTCCGGCTGCGTCCCGCCGTCGTCGGCCACGACCTCCCGGCGATCACCCGGGGTCTCGTGCCCGAACTCCAGCGCCGCGACGCCTTCCGGCACGCGTACGAAGCCGACACCCTGCGCGGACTCCTCGGCCTCCAGCGCCCCGCGAGCCGCTACGCCGCCACCGCCTGAGCCGGACCGGAAGGAACCCCGTCATGAGCAAGTCACCGGACAAGCCGCTCAAGCAGATCCACCTCGCGGCGCACTTCCCCGGCGTCAACAACACCACCGTATGGAGCGACCCCGAGGCCGGAAGCCACATCGAGTTCAGCTCCTTCGCGCACTTCGCACGGACCGCCGAGCGCGCCAAGTTCGACTTCCTGTTCCTCGCCGAGGGGCTGCGGCTGCGCGAACAGGGCGGCAAGATCTACGACTTGGATGTCGTCGGCCGCCCCGACACCTTCGCCGTCCTCACCGCGCTCGCCGCCGTCACCGAACACCTCGGCCTGACCGGCACCATCAACTCCACGTTCAACGAGCCCTACGAAGTGGCCCGGCAGTTCGCCAGCCTGGACCATCTCTCGGGTGGCCGCGCCGCCTGGAACGTCGTGACCTCCTGGGACGCCTTCACCGGCGAGAACTTCCGCCGCGGGGGCTTCCTCCCGCAGGAGGAGCGGTACTCCCGGGCGAAGGAATTCCTCGGCACGGCGAACGAGCTGTTCGACTCCTGGCGCGGGGACGAGATCGTCGCCGACCAGGAGAGCGGCACCTTCCTGCGCGACGCGCAAGCGGGAGCCTTCGTCCACCAAGGGCAACACTTCGACATCCAGGGGCAGTTCAACGTCCCGCGCAGCCCGCAGGGACGTCCGGTCGTCTTCCAGGCGGGCGATTCGGAGGAGGGGCGCGAGTTCGCGGCCGCCGGCGCGGACGCGATCTTCAGCCGGTACAGCACGCTCAAGGAAGGCCAGGAGTTCTACACGGACGTCAAGGGCCGCCTGGCCCGCCACGGCCGCACCCACGACCAGCTCCTGATCCTGCCCGCCGCGACCTTCGTCCTCGGGGACACGGACACCGAGGCCGAGGAACTCTCCCGCGAGGTGCGGCGCAAGCAGGTCAGCGGCGCCACCGCCATCAAGCACCTGGAGTTCGTCTGGAACCGCGACCTCTCCGCGTACGACCCGGAGGGCCCGCTGCCCGACATCGACCCGGACATCGGCGAACACACCATCGCCCGCGGGCGTGCCCAGGTGCGGATGTACCGCGACCCGCTGGCCACCGCCCGGGAGTGGCGCGAGCTCGCCGCCGCCAACAAGTGGTCCATCCGTGACCTCGTCATCGAGACCGGCAACCGCCAGTCCTTCGTCGGCTCCCCCTCCACCGTCGCCGAGACGATCAACTCCTTCGTCCAGGCCGACGCCTCCGACGGCTTCATCCTCGTCCCGCACATCACCCCCGGCGGCCTCGACGCCTTCGCCGACACCGTGGTCCCGCTGCTCCAGGAGCGTGGCGTGTTCCGCAAGGAGTACGAGGGCACCACCCTGCGCGACCACCTCGGTCTCGCCCACCCTGACACCGGGGCGCGCTTCTCCGAACCCGCGCCCGTGCCCACCCGCGAGCCCGTACCCGCCGACCACTGAGGAGGTCCACCGCACATGTCATCCATCCCTCTCGGCGTCCTCGACCTGGTCCCGGTCTCGTCCGGCTCCACCGCGGCCAAGGCGCTGCACAACTCCATCGACCTGGCCCGGCAGACCGAGCGATTCGGCTACGCCCGCTACTGGTTCGCCGAGCATCACCTCAACCCGGGCGTGGCCGGCACATCGCCCGCGGTCGTCCTCGCCCTGACCGCCGCCGCGACCTCGACGATCCGGCTGGGGGCAGGGGCCGTACAGCTCGGTCACCGCACCGCTCTGTCCACGGTCGAGGAGTTCGGCCTGATCGACGCCCTGCATCCCGGGCGCCTGGACCTCGGGCTCGGCCGCTCGGGCGGCAAGCCGCCGGCAACGTCCGCCGCTCCGACGCCGACCGCTACCCCCGTCGTCGACGGCCGCGCCCCCAACGGGCTGCGGATCCCGCCGCGCTTCTCCTACGAGCATCTGCTGGGCTCGCCCCGCGTCGCCCTCCAGCGCAAGCTGCTCCAGCTCCCGAACGCCGAGTCGCAGGACTACGGGGAGCAGATCGACGACATCCTGGCGCTGCTCGCGGGGACGTATCGCTCCGCGGACGGCATCGAGGCGCACGTCGTCCCCGGCGAGGGCGCCGACATCCAGGTGTGGATCCTGGGCAGCAGCGGCGGCCAGAGCGCGGACGTCGCGGGCCGCAACGGACTGCCCTTCGCGGCGAATTACCACGTCAGTCCGGGTACGGTGCTCGAAGCCGCGGAGGGCTACCGCGCCGCGTTCCAGCCGTCCGACGTACTCGACAAGCCCTACGTCACCGTCTCCGCGGACGTCGTCGTCGCAGAGGACGACGAGACCGCCCGCGAACTCGCCGCGGGCTACGCCCCGTGGGTGCGCAGCATCCGCAATGCCGAGGGCGCCATCCAGTACCCGACGCCGGAAGAGGCGCGGAGGCACCACTGGACCGACGCGGACCGTGCGCTGGTGCGGGACCGCACCGACACCCAGTTCACCGGCACCCCGGGGCGCGTCGCGGACCTCCTGGAACAGCTCCAGGAGGCCACCGGCGCCGACGAGTTGCTCATCACGACCATCACCCACGGCCACGCGGACCGGGTGCGCTCCTACGAACTGCTCGCCGAGGAGTGGCGGCGCAGGTGACGTGTGTCCGTCCGCCGGGCTTCACGCGCCCGGCGGACGGTCGCGGTCACGCGATGGGCCAGCAGTTGTACGCGTTGTAGTTGACGCCGTTGCAGCCGAACCACTTGCCGTAGAGGCAGGGGCCGATGTCGCTCCAGTAGCCGTGACAGCACGCCAGGCAGGTGAAGCCCCCGTACCCGTCGCTCACACAGGCCGAGCTGCCGTCCACGCACTGGGCCTGGGCCTGCGGCGTGGCCTGGGGCGGTGTGCCCTGCGGGGCGACGCCCCAGGTGAGGGAGCCGGCCGCCGGGCCCTTGGGAGCCGGGCCCTGAGGTGAGGGAACCGGGCCCTGAGGCGCCGGGCCCCGCTGAGCGGGCTGGGCGTGCGCCGACGCCGCGCACGGTGAGGGTGAGGGAGCGGCGGCGCCCATGCGCGCGTAGTGGCCCAGGAGCGTGGCCAGAACGGCGTGTTCGGGGGAGTCGGACTCCTTGAGGGTGAGCTGGACGAGGCTGTGCGTGTGCTCGTCGCAGGGCACCTGCCGCAGCAGCTCCACCCGGTCGATGAGGGCCACGGGGATGGTCGTCCAGTCCTGACATGTCGTGCCGGGAGCGAACTGGACGCTGTCCGCGGCCTCCTCGGACTGCTTGACCATCCCTACGATCACGGGTTTCTCGCGGACCGAGTCCGACGCGAGTGCCTGAAGGAATTCCTCGCCGCTGAACGACCTGGGCATGTGTCTCCTCTCGGCGCCACGCGGGCGCCAGCCGATGTCACGAGGTTCGCGTGATCGGCGAGAGCGGCACAACGGTGGCGGAAGCAGTCGGTCCGGATAGGTGAATCCGCCGCGTGCGCTGGGGCGTTATCCCAGGGCCGCGCGCCGGGGCAGGAGCTACCGCGCGCAGTACCGGATGGGTCCCTATCCGCTGCGGCCCCCGAGCACGATCGTGCGCGCGATGTCCAGGGTGAGGCGCTGCCACGGGTCCTGGGGGTCGCGGGAGGTGAGGTCGCGGACGCGGCGCAGGCGGTAGCGCACGGACTGCGGGTGGAGGTGGAGTGCGCGGGCGGCGGCGTTGGCGGAGCCGGTGTCGATGTACGCGGTGAGCGCTTCCAGGAGGTGGCGCCGGGCGCCGTCGACGAGGGGGCCGAGGACGATGCGGCCGATCTGGTCGGGGCTCACCACGGGGTGGCCCGCGAGCAGGGCAAGGACGTGCGCGTCGGCGTCGGTGAGGACCCGGTCGGTGTGGTGGGCGTGCGGGGGAGCGGTGTCCAGGGCGCCCGTGGCCAGGCGGTGGGCGACCGCGACGCGGTCCAGACTTTCACCCGAGATGACGCAGCCGCGCAGGGCGTGCCTGCGCAGGACGTCCGGTACGGCGTCGGCGGACGCGGCAGGAAGGAGCAGGACGGCGCGCGAACCGTGCGTCGTCGCCAGGGATGTGCCGTGGGCCGCGTCGCCCCCGAGAGCCGTGAGCAGCGCGGTCGACGCGGTGAGCGAGATGTCGGACGGGCCGCCGTCCATGGCCTTGGCATCCACCGGTTCCGCCACCAACAGGCTGTAACGCTCCGGGAGTTGCACCCCAAGTCGTGCCGCCCTCGCGCCGAGCGTGCCCAGCGACGCGTGCCGGCCGGCGATCAGGTCGTCGAGCAGCAGTTGCAGCGACCTGTCCCGGTCGCCCGTGAGGCGCTCGCTGGTGGCCGCGTACGCCGTCGTCATCTCCTCGGAGATGGTGTCCATGGCGGTGAGAAGGAGCTGGGCGAGCGCGAAGGCGTCCTTCGCGGACAGTTGCGGCGCGCGGGCCGCGACCTCGTCCGTGAGCACCGCTGCCGCGACCCGGTAGGCGCGAAGGACGGCCTGCAAGGGACGGCCGTCCGCCGCGCGCGCCGCCGCGATCCCCCTGAAGCGCCGCAGATCCGCGTCGCCGATCGCGCCGCCCGTGACCCAGTGGTCGAGGAGACGGTCCGTCGCCCACGCCGCGATGGCCCGCACCTCGGGGAGCCTGCCGCCGTCGAGCGCCGTGTAGGCCGGAACCTGCTCGTGCACCGCGTCGACGACCGCCTCGACGAGGCGGGGATCGGTCAGGAGTTGTTGGCGGACGCGTTCCCGCTTGTTTGTCACAAGGTGATGGTCCCATCGGAAAAGAGTGCGTACGACCATGGACGGGGCTTGTCACTGTGGCAAGGATCGTCGGGTAGACAGTGCCCTCTCGCGCTGTCCCAAGCAGTCTCACGGCCACCGGACGGGACCCTCACATGACGACGCCGAACTGGGCGGACTTCCAGTACGAGATCTACCTCAACGGCATGACGGGCGCCGTACCCCGCCTGCCCACCGACCTGACGCGCCTCGAAGAGCTGACCGAGCAGCGGCTCGGTCCCGGACCGGTCGGCTATGTCTCGGGGAGCGCGGGCAACGGCAGCACGGCCCGCGCCAACCGGGAGGCACTGGAACGGCGCCGGATCGTGCCGCGCATGCTGCGCGACGTGCACGAACGCGATCTGTCCGTCGAGGTGCTCGGCCACCGGCTGCCCGCGCCGCTCGCCCTCGCCCCCGTAGGCGTCCTGTCGATCATGCACCCGGAGGGCGAGTCCGCCGCCGCACGCGCGGCAGCGGCCCGCGGCGTCCCGTACATCCTCTCCTCGGCCTCCAGCACCCCCATGGAGCAGGTCGCCAAGGAGATGGGGGACGCGCAGCGGTGGTTCCAGCTGTACTGGGCCAAGGACCGTGACGTCACCAAGAGCTTCCTGGACCGGGCCAAGGCCTCGGGCTTCACGGCGCTGGTCGTCACGCTCGACACCCCGCTGCTCGCCTGGCGGCCTCGCGACCTCGACCAGGCGTATCTGCCCTTCCTGCACGGCGTGGGCACCGCCAACTACTTCAGCGACCCCGCGTTCCAGGCGGGCCTTGCCAAGCCGGTGCACGAGGACCCGAACGCCGCCGTGATGCACTTCGTCGGCATGTTCGCCGACCCCGCGAAGACCTGGCCGGACCTGGCGTTCCTGCGCGAGAACTGGGACGGCCCGATCGTGCTCAAGGGCATCCTGCACCCGGACGACGCGCGCCGCGCCGCCGACGCGGGCATGGACGGGGTGGTGGTCTCCAACCACGGCGGCCGACAGGTCGCGGGTTCCGTGGCGGCGGCCGACGCGCTGCCGCGCGTCGTGGAGGCGGTCGGCGACCGGCTCTCCGTCCTGTTCGACAGCGGGATCCGCACCGGCGACGACATCTTCAAGGCGCTCGCGCTCGGCGCCGAGGCCGTCCTGGTGGGGCGGCCGTACGCCTACGGGCTCGGCCTCGACGGCCAGGCGGGCGTCGACCACGTGATCCGCTGTCTGCTGGCCGAACTCGACCTCACCCTGGCCCTGTCCGGACACGCGGGGCCCGCCACGCTCACCCCCGACGACCTGATCGAGGAGACCGCATGACCACCGTGAAGAACGTCCTCGCCATCGTCTCGCCCCACGTGGGCGGCCGTGCCGCGGGAGGCGCACTGGCCGGGCTGCTGCCCGGGACGGCGCACGTAACTGTCGTGGAATCCGCCGACGAGGATCCGGCCGCCCTGCACGCGGCACACGTCATCATCACCGGCCTCGCGCCCGTCACCGCCGAACACATCGCCGCGGCGCCCGACCTCGAAGTCGTCCAGTGCGCGAGCCACGGCTTCGACTACGTCGACGTGGAAGCGGCCCGCGCGCGCTCCGTCTCCGTCTGCTCGATCGGCTCCAGCGGCGCCGAGAAGCAGAACGTGGCGGAACAGACCTTCGCCCTCATGCTCGCCCTCGCCAAGCAGCTGATCCCGGCGCACACCGCTCTCGTCGAGGCCGACTGGGCGCTGCCCCGCCTCCAGCAGTCCATCACGGAGCTCTCCGGCAAGACGCTCGGCATCGTAGGACTCGGCCACATCGGCGAGGAAGTCGCCCGCCGCGCGGTCGTGTTCGACATGAGCATCGTCTACGCGGGACCCAGGCGGGCGGCGGCGGAGACCGAGAACAGCCTCGGCGGCGCGCGCCACGTCGAACTCGACGAGCTCCTGCGCACGTCCGACTACGTCACGCTGCACGCCCCGCTCACCCAGGCCACCCGCCACCTCCTGGACGCCGGACGCCTGGCCCTCCTGAAGCCGACGGCCTTCGTCATCAACACGTCGAGGGGCGCGCTCATCGACCAGGACGCCCTCGCCGACGCGCTCACCGCGGGCACGCTGGCAGGGGCGGGCATCGACGTCTTCGACCCGGAACCGCCCACGGCCGCGCTGCGGCTGCTCAAGGCGCCGAACGTGGTGCTGTCCCCGCATGTCGCGGGCGTGACCCGCGAGACGCTGGTCCGCATCGGTCTCGCCGCGATCCAGAACGTCGTGGGCCACCTGGAGGGCAAGCCACTGGCGGACGTGGTGTCCTGACAACCCATCAGTCGCCGGT
>NZ_JBHUZJ010000126.1:0-17181 GCF_042667685.1 Streptomyces sp. NPDC057302 | reverse complement strand
GACCGGTGCCGCGGGGCCGCAGGCCGGTTCCGCGCGTCAGTGCGCCTGGGCGAGGTACTCGTACTGGCTCGGCAGGTTCTGGACCAGCTCGCGCGACGTGGCGCGCACCCGCTCGAACTCCTCGGCGGCGGCCGTCCCGTCCATCAGGTCCAGCGCGCCGGGTGCGCGCATCGGGATCCCCTTCAGGCCGAGGAGCATCGACACGTAGGAGTACGCCTCGAAGCCGTGGTAGTGGGGGTAGATGGTCTCGGCGTCGGGCGTCTTGGTCTTCCACTGCTCCAGACGCGCGGCCAGCGCTTGTGGCACCTCGCGCTTCTTGGCGTCCTGCCAGTACTTGGTGTCGTTCCGCGCCGCGGCACGGTAGTGGAGCACCAGGAACTCCCGCACGCCGTCGATGCAGTGGTTGACCGCGCTGTTGTAGGACTCGCGGAGCTGGGACGCCCAGTCCTCCTGCGGGAAGTGCTTGACCAGCTGCTCGATGCCGTGCTGGATGAAGAAGATGCCGGTCGACTCCAGCGGCTCGACGAAGCCGCTCGACAGGCCGATGGCCACGCAGTTCTTCGTCCAGGAGTTGCGGCTGCGGCCGATCCGCATGCGGATGTGGTTCGCCTCGAGGTCCACCGCGTCCGGGCCGACGAACTCACGCAGCGTGCGCTCGGCCTCCTCGGGCTCGCAGTAGTCGCTCGAGTACACGTAGCCGGTCCCGATGCGGTCGAAGAGCGGGATCGTCCAGATCCAGCCGGCCTCCTGGGCGGTGGCCGTGGTGAAGGGGCGGATGCCCGTCTTGGAGGTGTCCTGCGGGACCCGCAGCGCGACGGCGCGGTCGTTGGGCAGCGTGTCCTGGAAGGAGACGAAGGGCTCGCCCAGCTTCTCGTTCAGGAGCAGCCCCTTGAAGCCGGTGCAGTCGATGAAGAGGTCGGCCTCCAGGTCACCGTGGTCCTTCGTGGCCACGGCGCTGATCCAGCCGCGGTCGTCGAGCTTGGTCTCGACCACGTCGTCGGTCACGTGGCGGACGCCGCGGCTCACGCCGTACTCGGTCAGGTACTTGGCGAGCAGCGCCGCGTCGAACTGGTAGGCGTACGGGAACTGCGTGTCCTGTTCGGACAGGGTGGACTTGAACACGGAACCGCCGGGTCCCAGGTCGCCGTTGCTCTGCTCGAAGAGCGTGCCGTCCAGGAGGCGCGGCGAGCGCAGGTTGTCGCCCATCTGCGCCATCACGAAGTTGTCGACGTCGAACCGGTCCGAAGGACGCTGCTTCAGCCACCAGTCCGTCAGCGGGAAGCCGTCCACGACGCGGAGCCGCTCGAAGGGGTGGTAGAAGTGCTTGCCCTGCTCCGCCCAGTTCTCGAAGCGAATACCCAGTTTGTACGTGGCGTTGCACGCCGGCATCCAGTCGGTTTCCTTGAGTCCCAGATACTCGAAGAAATGACGGACGGTGCTGAACGTGGCCTCGCCGACGCCGATCGTGGGCACCCGGTCGGATTCCACGACGGTCACCGATATTCGGTCGCCGAACGCGGCCTTGAGATAACTGGCGCTCATCCAGCCGGACGTGCCGCCGCCCACTACTACAACCCTGTTGACCATGCTCGTCGCCTTCCTGTTGTTTTCCGGTCGGGTTTCAGTCACGCGGCACGCCGCGCAGCGAATCAGGCAGACGGTCGAGATTCACCATGTTGCACCAGGTGCTCGCCGGCTCACTGATGTCATGGAGTGCGCCGTACTCCTCGCCCGCGCGGGTCAGCATGAAATGCAGATCGCTGGCGAGACCGAGGAAGCTGAATCCGTCGTCGATGCGGGCGCGCACATTGGCGGCGTCCCGGCAGAGGGTCCCCACCGGCACACCGGCCTCGCGGCAGGCGTCCTTCACCGTGCGCACGGCGTCCTGGAACGCCGGCTCGTCGCTCCAGAACTTCGCCGGGAGACCGAGGGACAGATGGAGGTCGTTGGGGCCGATGAAGACCAGGTCGATGCCGTCGACGGCGAGGATCTCCTTGATGTTCGCCAGGCCCTCGGTGGTCTCGATCTGGACCCCGACGAGAATCTCGTCGTTGGCCTCTGCGATGTATCCCGGGCCGCTCGTGGCGAAGCCGACGTGCGGCACCATGCCGCCGCCACCGCGCTCGCCCTTGGGCGGGAACCGGGCGAAGCGCACCGCGTCCGCCGCCTCCTTCGCGGAGTTCACCATCGGCACGATCACACCCTGGGCGCCCGCGTCGAGCGCGTGCTTGATGTGGTCGACGGTGCCCGCGGCGACCCGTGCGATCGGGGTGATCTCGCCGCCGCTCAGGTCGGAGATGACGCCGAAGATGTGGCTGGCCGTCGTGTGGTCGATGGGCGTGTGCTCGAAGTCCACGAGCATCCAGCGGAACGAGCCCTGCGCGACCAGGAGTCTGGTCGACTGCACGCTCTGCAGCTGGAGCCAGGTGCCGACAGCAGGGCTGCCCTGCCGGATCAGCTCAAGCGTCTTGTTCTTGCGCATTCGCCTGTGTCCTCTTCCGGTTGTTCACGTGCAGGCCATGGGTGATAAGAAATTCTTCGATCCGCTCGGTGATCGACGCGAATATCGACTGCATCGTCTCCCGGTCGGTTCGTTCTGTCTTCATCAGTTCACCGAACAGAATCGCGGCACCCGAATTGGACACCCATTCCGGAATGATGGTGATGCCCTGCCGGGTCCAGTACGAACGGACTTCGTCCGTGGCAAAGGCATTGTTGGCTCCGCAGACCACCACTTGTCCGGAGCTCTTCACGAACTCCTGCATCACCGAATCGGTGACGGCGTACCGGGTCGCGCAGGGCGTGAGGACTTCGGGTGCGGTGACGCCGACGAACTCGCTGAACAATTCCTCGTCCGGCTGACCGTCGCCGCGCGGAACCCATTTCCAACCTCTGAGCGGGTTCTCCCGTACGAGGTCTCCGAAGGCGCTGTCGCCGCCCTGGGCCGCCCGGCGGCGGAGGATCTCCTCGACGTCGATGCCGTCGGGGTCGTTCAGGAAGCCGTCCCTCTCGCAGATGCCCGTGACGAGGCCGATGCCGCGCGAGGTGAGCGAGTGCGCCGCGTTCGATCCGACGCTGCCGAACCCCTGGATCGCGACGCGCGGCGTGCCGCCGGCCGCGAGCCGGATCGCCTCGGCGACGGAGTGTCCCGTGGCGGCCTCGTCGACGGTGGCGTGCTCGTTCCAGGGCAGCGCGAGGCGCCGCGGCACGGCCTGTGCCTGCGAGGGGATCTTGGCGTACCGGGCCAGGGTGTCGGCCATCGCGACGAACGCCGTCGGCAGGGCGAGGTCCTCACGCGCGATGCGCTCGATGGCTTCCCTGCTGGTGTAGAGGTCGGCCCCGGTGCTCCACTCCTCCGCGATCACGTCGCGGTGCGCGATCATGAACCGGCGCAGTACACCCTCGGCCTCGGGCGACGTGGGGTCGAACCGGATTCCCCCCTTGCCGCCACCGAACCGCGGGCGCTGCAAGGTGTTCTTCAGGGACATGGTGGCCGCGAGATCGGCCACTTCCGACAGCGTGACGTTCGGGTGCATGAAGAGGCCGCCACCGCAGACCCCGCCCTCAAGGCTGTGGATGACGAGCCATCCCTGGGCCTCGGTCTCGTCGTCCCGCCAGTGGAACACCTTCGCGAAGCGTTGAGTCGTGCTCACGTCGTGGTTCACCCTCCGATCGGCTGCCGCGCGGTCGCCCCGGGTGCGCGGCGGTCGCCTGAGTAGATGTCGAGTGCCTCCTGGTACGTGGAGCTGACGAAGTTGACCAGGGCGGGCAGCGGGGGGACGTCGGAGGCGGCGGGCGCGGGCGCCGTTCCGCTCAGCTCGGCGTAGTTGGCCAGCGAGAGGGCCGACGCGGCCTCGTGTTCCGGTACGCGTTCGCGCTGGAACTCGGCGAGGACCGTCCCCTGGTCGTCCGGCCATTTCTCCAGGAGGCGCTCCAGGGCGCCGCAGTCCTCGAGGCCGAGGTTGACGCCCTGTCCCAGGAACGGCGCCACGGTGTGCGCCGCGTCGCCGAGCAGCAGGACCGAATCGTCGTGGACCACCGGGGAGCAGGTCACGACGGAGATCGAATTCACCGGCGCCCTCGAAGGATCCGGCTCGGCGAGGCGGATCCGGTCGGCCTCGTCGGGAAAGTCGCGCCGCAGGAGATCGAGGACGGCCTCGTCCGTGCCGAGGCCCGCGAAGGTCAGGGCGCCGTCCCGCGGCAGTACGAGGGTGCAGCGCAGCGAGCAGTCGCGGTTGGGCAGTCCCACCATGAAGTAGCCGTCACGGGGCCAGATGTGGATGGCCGACGAGGGCCGCCGGTCCATGCCGCCGGTCCCGTCCCCGTCCCCATTCCCGGCCTCGGCCTCGGCCTCGGCGAGGATCGTGACCTCCCGGTACTCGGCCCTGATCTGCTGCTGCCGGCTGTCGGTGAGCCCCTGCTCCACGAGCCGCTCGCGGACCGCGGAGTGGGTCCCGTCGGCGCCGACCAGCAGGTCGTACTCGACGTCGCGCACCTGGCCCCGCCCGTCGACGAGAGACACCCGCCGGGCGTCGAAGTCGACGCCCGTGCACTGCGTGTCGAACGTGAACCGCACCGCGGAGCCGACCGCTTTCGCGCTCTTCATCAGCAGCAGATTCAGGTCGTTGCGGTCGATCGACAGGGTCTGCCAGTCGTCACGCCCGTAACCCGCGACGCTGACCCGGCCGTCGAGGCCGTGCCGCGCGCGGCTGTCCATCGGCACCACGAGCTCGGCGAGTTCGGCGCGGGAGCACTTGCCGTCCAGCGCTTCGACGCCCCTCGGCGACAGGGAGAGGTTGATCGTGCGGCCGTCGTAGCGCAGCCCGCTCTCCATGTAGTGCGGACGCTTCTCGTACACCTCGACCGTGTAGCCGCGCGCCGCGAGAACCTGAGCGGCAAGACAACCGACCGGTCCCGCGCCGACCACCACCGCCCTGCGAGCGGGCATGCGTGAATTCGTCAAAGAAGACAACGTGGGTCACCAAGCTTCTGTCCGATGTCCGCCGGATTCTCGGGCGGAGCTTTTTGATCCGGGGCCTGATCGGACCGATAAAGGAGTGTCCGGAAGAAATCACCGAAGCGGACGTGTGGACGTCTGAAGAACTCCGACCTGCCCGGCCGTGAAATGCCGATGGAACCCGGCCAGGGTCGTCGTCCGCCGCTCCGGCCTCATTTCCACCGACGTCTCGACCCTAACCCGACACGTTCTTCCGCCGGTGCGTTCGACCATGGAGAGCGATATCTCCGACGAGCCGTGCGTTCGACTGCGGCGCATACGCGGTTGAACGGAGAAACGGGGAGAGCCGATTCAGCTTGCGCGGCTCGAGCAATTGTCGGCACCCGGCACTCCGCCCGGCCCGCCATCGGCCCCGTCCGCCTCGGGATCGGGGCCACCGGAGGCCTCCCGGGCGTCGGCTGCGCCTTCCAGAGCGATCAGCAACTCTCGGCGCATACCGATCCGTTGGGCGATCTGCCGGGCCTGCTGGTGGTGCACCTGCCCCAGGGTGTACTCGCCGCGGTCGCGGTGCACCGCGCCGATGACGTTGTGCACGAAGGCCGTGACGGCCGGGCGGCTGAGACTGCGCAGGAGTTCAAGTGCGGCATGCCCGGCCATCAGCGCCTCCGCGTGCCTGCGCTGACGGCGGTAGACGTCCGCGTACCGGGCCAGGACCGATGCCTGGCCGTACGGCGTCGCATGGCGCCGGGCAAGGACGGACGCCTCGGCGAGGCGGTCGAGGGCGATCTCGTACCCGCCGCCCTCCGCATGCGAGGCCGCCTCGCCGGCCAGGCCGACGATCTCGCCGTACGGATCGCCGATCCGCCTGCTGTTGAGGATCATCATCCGGTTGGTCTGCAGCGCCTCCGCGTGCCGGCCGAGGGCGAACTGGGCCTCACCGAGTGAGGCCAGGGCCGCCCCTTCCTCCCGCCGCGCGCCCGCCCGGCTGAAGATCACCAGGGACCGGTGCAGGAACAGGATGGCGTTCTCGTACTGACCCATCGTGTTGTAGAACATGCTGATCCTGCTGAGGCAGAACGCGATGCCCAGGCTGTCCCCCAGACGCTCGGCGATGGCCAGCGCCTCCTGCGCGCACGCAAGACCTTCCTTGACGCGCCCCAAGTACCAGTACGGGGTGGCCAAGTTCGTCAGGGCCTGCCCCTCGAGCTCCGCGTCACCCATGCGGCGGGCGGCGGCCACCGCCTTGTGCAGCACGCCCAGTTCGTCCTCGGTGTGTCCGCGTACCCGCAGATAGGGGGTGAGTGCCTGGGGCAGCCTGGCCACGTGCTGGTCGAACCCGGCCTCCTCGGCGTGGACGAGCGCCGCCAGGAGGTTGGCCCGTTCCGTCTGGAACCAAGCCAGCGCTGCCTCCCGGTCCGGCAGCGGCGGCAGCACGTCGGGGCGGTGGGCAAGCGGGACGGCAAGGCGCTCGCGGTCCGGCTGGATCACCGAGGCGGCCTCGTCGGCGGCGCACAGGTAGTAGTCGAGCAGCCGGTGCCGTGCGCGACGGGCCGTCGCCGAGTCCGCCTCCGCGGCGTCCCGGGCCAGCGAGCGCACGAGGTCGTGGAAGACGTAGCGGCCCGGGGTGCGCTGGATGAGCAGCCGGGCATCCAGCAGGTCCTCGAGCAGCAACTCGGCGGATTCCAGGGGCAGTCTGGCGAGCGCGGCCACCGTGTGCCCGTCGAAGTCCGTGCCCGGGTGCACTCCGAGGAGCCCGAAGAGCTGCTGGTGGCGGGCGGGCATCGAGGCCCGCGACAGCTCGAGGACCACGCGGACGCTGCGCTGCTCGGCCACCAGCTCGCCCAGTCGGGGCACTTCGCCCTGCAGCCTGCCGACCATGGAGGCGATGGTCCACTGGGGGCGGTTGCGCAGCCGGGACGCGGCGATCCGCAGGGCCAGCGGAAGCTGCCCGCACAGGGCGACCAGTTCCGCGGCGGGCTCCGGTTCGGCAAGGACCCGCTCGCGGCCGAGCACCCCCCTCAGGAGCGCGAGCCCGTCGGCCGGTGTCGGCAGCGGCAACGGCAGCGGCACCGCCCCGTCGAGCCCGGCCAGGCGGGCCCGGCTGGTGACGAGGACCAGGCAACCGGGGCCGCCGGGCATCAGCGGGCGCACCTGTTGCGAGGTCGCCGCGTTGTCGAACAGGAGCAGCAGCCGCCGTCCCGCGGTCATGCCCCGCCACAGACCCTCCCGGTCCGCGAGGTCGTCGGGGATCCGCTCCCCCGGCACCCCGATCGCCCGGAGCAGGGTGGCCAGGGCGGTACGCGGTCCCACGGGTTCGAAGCCGGGGGTGAAGCCGTGCAGGTCGAGGAAGAGCTGGCCGTCCGGGAACCGGCCCGCCAGGCGGTGCCCGGCGTGCACGGCGAGGGTGCTCTTGCCGCTGCCGCCCATCCCGTCGATGGTGATGACCTTGGTGGGTTCGTCGACGCCGTCCGGGACGTTGGAGAGCAGCCATCTCATCTCCGCCTGGCGGCCGGTGAAGTCGGACAGGTCGTGCGGCAGGGACCGCGGCTGCTCCTTGGGCGGCGCCTCGGAGACCGAACGCCGCGGGGTCTGCGTCTGGGGAGCCGGGTCGTAGAGGTCCGGTTCGTTGCGCAGGATCTGCTGATGGCGCAGGTCGGCCTCGGGGCCCGGCTCGATGCCGAGCTGTTCGGCGAGGAGCGTGCGCAGGTCGCGGTAGACGCGCAGCGCGTCGGCCTGCCGGCCCACCCGGTACAGCGCCACCATGAGCAGGGCGCTCAGCGACTCCCGCAGCGGATGCTCGGCGACCAGGTTCCGCAGCTCGCCCACCGCGTCGTGCGCGCGGCCCTGTTCGAGGCGCAGCTCCAGCAGCCGCTCCCGGGCGCCCAGGAGCCGCTCCTCGACCGCGGCCGCCGCCGCCTCGAGAAGCGAGGTGCGGCAGTCCGGGAGCACTCGCCCCCGGTGCAGGCTCAGGGCCGCCTCGAGCACGGCGGCTTCGCCGTCGATGTCGTCGACGGCGTGGCAGCGGCGTGCCAGTGCCAGGTACTTGTCGAGGCGGGTGAGGTCGAGCTGATCGTCTTCGACGACGATGCGGTACCCCGGCCCGTCGGTGACCAGGTGGTGCTGCCCGCCCGGAATGCGGGCGCGCAGGTCGGCCACCACCTTGCGGATCTGGTGCTCGGCCGTCGCGGGCGGAGCCCACTCCCACACGGCGTCCACCAGTCTGGACATCGGAACGATCCGATTGGCGTCGAGCAGCAGTGCGGCCAGCACACCGTGTGATCGCTGACCGCCGAGCCGCAGCTTGTCTTCCCCGTCCCACACCTCGAGCGTCCCCAGGACACCGAACCGGACGGCACTCCCCCGTGAGGCCATCATGGTTGATCACCCTACGGGATGAGCCCGGCCCGCATATTGCAGGTCGAACGCTCAACTGGCCGGTGTTCTACGGCTGTTGCGGCCGATCCGGATGTGTTTGAACATCCTTGACGGGCGGCGGGCCGCCAAGAATACTCGATCATCGTCGGTGATCTGCGCCCAGCGGTGGACGAGATTCCTCGCCTCCATCCCGCATGAGCATCCCGGGACGGGCACGCGCCTCCTTCGCCGCCCCGCCCCCGGCCGACACTCTCCGCAGCGCTTTCCGTCCACCTCCGCACCGAGGCCGATGCGGCATGCCCTCGGCACAGGTGGCCACCGCCCTACGCAAGATCACCCAAAGCCGGGAGAATCTCTCATGAAGGCATTGGTCCTTTCCGGCGGGTCCGGGACTCGCCTCAGGCCGTTCAGCCACTCCATGCCCAAGCAGCTCATCCCCATCGCCAACAAGCCCGTGCTCGCCTATGTCCTGGAGAACATCCGCGACCTGGGCGTGACCGAGATCGGCATCGTGACCGGCGACCGCGGCGACCAGATCGCCACGGCCATCGGTGACGGCTCCCGGTTCGGCGTCCGCATCACCTATCTGCGCCAGGACGCGCCGCGCGGTCTCGCGCACGCCGTCACCACGGCACGCGACTTCCTCGGCGACGACGACTTCGTGATGTACCTCGGGGACAACATGCTCCCCTCCGGGATCGCCGACGCCGCCGCCAGGTTCCGCGCCCGCCGCCCCGCGGCGCAGATCCTGGTCCACAAGGTGCCCGACCCCCGCGCCTTCGGGGTGGCCCAACTCGACGTGGACGGAAGGGTCCTGACACTGGTCGAGAAGCCGCAGGAGCCGTGCAGCGACCTCGCGCTCATCGGCGTCTACTTCTTCACCTCCGTCATCCACGACGCGATAGCCGCCATCGGGCCGAGCCCGCGCGGCGAGCTGGAGATCACCGACGCCGTGCAGGAGCTCGTCGGACGCGGCACCCCCGTCCTGGCGATCGAGTACGACGGGTACTGGAAGGACACCGGTGACGTCGAGGAAGTCCTGGAGTGCCACCGCAAGGTGCTCGAAGGACTGCGGCCCGACACCGGCGACGCACAGGTGGCCGACAGCGAACTGATCGGCGCCGTCGTCCTGGAGAGCGGGGCCCGTGTGGTGCGCTCGCGCATCGAGGGACCCGCCGTCATCGGCGCGGGAACCCTGGTCGAGGACAGCAGCGTCGGACCCTGTACCTCGGTGGGCGGCGGCTGCGTACTGCGCGACACCGGTCTTCGCGACTCCATCGTCCTGGACGGTTCGCACCTCACCGGTGTGCACGGCATCGAGGGTTCGCTGATCGGGCGTGCGGCGTCGGTGACCGCCGCGCACAAGAGCCCGCGCCACCGGATCGTCATCGGCGACCACTCGGGGGTCGAGGTGGCCCTCTGACGTCCGCGCCGAACCTCGCGACCCCACTCAAGAAGGCAGGACTGCATGAGGATCCTGGTGACCGGCGCGGCCGGATTCATCGGCTCGCACTTCGTCCGTACGCTCCTGAACGACGGCTACGCCGGCTGGGAGGGCGCCCGGGTGACCGCCCTGGACTCCCTCTCGTACGCGGGAAACCGCGAGAACCTCCCCCCGCACGACCCGCGCCTCGACTTCGTCCACGGCGACATCTGCGACCGGGACACCCTGATGGACGTGCTCCCCGGGCACGACGCGGTGGTGCACTTCGCCGCCGAGTCGCACGTCGACCGGTCCGTGGAGTCCGGCGCCCCCTTCGTCCGCACCAACGTGGGCGGCACCCAGACCCTCCTCGAGGCCTGCCTCGCCACCGACGTCGAGCGGGTCGTGCACGTGTCGACGGACGAGGTGTACGGCTCCATCGCCGAGGGCTCCTGGACCGAGGAAAGGCCCTTGCAGCCCAACTCCCCGTACGCGGCGTCGAAGGCGGCGTCGGACCTGATCGCCCGCGCGTACTGGCACACCCACGGCCTCGACCTGTCGATCACCCGGTGCTCCAACAACTTCGGCCCCCACCAGCATCCGGAGAAGCTCGTCCCCCTCTTCATCACCAACCTCCTGGAGGGCCTGTCCCTGCCGGTGTACGGGAACGGCCTGAACGTGCGGGAGTGGCTGCACGTCGACGACCACTGCCGGGCCGTCCACCTGGTGCTTCAGGGCGGCAGGGCGGGCGAGATCTACAACGTGGGGGGCGGCGACGAACGCACCAACCTCGCCGTGACCGACCTCCTGCTCGACCTGTGCGACGCCGACCGCTCCGCCGTCCGGCACGTCACGGACCGCAAGGGGCACGACGCCCGCTACGCGCTGGACGACACCAAGATCCGCGAGGAACTCGGGTACGCCCCGCGCATCGGCTTCGAGGAGGGCATGGCCGCCACCGTCGCCTGGTACCGGGAGAACCCTGCTTGGTGGAAGGCGTCCAAGTACGGCGACGCGGAAGGCCGCTGACATGTCCCGCACGCTACGAGAGGGCGCTCCCATGGGGCAGCACGCGCAGCACAAGGACCTCATCCTGGAGTCGGTGCGCAAGTACCACCAGGAGGCCCAGGACCTGAAGCCCTTCGTTCCCGGGGTCACCGAGATCTGGCCGTCCGGTGCCGTGCTGGCCGCCGAGGACCGGGAAGCGCTGGTGGAGGCGGCGCTCGACCTGCGGATCGCGGCAGGGCGCAGCTCCCGCAAGTTCGAGTCGTCGTTCGCCCGCTGGATGGGACGGCGCAAGGCGCACCTGGTCAACTCCGGCTCGTCCGCGAACCTGCTCTCGGTGGCCGCCCTGATGTCACCGCAGCTCGAGGAGAGCCGGCTGCGGCCCGGCGACGAGGTGATCACCGTCGCCGCGGGCTTTCCGACGACCGTGAACCCGATCCTGCAGAACGGCCTGGTCCCCGTCTTCGTCGACGTGGACCTCGGCACGTACAACACGACCGCGGAGCGGGTGCGCCGGGCCATCGGCCCCAGGACCCGCGCCATCCTCATCGCGCACGCGCTCGGCAACCCCTTCGAGGCCGCCGAGCTCGCTCAACTCGCCGATGAGCGGGACCTGTTCCTGATCGAGGACAACTGCGACGCGGTCGGCTCACGCCACCACGGGCAGCTCACCGGAACCTTCGGCGATCTGTCCACCGTCAGCTTCTACCCGGCCCACCACCTGACGACCGGCGAGGGCGGCTGCGTACTGACGTCGAACCTCGTCCTGGCGCGGCTCGTCGAGTCGCTGCGCGACTGGGGCCGTGACTGCTGGTGCGAGCCCGGGGAGACCAACCGCTGCCTCAAGCGGTTCGACTACCAGATGGGGACGCTGCCGGCCGGTTACGACCACAAGTACATTTTCTCGCACGTCGGTTACAACCTGAAGGGCACCGACCTCCAGGCGGCCCTCGGCCTCAGTCAGCTCGGCAGACTCGACGAGTTCTGCGCCGCGCGGCGCCGCAACTGGCGCCAGCTGCGCGAGGGCCTCGACGGCGTGCCCCATCTGGTGCTGCCGCGGGCCACCGAGGGATCCGACCCGAGCTGGTTCGGCTTCGCCCTCACCGTCGAGCCCGACGCCCCGTACAGCCGTGCCGCGCTCGTCGACTTCCTGGAGAGCCGCAAGATCGGGACGAGGCGTCTCTTCGCGGGCAACCTCACCCGCCACCCCGCCTACATCGGCGCTCCGCACCGCGTATCGGGGGACCTCACCAACAGCGACATCATCACCGAGCAGACGTTCTGGATCGGGGTCTATCCCGCTCTGACCGAGGAGATGCTCGCCTACGTCGTCCGGTCGATACGGGAGTTCACCGCGGCGCACCGCTGACCCGCGACCACGCGACCGGCGTCGGCTCCGTGCCGCGCTCCACCCGCCAGGGACGTCAGGAGTCCTCCCCATGCAATCCCTACAGGTTTCCGGCCCTCGTCTGGTCCGGCGAACCGACCACACCCTCGCCGGCCGCCTCGCGCTGTCGACGGCGTCACCGGGAACGATGCTCCCCACCGGCGAGTTCGCGCACTGGCTCGGCGGGCGGCGCGCCGCGCACGCCTTCCGGACCGAGCGCATCCCCTTCTCCGCGCTCGACGCCTGGACGTTCCAGGACGGCACCGGCAACCTCGTGCACCGCAGCGCCCGCTTCTTCAGCGTGGAGGGACTGCACGTGACGGTGACCGGCGACGCGGGCACCGAGGAATGGCACCAGCCCATCATCCGGCAGCCCGAGGTCGGGATCCTCGGCATCCTGGCCAAGGAGTTCGACGGGGTTCTGCACTTCCTCATGCAGGCCAAGATGGAGCCGGGCAACCCGAACCTGCTCCAGCTCTCCCCCACCGTGCAGGCCACCCGCAGCAACTACACCAAGGTGCACCAGGGTTCGGACGTGAAGTACCTGGAGTTCTTCACCGAGCCGCACCGGGGCCGGGTGCTGACCGACGTGCTGCAGTCGGAGCACGGCTCGTGGTTCTACCGCAAGAGCAACCGCAACGTGATCGTCGAGGCCGTCGGCGATGTCCCCGACCACGAGGACTTCTGCTGGCTCACCCTGGGCCAGATCAACGAACTGCTGCGGTGGGACAACGTCGTCAACATGGACTCGCGCACCGTGCTGGCCTGCATGCCGGGCTGTGCGAAAGGCGAGAACACCGCGCTGCGCCCGGACGCCGATGTGATGTCCTGGTTCTGCTCGGAGCGCAGCCGCCACGTCGTCACCGCGGAGCGCGGCGCGCTGCGCGACGTACCCGGCTGGGAGCGCTCGGAGTGGGCGATATCCCATGCCGAGCAGCGGTACTTCCGGGTGGTCGCGCTCTCGGTGGAGGCCGGCAACCGGGAGGTGGCGCGCTGGACGCAGCCGCTTTTCGAGCCCGTGGACACCGGGGAGATCGCGTTCGTGGCCCGCCGGTTCGACGACGTGCTGCACGTCCTGGTGCGAGCCCGCGTCGAGGGCGGTTTCCTCGACAACGTCGAGCTGGGGCCGACGGTGCAGTGCATCCCCGGCAACGTGGCCCACCTGCCCGAGGAGGAGCGCCCGGCGTTCCTGGGCACCGTCGTCACCGCCACCGCGTCCGACGTGCTGTACGAGGCGGTGCACTCCGAGGAAGGCGGGCGGTTCCTCAACGCCGAGAGCCGCTACCGCGTCGTGCTCGCCGACGAGACCCAGGCGCCGACGCATCCTCCCGCCGGGTTCCACTGGGTGACGCCGGGTCAGCTGGCGTCGCTCGTGCGGCACGGTCACTATCTCAACGTGCAGGCCCGCACACTGCTCGCCTGCCTCCGCACGATCGCGCCCGCCGCATGACCGCCGCCCCCTCCGGGGCGGCTCCGCTACGGGTCGGTGTCCTTGGCTGCGCGTCCGTCGCCCGGCGGCGCCTGATGCCCGCTCTGGCGGCCTCGCCCGAGACCGAGTTGACTGCCGTCGCCAGCAGGAATGCGGGCCGGGCACGGGAGTTGGCGGCGACGTACGGCTGCCGGCCCGTGCACGGGTACGCGACGCTCCTGGCGCGCGACGACATCGACGCCGTGTACATCCCGCTGCCCGCCGCGCTGCACGGGGAGTGGATCGCCGCGGCGCTGCGCGCGGGCAAACACGTCCTCGCGGAGAAGCCGCTGACCACGAGCGCGAGCCGGACCGCGCGGCTGCTCGCGGAGGCACGAGGCCGTCGGCTGGTGCTCATGGAGAACGTGATGTTCCTCCACCACGGTCAGCACGCGGCGGTACGCGGCCTCGTGCACACCGAACGGGCCATCGGTGAACCTCGGTTTCTACGCGCGGTGTTCACGGTGCCGCCGCGTCCCGCCGACGACATCCGCTACCGGGCCGACCTGGGGGGCGGGGCGCTGTGGGACGTGGGCGTGTACCCGGTGCGTGCCGCGCTGCATCTGCTGGGTGACGGGCTCACCGTCTGCGGCGCGGCCCTCACGCGGGCCGCCGGACACGAGGTCGACACCTCGGGCGCGGCACTGCTGCGCTCGTCGACCGGGGTCTTCGCCCAGCTGTCGTTCGGCTTGGAGCAGGCGTACGCGTCGACGTACGAACTCTGGGGCAGCGAGGGCCGACTCGTCCTCGACCAGGCGTTCACCCCGCCCGCCGACCATCGGCCCGTGGTGCGCCTGCGGCACGCCTCCGGCACCCAGGAGGTGCGGCTCGACGCGGAGGACCAGGTGGCCGGCACGTTGCGCGCCTGGGTGACGGCGGTGCGGTCGGGGATCACCCCGGACACCGGCGCCCTCCGCCAGGCCGAGCTCCTGGACGACATCAGGCGGCACGCCGGCGTTTAAGCCGCCGCGGCCACCCCTCCCCCACACACACGCCCCCACGCACCCACAGTCACGACCGCGCCCGGACACCGGTCCGCCCGCGGCCGCATCGCCCTGCCCTCGTGCCCGAAGTTCACGGCACCGGGCCGCCCGCCGCACACCAGCGGCACATCACCACACCGGAAGGAACCACCACACCCATGTCTCTTCCCGAGCCATTGCCCCTGTACGGCCCCGAGTACAAGACCGATCCCTATCCCCTCTACGAGAAACTGCGCGGCGAGGGTCCGGTACACCGGGTGCACTTCCCCAGCGGCGTCAACGCATGGCTGGTCACCGGCTACGCGGCGGCCCACCAGGCGCTCAACGACGATCGTCTGGGCAAGAACCACGACCTCGGCAACGACGCCTGGCGCTCGCGTGCGGCGATCATGCCCGAGCCGCAGCACTCGCAGCTCCAGGCACACCTGCTGCACCAGGACCCGCCGAAGCACACCGTGATGCGGCGGCTCGTCACCGAGGCCTTCGCCCCGCGTGCCATGGAGCGGATACGCGGCCGGATCGAGGAGATCGCGCAGGAACTGCTCGACGCGGCGATCGGCCGCCCCGGCGCCGACGCGCCGGTGAGCGGTGTCGTCGATGTGGTCGACGCGTTCGCCGCCCACTTCCCCTTCCGGGTGCTCGCCGAGGTCATCGGCCTGCCGGCCGAGCTGGCAGGGCGCTTCGACCGCGACTGGGGAAAGGTCGTACAGCCCGTCGGGCCGACCGACCCCGGGCGCCCCGCCTACGAGGGCCGGCTGCACGGTCTGCAGGCCTACATCGCGGAGGTGACGCGGGAGAAGCTCCGCAACCCCGGCGACGACCTGCTCACCGCGCTGGTCACCGCACGCGAGGAAGGCACGATCAGCAAGGAGGAGACCGACTCGATCGTCTTCCAGCTCCTGGTCGCGGGACAGGAACCGGTCACCAACCAGATCACCACCTCGCTCATCGCCCTGCTGCGCCATCCCGCGCAACTCCGGCGGCTGCGCGACGCGTTCGACCCGTCGACGCAGGACGACCCGGGGCTCCCGGCGCGTGCGGTGGAGGAGCTCCTGCGCTACGACAGCGCGTTCGAGCTCACCACCTGGCGGTTCTTCGCCGAGGACTCGGATCTGTACGGCACCGGCATCCCGGCGGGCGACTCGGTGATCGTCTCGCTGAGCGCCGCCAACCGCGACCCGGAGCGCTTCCCCGACGCCGACACCCTCGACCTCGACCGCAGCCCCAACCCCCATCTGGCCTTCGGCCACGGCATCCACTTCTGCCCCGGCGCCTCACTGGCCCGTATCGAACTCCAGATCGCCATCGGGGCGTTGCTGACCCGCCTTCCGCAGCTGCGGTTCGCCGTCGACGACGACTCGCTGGTCTGGATCTCCGCGGTGCTGGCGCGCGGCGTCAACGAACTCCCGGTCGCCTACGGGCCCCAGGACCCGCCCGTCACCGGCTGCCCGGTGGCGCATTGAACGGATCTCCCGTTCACCCGGCCGTTCAGGTCGTCGAGCACGCGAGCCCAAGAAAGCGAGCACACCATGTCTGCTTCACCCTCATCGCCCTCCTCCGTCCTTGAGTCCGAATCCTCCGAGACCCGCCAGATCACCCACGAAATCCTGTCCCTGCTCCTTCCGCACCGGCGCACCGTCGAGTCCGACGCCGAACTCGACACCACCGACGCGTTCCCCGAACAGCTGCTGCAGATATCGGGGTTCGTCGGCCGGGGTGAACCCGTCCTGTTCACCCTGCCGGGATTCCCGTGCAAGTCACCCAACTCCGCGAAGGTCTTCAACCACCTGCCGGACCAGGGAGAGTTGCTCGCCCTGCGCTTCCTGGACTCGCTGTGCGCGCGGATCGGCAAGGTGTACGCACCGGGCGCCGGCGTCCTGATCTGCTCCGACGGGCACATCTTCGGCGACGTCATCGGCGTACCCGACGAGCACATCGACGCCTACGGAGACGCGCTGCGCGACATGATCCGCGACGAGGGGATGGGCGAGCACCTGGCCACCTTCGACCTGCGCGACGTCTACGGCACGACGCTGTCGTACGACGAGAAGCGCATGGCCACCACCGACCGCTACGCGCCGACGATCGAGGATCTGCGGGCCGAGGTCCACGTCGACGAATCGACGCTGCGGATGTATCGCGGCATCACCCGCTTCATGGTCGAGGACACCGCGAACTGGGAGGGGACGCGTTCCGCTCTGCAGCGCGATGCCCGGCGGCGCGCCTACGAGGTCATCCGGCGCAGCCGCGCCTGGGGCGAGCTGATCGCCGAGCACCACCCCCGTACGGTGCGTCTCTCCATCCACCCGCAGAACCGCGGCGAGGCCAAGTTCGGCATCCGGCTTCTCGGGGCCGCCGACGCGTGGACCACGCCGTGGCACTCGGTACCGCTGCGGCGTGCCGACGGCGGCTGGGAGCTGATGCACCGCACCGCGGCGGAGCTGATCGGCCGTGAGGTCCACCGGGACGGCCGTCCGAGCCACTTCGAGGCCCTCGACGGCGCCGACGAGGTGGCCGTCGCCGTGTGACGCGACCACCCCGGAGACGACAGAAGCGGGTGCCCTGTTCACCGTGGTGGTGAAC
>NZ_JBHUZJ010000125.1:0-17214 GCF_042667685.1 Streptomyces sp. NPDC057302 | reverse complement strand
CCGATTTCCTTCGTCGGCAGCGTGAGTTGGGTAGTCGACCCTGGAACGCGGGCTCCGTCCTGCCCCCGGCGCCGCCGTCGGTCACCAGCCGTACGTCACTTCGTCGTGATCACGATGGCCACGAGGTAGGACGGGTTGGTGCTGTCGAAGTAGCCGATCACCTGCTGGCCGTGGGCGAAGGCCTCCTGGACCGCGTTGCGGGTCTGCTGGGTCGGGTTGATGAACGCCTTCCAGGCGCTGTCGATCATCAGGTAGAGGACGGAGGACTGGCCCGGCAGAGGCTGGACGACGTCCCAGAACGACGTGGCGATGCCCGACGAGACCGCCTGGGTGGAGATCTCCGGGGCTTGCGCCTGCGGGACGCTCTCCTGGCCGAGCTGCTGGATCAGCTGCTGGTAGGGCTGCTGCTGGCCGAGCTGCTGGAGCTGCTGCTGGAGGTGCGGCGGTTGCTGCGCTTGTTGCGGCTGTTGTGCTTGTTGCGGCTGCTGCGGCTGTTGCGGCGGCGAGGTGCTCGGGCTCTGTTGGCGGCCTTGCTGCTGCATGGGATGCATGTGCGGGGTGGTGCTCATGTGGTGCCACCTTCCCTCGGTCTTCCCTCGGTCGTTCCTCGGTCTCTCCTTGACGTACGTGCTGCTTCAGCCCGCGACGACCAGGCCGACGACCTCGTCGTCCGAGAACCAGACGCGTACGTCGGGGTGCCCGCCCGCGAACGCCTCGCGCACCGCCTGGCGGATGTCGGGGGACGGGTCGTTCAGGTTGCGCCACTCCCCGGCGACGAACAGCCGCAGGCGCGGCGGGAGTTCGGGGGGATAGGGGAGCAGCTCGTCCCAGTAGCGCTCGGCCCGGCCCGAGCCGACCGCCGACGGCAGCAGGTTGGTGACCGCCGACTTGATGTCGGGGCGGTTGCCGATGCGCTGCGAGGCCGGGCGGCCCGGCGCGTCCTGCTGCGGCGAGCCCGTGGAGCGCAGCACCGTCCGTGCGCGGGCGGGCGTCATCAGCTGCTGCCCCGCCGCCTTCAGCATGCCCTGGAGGCAGGCCAGGGCGCCGACGACGACCGGCGACGCGGACGAGGTGCCGGAGAACGTGTCCGTGTACCAGGCGATCTCGTCGGGGCCGCCCTGCAGATCGCCCGGCTGGTTCCAGGAGCCGCCGGTCGTGGTGGTCTCGCGGCCCCAGCCCTGCGCGTCGAGGCGGGCGCCGTAGTTGGAGAAGGCCAGGCGCGAGCGGTCCGGGCCGTGGTCGCGGCCGTGGGTGCCGGGCGGCGGTGCGCCCGCGCCGACCAGGACGGCGCCGGACGGCCGGTTGGAAGGGTTGAAGGGGTTGCGCCACGACGGGGGGAACTCGTCGGGCCTGCGCTCGTACACGGCGTCGTCCAGGGACTCCGCCCCGTTGCCCGCGGCGCCGACGACGATGACGCCCTTCGCGCCGGCGTACCGGATCGCCGCGTAGTCGTCGGGCCACCACTCCAGGGCGATGTAGCCCCGCTGGTCGTCGCGCGGCGCGAAGTCGAACCGCGGGCCTGGGCGGTGCAGTTCGATCAGGATGATGTCACCGGGGCCGAGCCGCTGCGCCGCCGCGTGGATCGTGGCCGCGGTGCCCAGGGGCTGGAAGGAGGCGGCGGCGGTCATGGCCTCGGGCACGATGCCGGAGATGCCCACGTAGTTGCGGTCGCCGCCGATCACGCCGATCACCGCGGTGCCGTGGTTGCGCCAGGCCACGTCCTGAATCGGCGTGCCGATGACCACGCCCGCGAGCTTGCCCGTCAGGTCCTCGTGGCCCAGCTGCCAGGCGCCCTCGATGTCGATCACCGTGACGCCCTCGCCCGAGCCGCCGAGCCGCTGCCACGCCCACTGGGCGTCGACGCCTTCGGGCGCGGGGCGCAGATAGCCCTGGCGGCCGGTGAAGTCGGGGGTGACGGGTGCGCCCTCCTTGCGGCGCCCGGATTCGCCCAGGTCGGGCGCCCCGGGGCGGTCCGTCGAGCCGAGCGACGCAGGGACCGCGCCCGGCTTGACGTACGCCGTGTCGATCCCCGGCAGCGCCGCTATCCGCGAGCGCAGCTCCTGCGCCCTGCCCTCGCCGCCGCGCACGCGGTAGAAGAGTGCCAGATCCGGTACGTCGTTGCCGTTGCCGTCACCGCCATCCGTTCCGACGTGCCGCCGGTCCGTGGAGTGAAGGCGCTCCTCGTTGCCGAACAACGGCTCCAGGGCGAGCTGTTCATCGCCGAGGAACATGTTCAGGGCCGACACGTCGGAGCCCGCCGCCGAGCGGACGCCCTCGGCCCGGGCGCGCAGCCGGGCCTCGGGCCGTGCGACGACGATCAGCTCCTGCTCGGACGCGCGGTAGGTGAATCCCGCCCCGTCGGGTCCGGGGCCACTGGCTCCCGGGCCGCCTGCCGGCTCTACCTGGTCGGTCATCGCTTCACCGCCCCCTTCGGGCATTGGGCCTTCCCGCACCCTGCTCCCGCCGCACGCGGTAGTCCACCCCCTTTGCCCCAACTCCGTTTGAAATCAAGGCGTTCGGGGAATCCCGGGCACTTCGTCCGGAAGTCGATGCCACGCCTCGATCCGGCCATGCTCACGGCGCTCGCGGGCAATGGCTCGCGGGCAATGAAGCGGGGCGGCACCCTTGCGGATGCCGCCCCATGCTCAGCTTCGTACGCGTCTACGAAACGGTCGTTCCGGTCATTCCTCGGAGGAATCAGCCGGTCCGGTTTCGCCGCTGCTCTCGTCGTCCGTCTCCGCGTCCGGGGCCTCCGCACGCGGCTGCGGCTTCGGCGGCCGGGTGCGCTCGCCGGGGCCGTCGCGCAGGTACGAGGCCGCGTCCCCGCCCTCCGTGGCATGGCCGCCGGGCTGCGGCGGACCGCCGCCGTCGCGCCGCCGCAGATAGCGCTCGAACTCCCTGGCGATCGCCTCACCGGTCGCCTCGGGCAGCTCGGCCGTGTCCCGGGCCTCCTCGAGCGACTGGACGTATTCGGCGACCTCGCTGTCCTCGGCCGCGAGCTGGTCCACGCCCACCTGCCAGGCCCGCGCGTCCTCGGCGAGGTCGCCGAGGGGGATCCGCAGGCCGATGAGGTCTTCGAGACGGTTCAGGAGCGCGAGCGTGGCCTTCGGGTTCGGCGGCTGCGAGACGTAGTGCGGGACGGCCGCCCAGAGGCTGACCGCCGGGACGCCCGCGTGCGTGCACGCCTCCTGGAGGATGCCGACGATGCCCGTCGGGCCTTCGTACTTCGTCTCCTCCAGGTCCATGGTGCGGGCCAGGTCCGCGTCGGACGTGACGCCGCTGACCGGCACGGGGCGGGTGTGCGGGGTGTCGCCGAGCAGCGCGCCCAGGATCACCACGAGCTCCACGCCCAGTTCGTGGGCGAAGCCCAGGATCTCGTTGCAGAACGAGCGCCAGCGCATCGACGGCTCGATCCCGCGGACCAGCACGAGGTCACGGGGCTTGTCGCCGCCCACGCGGACCACCGAGAGCCGGGTCGTCGGCCAGGTGATCTTGCGGACGCCGCCTTCCAGGAAGACCGTGGGGCGGTTGACCTGGAAGTCGTAGTAGTCCTCGGCGTCCAGCGCCGCGAAGACCTCGCCCTTCCACTCCTTGTCCAGATGCGCGACCGCGGTGGAGGCGGCGTCGCCGGCGTCGTTCCAGCCCTCGAACGCGGCCACCATGACCGGGTCGACCAGCTCGGGAACTCCCTCGAGCTCGATCACCCAGGCCTCCTTCCGATGTCCTTTACGTACGCCCCAACCTTACGGCGTCCGGCGGGGCCCTCCGCAGCCCCCTCGCGCGGGCTCCGATGACCGGATCACTGCCCCGTGAGAGGCCCGCGCACTCCCTCGGCGGCCCTGCTTCACAGCGTCGAGCGCAGCCACTGCTCCACGCTCGCGATGTGCACCGTCGCCCACGACCTCGCCGCCTCGGCGTCGCGGTCGCGCAGCGCGGTGAGGATCGCGCGGTGCTCGTGCAGGGTGCGGCTGACGGCGTCCTCCTGGGTGAGGCCGCGCCAGATGCGGGCCCGGGTGGTGGGCCCGGAGAGGCCGTCGAGGAGCGAGCAGAGCACCGAGTTGCCGGACGACTGCACGATGCCGCGGTGGAACTCCAGGTCGCAGGCGACCAGTTCCTCCACCGACGGCGCCGCCCCCAGGGCGTCCAACTGTGAGGTCAGCACGTCGAGTTCGGCCTCGGTGATGTGGGCGCTCGCCATCGCCGTGGCGGCCGGCTCCAGGATGCGGCGTACGGCGAGGAACTCCAGGACCGTGTCGTCGCGGTGGAAGTCGACGACGAAACTCAGGGCTTCGAGCAGCAGCTGCGGGTCCAGGCTCGTGACGTACGTACCGTCGCCCTGGCGTACGTCGAGAATGCGGATCAGCGAGAGGGCGCGCACCGCCTCGCGCAGTGAGTTCCGCGAAAGGCCCAGGTCAGCGGCGAGTTCACTCTCTTTGGGCAGCCGGTCGCCGGGGCGCAGCGCACCGGAGACGATCATGCCCTTGATCTTTTCGATGGCTTCGTCGGTGACAGCCATGGGGACCTCGCCTCACAAGACAGAAGACATCCGATGTATCGGACGATTATGGCGTGTCCTGGGGCTGTCGCGCACGGGGGTCCGCCGAATATCCCCCGCGGCGGTCACGGGGGAGCGCCGTGGGGAGCGTACTTCTCTCAGGGCTAAGATTTCCCTACTGACCGAACTGACCGCGGGACGGGCGAGAGGGAGGCTACGGCACATGGCCGGGAAGAAGTCGGCGGGGGCCCAGCGGGACGCGGTCGCATCGATCATCGAGGACTGGGCGCGAGAACGGCCGGAACTCGACACCGCGCCCCTGGAGGTCCTCGCGCGGCTGCACCGGACCTTCCTGCGCTACAACACCCGGCTCACCACGGCGATCGAGCGGCACGGCCTCGCGGTCGCCGGCTTCGACGTGCTGACCGCGCTGCGCAGGGCCGGGGCGCCCTACCGGCTCACGGCGGGCCAGCTCGCCGACTCCGGTCTCGTCTCGTCGGCCGGGGTGACGCTGCGCATCGACCGGCTGGAGAAGGACGGTCTGATCGTGCGCGAGCGCGACGCGGAGGACCGCCGCGTCGTCTACTCACGGCTCACCGATACGGGCCTCGCCAAGATCGATGAGGTGTTCGCCGAGCACCTCGACAACGAACGCCGGATGCTCGGCGGGCTCACCCCGGCCGAATGCCGCCAACTGGCCCGCCTGATGTCCAAGCTGGAGCGGTCGATCACCGAATCGGACGAGCCTCACGAAGCCGAGGCCTGAGCCTCAGCCTCCGCGCGGTACATCCGGCGCAGCCGGACCACGCCCAGGTCGTGCTGGTAGAGGTTCTCGCGCTGGTCGGCGTCGGCGGGCATCGCCTCCAGCATCACGCGGTCCTGTTCGAGGACTTGCCAGTGGCGCTCCTCGATGAGCGTCTTGTAGAGGAAGCGCCAGGTGTCGCGCTGCCAGCCCTGGACACGGCGGTAGCGCCAGAAGAAGACGCCGGTGCGGTTCTCGTCGACCGGGCAGACCATGCCGACGATGCCGAACGGGCCGCCGGGCCCTGCCGACGGCGGGTACGGAATGGTCAGGTCCACCCAGTCCACGCCGGTGCGGCACAGCTCGACCCAGTCGAAGTTCACGCCTCGCTGGTCGGTCTTCTCGAAGAAGTAGCCGCGGTCCGTCTCCCGGATGCGGAACTTGGCGGTGGTGTCGCCGTCGTACATCGTGTGCGAGTCGTGGTGCAGGAACGCGCCGTGCATCGGGTCGAGGAGGTTCTCCACCGCGAACCGCCAGGGGCCGTTCCACTCCGCGTAGCAGAGGATCGCGTCGACGTCGGGGTCGGTGAGCGGCTCGGGCAGCGTCAGTTCGGCCGGTTCGGGGTGCTTCTCGTCGCCGAAGTACGCGAGGACCGCGCCGCCGATCTCCCGCACGGGCAGCGACGTGACGAGTTTCTTGCCCTCCAGATTGCAGCCGGGCAGGCCCGGTACGGAGGAGACGGTGCCGTCGGTCTCCACCTCCACGCCGTGGTACCAGCAGGCCACCCGGTCGCCCAGGTGTTTGCCCAGCGAGAGGGGCGCCCCGCGGTGCGGGCAGCGGTCGGCGAGCATCGACAGGGCGCCGTCCGAGCGGCGGAAGAGCAGCCACTGCTCGCCGAGCGCGGTGACCTTGCGCATGGCGCCGGGGGCGACGAAGTCCGAGGGGACGACGGGGTGCCACTGGTTGCGCAGACCCGTGGCGTAGATGTGGTCGGCGGAAGCGGTGAGGCCGGCGCGGAGGGTAGGGGTGGTCATCGGGGTCACGCTCCCAGTCGGTTCATCTCGGCACGGAAGGACTCTTCGGTCCAGGCGGCGCCGTCGGGCGCGTGGACCTGACGGCTGTTCAAGCCGCGTACGACATCGGCGAGTTCATGGCCGTCCTTGGTGAAGACCTCTTCGAGGGTGGCCGCGAGCTTGTACTCGTAGGGGGTCGGCTCGTGCGTACGGGACTGGTGGATGTCCAGGTAGGGCCAGGTGGCGGTCACTGTTGCCTCCGGTGGGAAATCACGGATCGGAAATCACGGATCGGGGAATCACAGATCGAGGACGAGGCGGCCCGACGCGCAGCGCGAGACGCAGATCATCATCGAGGTGTTGGCGGCGTGCTCGGCCTCGCTGAGCAGGAAGTCGCGGTGGTCGGGCGTGCCGTCGAGCACGCGGGTCTCGCAGCTGCCGCAGATGCCTTCCTGGCAGGAGCTGCTGACGCTCAGACCGGCGGCCTCCGCGGCCCGCAGGATGGACGTGTCGGGGCCCACGGTGAGGGTGCGGCCGGACGAGCGGCACTCCACTTCGAACGCGGAGTCGTCCCCGGCCCGCTCCACGACGGGCGCGGAGAACCGCTCCAGGCGCAGCCGGTCCGCGGGGCAGAGGGCTTCCACGGCCGCGAGCAGCGGCTCGGGGCCGCAGCAGTACACGAGCGCGTCGTCGGGCAGCCCTTCGAGGGCCGCGGCGAGATCGATGTGCCCGTGCTCGTCCTGCGGCACGACGCTCAAGTCGCCGTCCAGTGCGGCGAGTTCCTCGGTGAAGGCCATCGATCCCCGAGTGCGTCCGCCGTACACCATGCGCCAGTCGGCTCCGGCCCGTGCGGCCTCGCGGGCCATGGCGAGGAGCGGGGTGACGCCGATGCCGCCCGCGATGAAGAGGTAGCCGGGTGCGTCCTCGAGCGCGAAGTGGTTGCGCGGCTCGGAGGCGGTGACCGGCTGGCCGGGCCGCAGCTTGGTGTGCACGTACCGTGAACCGCCGCGCGAGGACGCCTCGTCGAGGACGCCGATGCGGTACGAGGACACGTCGCGCGGGTCGCCGCACAGGCTGTACTGGCGTACGTGGCCGCCCGTATGGAGGTCGAGGTGCGCGCCGGGGGCCCAGGCGGGCAGCGGCTTGCCGTCCGGGTGGGCGAGCTCGACGGAGAGGACTCCGTCCGCCTCCCAGGTCATACGGCGTACCAGCAGGGTGAGTTCGCTCGCGTTCTCGCTCATGTGGGGTCGGTCCTCCTCACTGGCCGGGGATCTTGACGGGTGGGGTGAACGGGTTCTTCATCGGTCCCAGGCGGGCCAGGTCGACCTCGACGAGGGTCGGCCCGTCGGAGGCGACGGCATGGCTGATCACGGGCCGCGCGTCCTCCTCGGCGGCGATCCTGGCGTAGGGCAACCCGCAGGCCTGGGCCAGGAGTTCGAAGTCGGGAGTGGTGAGGTCCACGCCGGAGCGGCGCTCGCTGTGGCGGTCCTGCATGTTGCGCAGCACGCCGTAGCCGCCGTCGTTGAAGACGATCAGGGTCAGCCGGGGCCGCTCCTGGGCGAGCGTGAGGAGCTCGCCCAGGTGGACGGCGAGGCCGCCGTCCCCCGCGAGGACGACGGTGGGGGCGTCGGGCCGTGCCAGCGCGGCGCCGATGCCCATGCCGAGCCCCTGTCCGATGCCGCCGCCGCGCGGGAAGACGTTGTCGCGGGGGTCATACATGTCCAGGAGCCGGTTGCCCCAGCTGCTGGAGGGGATGGTCACGTCGCGGGCGACGACCGCCTCGCGGGGCAGCGCGGCACGGATGGCGTCGCAGATCGCCGCCTGGGGGCCGATGTTGTCGTGCAGCGTGGCGCGGACGTCGTCGCGGACGTCGGCGACCCGCCGCGTCCAGCTCTCGTCGGCCCGCCGGGCGTGCGGCAGCAGGGCGGCGAGCACGTCGGGAGCGTGCCCGTGCAGGGCGTGCGGCGCCGGGTACACCCGGCCCAGGGCGTCGGCGTCGATGTCGACCTGGATGTGCGCTCCGGGCAGCGCGAGCCCGTAGTCGGCGGTCTCGTTGGACCGGAAGTGCGTGCCGATGGTCAGGAGCAGATCCGCGTGGGCGAGGAGGGCGCGGGCGCCCGGGGTGGTGGCGAAGTTCCCGACGACCTGCGGATGATCCTCGGGCACGGAACCCCGCCCGGAGTTGGAGGTGAGGAGCCCCGCCCCGGTGGCGTGAAGCAGCTCGGCCAGCTCGGCACGGGCCCGGGTGGCTCCGCCGCCGGCCCAGATGAGGGGGCGTCGGGCGGCTGCCAGCAGGGCGCCCGCCGCCGCCAGCTCGCTCCGGGCGGGCTGCGGAGGCACCGGCGCGGGCGCCGCCGTGTCGGGCGTGTCCGTCTGGGCCGCGTACTGCAGGTCCACCGGCCACTCCACGCTCGCCGGGCCGCCCGGGTCCGACAGCGCCGCACGCGCCGCCTCGCGCAGGATCCGGCCCGCCATGTCGGTGGAGTGCACCGTCGCGGCGTACTTGGACACCGCGCCGAGCATGCCCAGTTGGTCCTTGGTCTCGTGGATGAAGCCGCGGCCGCTGCCCAGGAACTCGGTTTCCACCTGGCCCGTGACGTGCAGCACGGAGGTGCCCGCGCTCAGCGCCTCGATCAGGGAACCGGCCGCGTTGCCGGCGCCCGTGCCCGTCGAGGTGAGCGCGCAGCCCAGGGAGCCGCGCGCCCTGCCGTAGGCGTCGGCGGCGTTCACCGCGGTCGCCTCGTGGCGCACCGGCACGAAGCGCAGCTCCCGGTCGACCGCCTCGACCAGCGGCAGATTGTGCACGCTGACGATCCCGAAGACCGTGTCGATGCCCAGCTCCCGCAGGACGGCGACGAGGAGATCACCGCCGGTGGCGTAGCGCGTGGGCGGCGTGGATGGCGTGGGTGGCATGGGGTGTGCTCCTCAGAGGATGCCGCGGGCGACGCCGCCGCAGACGTCGATGCTGGTGCCTGTGATGTACGAGGCGCGGGGCGAGAGCAGCGCGACGATCGCGTACGCGACCTCCTCCGCGCGGCCGAGGCGCCCGAGCGCGATGCCGCGGTCCGCGGCGAGCTCCGCCTGCCAGTCCTCGTACGACAGACCCGGTTCCGCGGCAGCGTGGCGGCGGGTCCACTGACCGGTGTCGATCAGGCCCAGGCAGACCGAGTTGACCCGGATGCCCTCCGGGGCGAGCTCCGTGGCCAGGGACTTGGAGAGGTTGAGGATGCCCGCGCGGGCCGCGCTCGTGGTGATGAGGCGCGGCTCGGGCTGCTTGGCGAGGACCGCGTTGACGTTGACGACGCCGGCCGCGTCCGACGCCGCCAGGTGCGGGCGCGCCGCGTGCAGGGGGTTGAGTACCCCGGCGAACTTCAGCTCCAGCTCGTCGCGCCAGTCCTCGGCGGTCGAGTCGTCGAGGCCCTTCATGCGGGACTGCCCCGCATTGTTGACGAGCCCGTCGACCGAGCCGAAGGTGTCGGCCGCACGCGCGGTGAACTCCCGCACGGCGTCCGCGTCACGTACGTCGCACACGCCCGTGAGGAGACGGTCGCCGCCGCCGATGCGGGCTGCCGCCTTGGCCAGCCGGTCGGCGTCACGCCCGCAGGTCGCGACGTTCGCGCCCTCGTCGAGCAGGGCGCGGACCGTGGCCAGGCCGACGCCCGAGCTGCCGCCGGTGACCAGGACGGTCCGGTCGGAGAGGCCCAGATCCATAACTAGAGGCTCCGTTACGTCAGTTCATGGTGAAGCCGCCGTTCACGGCGACCACCTGTCCGGTCAGATAGCGGGACTCCTCGGAGAGGAGGAAGGAGACGAGCCCGACGAGATCGTCCGGCCGCTGCGGACGCGAGATCGCCCGGTTGCCCCGGTAGAGCTCGTGCCGCTCGGCGGGCACCGCCTCCGTGGCCTCGACCTCGGTGAGGCCCGGTGCCACGGCGTTCACGGTGACCCCCTTGTCGCCGAGCTCACGCGCCATCGCCCGGGTCAGCGCGATGACCGCGCCCTTGGATGCGATGTAGTGGGCCAGCCGCGGCGATCCGTAGAGGGCGGCGTCCGAGGCGATGTTGACGATCCGGCCGGGGGAGCGGAACAACGGGTGGAGGGCCTTGGCGACCAGCCACGGGCTGCGGGCGTTGACCGCCATCAGGCGGTCCCACACCTCGACGTCGATGTCCTGGAACTCCTTGCCGCCGACGCCGTCGGCGAGCGCGGCATTGTTGACCAGGCCGTACAGCGGCCCCAATTCGCTCACGGAAGCCGCCAGTTCGTCGACCGACGCCGGGTCCGCCACATCGCACCGTACGAAATGCGCGTCCAGGCCCCGCGCACACAGCTCGGCGGCGGCCTCCCCGCCCCGCACCGCGTCCACCTCCGCGACGACGACCCGGAAGCCGTCCTCGCCCGCCCGGCGGGCCATGGCAAGTCCCAGGCCACGGCCCGCGCCGGTGATGACGACGGTGCGGCCGTCAGCCGTGGGGGACACCTCAGTCACGGGTGACGCCGTGCATCGGCGAGTGCTCGGGGTACGTCGGCACCTGCGGCTTCTGGGTGCCGATGACCACGCAGAACAGCGCGTCGGTGTCGCCCTCGTTCTTCAGGGAGCGCGCCACGCCCGCCGGGACGACGATCATGTCGCGGTAGCCGAGCGTGCGGTACTCGGCCTCGTCGGAGCCCCGGTGGATGCCCACCTTGACCTGCCCCTCCAGGACGAAGAAGGCCTCCTCGACGTCGTGGTGGGTGTGCTCGGGGCCCTCGGCGCCGGGCGGGAGCAGCATGTTGGAGAAGGTGAAGCCGCCGGACGGCAGGATGCGGCTGTCGTTCTCGTGGTTGCCGGTCGCGCCGGAACCGACGTACCGGATCTGGCCGCGGCGGTACTGCGGGCCCGCCTTCTCCTGGAAGGACAGCGTGCTGAAGTCCGCGACACGGGACTCCTTGGTGGCGATCAGGGAGTCGGTGTACGTGCCGAGGTCGCCGCCGTTGTCGTACTCGGTGGTGGTCAGAGGCATGAGGAAGCTCCTGTTCAGGGATGTTCAGGGATGTTCGGGGATGTTCGGGGAGGGTCAGAGGTGCTCGGGGATACGGGCGGTGATGCGGAGGTGGGAGAGGACCCAGGCGTTGAACGCCCCGGGCCGCTCCTGGTTGGCCAGGTGACCGGCGTCCTTGACGATCACGTAGGCGGATTTGTGCAGGGCTCCGGCGATGGCCTGCGAGGCCTCGGCGCCGGTGACCTGGTCCTGCTCGCCGCAGAGGACGAGGGCGGGGGCGGTGACGGAGGGGATCTCGGGGCGCAGATCGGCGCCGGCCATGGACTCGGCGGCGTACGCGTATCCGGGCAGGCGCACGGACGCGGCCATGGTGTCGACGACCCGCCGGACGAGCTGAGCGGGCGCGTCCGGCGAGACGAGCCGGGGCCCGCGCCGCTCGGCGAACTCCCGCGGCCCGAGCTCCGCGAGCTCGGCGGCCCGCTGCCGCATGGCGTCGGCCTTGGCGGGGTCGGTTCCGGAGCCCGCGCTGGAGTCCGCGACGATCAGCGAGTCGACGAGCCCGGGGTGCCGGGCCGCGAGCCGAAGCGCGATCACCCCGCCCCACGAGACGCCGAGTACATGGGCGCTGGCGCCGCGCTCGCGGATGAGGGCGGCTGCCGCGTCCGCGAAGCCGTCCAGGTCCAACGGGCCTGCCGGATCAGCGGACTTGGCGTACCCGGGAGCGTCCCAGGCCACGACCCGCACGTACGCGGAAAGGTCGGCGAGCTGCGGCGCGAAGGCGGCGGACGAGGAGCCGATGCCGTGCAGACAGAGCAGGAGCGGGCCGTGCTCGCCCGCCTCCTCCACATGGACGGCCGAGGGGTGGACGCTCACAGGATCTGCCCCGTCCGCCCCGCGAGCGCGGCGAGGCTGCGCAGGACCGCGTACGGCACGACCTGGCTGGTCGCCGGGTTGCCCGGGTCCGGCAGATGCGCGACCTCGAAGCGGTACGTGCCGTGCGCGCCGGACGCCTCGACGACATGCCGCGTGTGGTGGGCGCCGGGGTCGGCGACGACCTGGACCCGCACGGCGTCCAGGTCGCCGACGGCCAGGGCGACCGAGGCCGCGACGTTCGTCGACTTGGGGAACTTCACCGGGACGTCCCGCGCGGTCCCGGACATGACCACGACCGGGCCGGTGGCCGTCCGCATCCGGGACAGCAACTCCGCGTCCATCCAGGGCTGTTCGAGGGTGGACGGCAGCTTCGTGGTGGTCAGCCGCACCTCGTCGAGCGGCCCGAGCGAACGCACCGCCTGCAGCAGATCGAGCCCGCCGACCGCGCCCCCGGTGAAGTACACCCGGCCGGGCCCTGCGGCCAGCAGCCGTTTGGACAGCTCCTCGTCGGTGAGCGCCCCGGTCGAGGCGATCAGCAGATCGGTCCCGGAGGCGAGCACCCGCTCGCCCCACTCCCGTACGACACCCTGGCCCGCCGCCTCCACGATGAGGTCGCAGCGCTCCATGGCCTCGTCGAAGGAGACCTGCGGGGCGGGTGCGCTCTCGCCGAGCGGACGGTTGTCCACGAGGCACGTCAACTCGGCGCCGGTGACGCGGTGTTCGGCGAGCGCGGCACCGACCACCCGGCCGATGGCGCCCCAGCCGACGATGCCGACCTTGCGTACGCGCGTCATGCCTGGACCTCCAGTGTGGTGCGGGGGGACAGCGGCCCCGGGTCGGGCGAGCCCGCCATGTGGCAGCGGATCTCCTTCGACGGCGGCCCCGCCGTCCCCCACAGGTCGGACAGCTCGGGCACCCGCCGCCAGACGCGGGCGATCCACGCGTCCTCGACGATCTGTGCGACCTCGGAGGTGTACTCGCAGACGAGCCCGGAGGGGTCGGTGAAGTAGGAGAAGGTGTTGTTGCCGGGGCCGTGGCGTCCGGGGCCCCACTGCGGGTCGATGCCGTGGTGCCTGAGCCGGCCCAGGCCCCGCATGAAGTGGTCGACCGAACTCATCTCGTACGCCACGTGGTTGAGCGAGGCCCACTGGGCCTGGTTGAAGGCGATGCAGTGGTGGTCGGCGTTGCAGCGCAGGAACGCCATCTGATGCTCGGACCAGTCGGAGACGCGCAGGCCGAGTACGTCGACGTAGAAGGCGACGGAGGCGTCGATGTCCGCCGTGTTGAGCACCGCGTGCGTGACGCCGACCGGCACGGCGCCGTCCTGGCCGCGCGGCGCGACCGCGTGGACCTCCGCGCTGATCTCGATCAGGCGGTGCTCGGGGTCGGTGAAGCGCAGGCCGTAGCCGCCGCCGACCTGGTCGAGCGGCCCCGGCCCGGAGACCGGAGTGATGCCGCGGGCGAGCAGCCTGCGCGCGGCCTCGTCGACCTCGGCGGGCGTGCCCACGGCGAAGGAGAGCTTGCCGAGGCCCGTGCGGTCGGCACGGGTGAGCTGGAGGGCGTGGTGCTCGGCGCCGGTGCCGCGCAGCCAGGCGGCCGTGCCGCGCTCGGACTCGACGCTCTCCAGGCCCCAGACCTCCTGGTAGAAGTCGGCGGCCTCGGTGAAGGAGGGCGTGAGGAGCTCGACGGAGCGCAGGGCGCGCAGCCGGGCGATCGGGGGCCGGGTGGTGGTGAGTGGGGACATGACCTGCTCCAGAGGTACGGGGTTCAGTTGGCCCAGGGGAGAGGCGCGTCGGTGACGCCCCAGTACAGGGACTTCTGGCGCTGATGGGCGCGGATGCCGTCGCGGCCCTTCTCGCGGCCGAGTCCGCTCTCCTTCATGCCGCCGAAGGGCGTGGCGATGCTGAACTGCTTGTAGGTGTTGATCCAGACGGTGCCCGCGTCGACGCGCCGCGCGATCCGCCAGGCGGCCCGGTGGTCGCGGGTCCAGATGCCGCAGGCGAGGCCGTAGACACTGGAGTTGGCCTGCCGTACGAGGTCGTCCTCGTCGTCGAAGGGCAGTGCGACCAGGACGGGCCCGAAGATCTCCTCCTGGCAGGTCCGCGAGGAGTTGGGCAGGCCGTCCAGGACGGTGGGCAGGTAGTACGCCCCGTCCCGGAACTGCTCGCCCTGCGGCACACCGCCGCCGCACAGCACCCGCGCGCCTTCCTCGCGCGCGAGATCGACGTACGAGGCGACGGAGTCCCGGTGCTTGTGATGTACGAGCGGCGCGACCTGGGTGTCGGACGCGGTACCGGGCCCGACGCGCAACTTCCCTACTCTCCGGACGAGTTCGCCCACGAAGTCCTCGTACAGCTCGCGGGCGACGAAGAGCCGTGACCCCGCGATGCAGGACTGTCCGCTGGAGGAGAAGATCCCGAACATCACGCCTGCCAGGGCCTGCTCGACGTCGGCGTCGGCGAGGACGACCGTCGGCGACTTGCCGCCCAGTTCGAGCGAGAGGGGCATCAGCTTCTCGGCGGCCGCGTGGGCGAGCGTGCGGCCGGTGCTCGTGCCGCCGGTGAAGGTGACCTTGCCGACGTGCGGATCGCGGACGATCGCGTCCCCGACGACGCTGCCGCGCCCGGTGAGGACGGACAGCAGAGCGGCGGGGAGCCCGAACTCGTCCAGGGCGCGCGTGATGAGACGGCCGAGCGCCAGCGAGACGAGCGGGGTCCACTCGGCGGGCTTGAGCAGCACCGCGTTCCCGGCGGCGAGGGCCGGGGCGAGCTTCTGGGCGTCGCTGGCGACGGGGGAGTTCCAGGGGTTGATCGCGCCGACGACCCCGATCGGCTCGTACACGCTCAGCGTCACGTAGTCGCCGCGCGAGGGCGTGATCGCCTCCTCGGCGGTCTCCAGGGCGGCGGCCGTGTAGCGGAAGGTGGCCGCCGCGCTGCCCACCAGGGCGCGGGTCTCGGTGAGCGCCTTGCCGGTGTCGGCGGTCTGCAGGGCGGCGAGGTCGTCCGCGGACTCCTCGATCAGCTCGGCGACGCGGTGCAGGAGCAGGGCGCGGCGGTGGGGCAGGAGATCGCGCCAGCGCGGGTCGGCGGCGGCCTGTGCCGCCCCCCGGGCCGCTTCGGCGACCTCGTCGGGGGAGACCGCGTGGACGGTGGCGATGACGCGGCCCGTCGCCGGGTCGACGCTGTCGGCCGGGGCGCCCGCGCCGCGTCGCCACTCGCCCGCGATGAGCGCTTCGTCGGCTGGGATGCGGGGCATGGGGGCCTCCTGGCGGAACGGGACGTGATCGAACGGAGCGTGGCCGCACGGAACTTGAAGGAAGGGTTCCGGGTGAACGCCGAGCGCTCTTCGGTAAGTGCTAGAAATCTAAGGGCTTAAATATCTGGAACGCAAGACCTACTCGTCGACGGTCTTGGAGGATTTCCCCTGCGGAGACTCTTGACGCGCTCCGGTGCCGGGACGGTACAACTTAAGCGCTTAGAAACTTTGCGCTTACTCGCTTCTTGGTCCGCGTTTCCCCAGACTCCGCGGCCGTCGCGTTCCGCCGCCCCGCTCGTCCCCGCCCCCGCTCGTCCCCGCCCCCGCTCGTCCCTGCCCCTGCTCATCCCCGCCCCCTCAGCAGCGGAGTTCCCGCATGACGATCGATGCTTCCCCGGACCGAGCGGTCCGGGCCGCCATAGCCGCCCGCTTCGAACGGCTCCCCCTGTGCCGCTGGCACGTCACCGTCCGGCTCATCGTGGGCGCGGTCACCTTCTTCGAGGCCTTCGACCAGCTCCTGATCGCCTACGCCCTGCCCGACCTGCGCCGGGAGTGGGACCTCAGCACGTCCGCCGCGACGCTGCTGCTCACCGTCGGCTCGATCGGCATGCTGATCGGGGCGCTGCTCTCCGGGCGGCTCGCGGACCGGATCGGCCGGGTGAAGGTCATCGCGCTGTGCATCGCGCTGTCCAGCGTCGCCAACCTGGCCCTGTCCGTTTCCACGTCGCCCGACGCGTTCATGGCCCTGCGCTTCGTCCAGGGCCTGGCGATCGGGGGTGAGGTGCCGGTGGCGGCGACCTTCATCGCCGAGATCACCCGCAGCCACCAGCGTGGCCGCTTCGTCCTCCTCTACGAGCTGGTGTTCCCGGCGGGGCTGACCGTGGGCGCGCTGGTCGCGGCCTGGGTGGTGCCGATCCTGGGCTGGCGCTGGATGTACGTGCTCGCGGCGGTGCCCGGCCTGCTCTGCATCCTCGTACAGCGCAAGGTTCCCGAGTCGCCGCGGTGGCTCGCGGACCACGGGAAGGCGCAGGAGGCGGCCGAGGTGATGTCCGGCATCGAGGCGGAGGTCGAGCGGATCACCGGAAAACCCTTGCCGCCGGTGTCCGAGGCGCTGCCCGTCCCCGTCGCGGCCCCCGGGGAGGAGGCTTCCGGCTTGCGCGGACTGTTCACCGGCCGCTATCGCCGCCGGACGCTGGTGATCGGGGTGCTCTGGTTCGCCGGGTACTTCGTCAACTACGGGATCACGTCCTGGCTCCCGACGATCTACCAGAACCGCTACGACCTCTCCCTCTCGGACGCGCTGCTCTACTCGACGGTCACGTCCTGCGCGGGTCTGCTCGGCTGTCTCGTGGCGGCGCTGACGGTGGACCGCCTCGGGCGGCGGAAGGTCATCGCCGGGTGTCTGGGTGGGGCGGCGCTGATGCTGGTGGCGCTCGCGGGGGTGGGCGCGGGGACGCCGGTGCAGGTCCTGGTGTGGACGTCACTCGCGGCCGTCTTCTTCTTCGGGTCCAACATCTGCCTGTACCTGTACACGCCGGAGCTCTTTCCCACGCGGATGCGGGCGTTGGGGAGCAGCGTGGGCGGGGCGATGAATCGGCTGGGTGTCATCCTCGGGCCGATCGTGGTGGGGGTCGTGTACGCGGGTGGGAATGTGTCGACGGTGTTCGTGATGCTGGGGGCTGTTGCGCTGGTAGGGGCTGTGGTGGCTGGCCTTGGGGCGGAGGAGACCGCGGGGCGGCGGTTGGAGGAGGTTTCGCCGTAAGGGGCGGCGCCTGCTAGGGCCCTGTGCGTGCCGTTATCACCGGCTTCACCGAGTTCGTCCTCAAACGCCGGCCGGGCTGGATATTCCAGCCC
>NZ_JBHUZJ010000124.1:0-17317 GCF_042667685.1 Streptomyces sp. NPDC057302 | reverse complement strand
CGGATGCGATGTGGGGGCCGCCGTACGCGTCGGGTCCGGGCGGCCGGCGCCGCACTACTCCAGTAGTGCCCGCAGGTCCGGCCGCTTGACGTTGAACTTCCGGTAGATCCGGGTCAAGTGCTGCTCCACCATGCTGACCGTGACGCACAGCCTCCGGGATATCTGCCGGTTGGTGCATCCGTCGGCGGCGAGCTCGGCCACCCGGCGCTCCGCGTCGGTCAGTTCGGCGTCCGGGGCGCACGGCATGGACTGCCCGTCCCCGTCGGAGACTTCGCCGTCCAGGCCGTCGGAGCCGTCGTGCACGAAACCGTGGCCGGAGTGGCCCCACCGGCGGGCGAGGAGCTGCGCCTTGCGGGCAAGGATCCTGCCGCGCTCCGCCTCACCCGCCGCGCGTACGACCACGCTCTGGTCGGCCACGGCCCGTGCCAGCTCGAACGTGTCGCCGCAGTCCTGGAGCACCGCCACGGCTTCCCCGAGCAGTTCGGCCCGCTCCGGCGCCTCGTACGTCGCGGCCCGCACACGCAGCGTCATGCCCCGGGTGCGACCGTGCGCGGGCGTCGGCAACGCCATTTGCTGGTCGACCAGTTGGCGGGCCAGGAGCGACTCGCCGAGGGCCAGGTACGCCTCGGCGGCGCCGAGGCGCCAGGGTTCCAGGGCGGGCAGGTCCACACCCCAGCTGCTCATCCGCTTGCCGCAGGCGTAGAAGTCGCACAGGGCCGCGTAGTAGCAGCCGGTCGCCAGGTGGTAACGGCCCCGCGCTGCCAAGTAGTGCAGGCCGGTGCGGGTCTGGAACACCTCCTGCGGTACGGGACGTTCCAGGAGGGCCGCCGCCTCGTCGACGTCGCCCAGGGCTGCCTTGGCCTGAACGGCGGCGGCCAGCGGCAGGCCGACCGCCACTCCCCAGCCCTTCGGCCCGAGCAGGGCGAGGGCGGACTCGGCCTGCCGCGCGGCCGCCGCCGGGTCGCCCTGCCGCAGGTGGATCAGAGCGCGCTCCGCCGTGAACAGCGCCCGCCAGGTGGGGCTGTTCCGCTCGGTGGCCTGTGCGATCAGACCGTCGCACCAGGCTGCCGCCCGGTGCGGCCGGTCACGGTAGATCAGGGCGGCGAGCGCGGCCGTCTGCACCGCCACCGTGCGAGGTCCCAGCCGGTAGCGGTTCAGGGCTCTCTCGGCCGCGTCGGTGGCCCCTCGTTCACCGCCGTGCAGCAGCTCGGTCATCAGGACGCCCGCGCCCTGCAGTTCGGGGGTGACCGCCGGCGGGGTGGAGCTGCGCTGCTGGGGCAGGACGCCCGACCCAAGGCGCTCCTTGACGTGCCCGGGGTAGAGGTAGGCGCCCCACAGCCAGGGCGTGTCCAGGTCGGCCGCGTTCACCGGCCCCGCGCCTGCCGCGCCGGGGCCGGTGAGCGTGTCGATGGCGTCCAGGCCCTCCGTCACCCTGCCGTGCCACAGGAGGTGGGCGGGCAGCGGCGGGGCGGCGTACGCGCCGTCCGCGCGATCCGCGGCAAAGGCGTCGGCGGTGGGATCGGGCAGGTGTCGCAGTACCTTCGCGGGGTCAAGGCGCCACTCCGCGTCCGCCAGCGCGCCGACGACCGCCGCTCGCTGCGCCGCATCCCGGCATCGTCGGTGGGCCGCGCGCAGGTATCCCACGCCGGTCTCCACAGCGTCGTCGTCCAGGGCGAGCTGGGCCGCCTCGCGGAAGACGGGCACCGCCCACGGGGCGTCCGACCGGTCGGCGGCGACGAGGTGGGAGGCCACTTCGGTGGCCGGTGCGCCCTCCGCATGCAGCACGTCCGCCACCCGGCCGTGCAGGGCGCGGCGCTCCTCGGGCGCCATGCCGTCAAGGACGGCGTCCCGGAACGCCGGATGGCACAGGCGGCCCTCGTGCAGCACCGCTGTGACGGTCAGCTGGCGCACGGCCCGTGCGATGGTCGCCGGATCCACGTCGAGCAGCCGTCCGAGCAGGGCCGGTGAGGCGTGGCCCTCCAGCACGGCTACGGCGCGGGCGACTTCAGTGACCGGGGCCTCATGACGGTAGAGGAAGCTGAGCACCGCACGGCCGTAGGCCTCCCCTGCCATGTCGTCCGACCTGTCGGCCGTGCGGCGGTCGTCGATGAACGCCTGGACCAGGAGCGGGTGGCCGGCACTCATCTCGTGGACGACAGGGGTGAGGTCCTGGGCCGTCCGCTCGTCCAGATGCTGGGCGAGCAGGGCCGTCACCCCGGCCTTGGACAGCGGTTCGAGGCGGATCTGCCGCAGCGTGGGCTCGCGCAGGAACTCGCTGTCCAGGAGGGCGTTCGCCGCCTTCTGCTGGGCGTACTCGGTGAGGATCACGTGCAGAGGTGTCGAACGCAGCCGCCGGACCAGATAGAGGAGCCATCGCAGCGAGGCGGCGTCGGCGTGGTGTGCGTCGTCGACCGCGATCACGACGGGCCGCTCGTCGGCCAGGCCCCGCAACACGTCGCACAGTCCGCGCAGCGCGGGCGCGGCAAGCACCGGCCCGCCGTCGGCCCCGGCACCGGCACCGGCTGCCGTGGAATGTGGGGCGCCCGCCTCGTCGAGCCACCGCAGCGCGCGGTCGGCGCTCTCGGCGGGCAGACCGGGGCTGTGCAGCAGCTGGTCCACGATGCCAAGGGGCAGGTCACGTTCGGCACGACAGGCGGTAGCGGTCAGCATCAGCGCTCCGGAGCGGGCCAGGTGCTCCTCCCACGCGCGCAGCAGCGTGGTCTTTCCGGTGGCCACGGCGCCGCTGAGCACCACCAGGCTCCCGCGGGTGTGCGCGAGGCCGTCGAAAGCGCCCTGGAGGGCGGCCAGTTCCTCGGTCCGTTCGACCAGGGTCATTGCTCTGCCCCCATCGTGGTCCTCACCTGCCGCCGTGCGACGCGCCGCGGGGCCGGGCACTTCATCGGCTGCCCCACTCACGGTCGATCAGCGCGAACATGTCGTCGGCACTCGCCACGGACAGCTCGTTCTCCTCGTACGGCTCGCCTTGCGCACTGTCGTCGGTGGAGGCGGGACCGACGCCGACAGCGGCGCCCGAGTGCTTCCACAGCAGTGCCTGCAGCCGCCGCGTCAGGCCCCGGCGTCGGGGGTCGTCCGCCGCGAGACCGTCGAGGGCCGCCTCCAGGTCGTCCAGGTACCCGGCCGCCGGAAGCTCGCCCGCACCACCATCGGGCAGGACCCTCTCCAGGAGGTGCTCCGCCAGCGCACGCGGCGTCGGATAGTCGTAGACGAGCGTGGCCGGCAGGCGAAGTCCGGTGGCGGCGCGCAGCCGGTTGCGCAGCTCGACCACCACGAGGGAGTCGAAGCCGAGGTCCTTGAAGGCCCGTTCCGGCTCCACGTCCTGCCCCGGTTCGTAGCGCAGCACGGTCGCCACCTGCGTACGGACCATCTTCAGGAGGGCGCCGACCCGCTCCCGTACGGGCAGGGCGGCCAGCTCGCGGCGCAGTGCCGCGGCATCGGCCCCGTCGACGTCTTCTGACGACGCGTCGAGGATGCGCAGGGCCGCCGGCACTCCGTCGAGGAGACGGGTGGGGCGGGCCAGGGTGAACAGCGGAGCGAAGCGTTCCCACTCGATGTCGGCGACCAGCACATGCCCTTCGCCGCTGTCGAGGACCGAGCTCAGCGCACCGAGCGCCGTCCGGGGTTCCAGTGGCGGAAGCCCCTGCCGCCTGGAAAGTCCGGCCGCCCCGCGCGCCAGGTCACCGTCGTCGGGCAGATCCCAGATGCCCCAGCCCACCGAGGCCATCCGGGGGCCGCCTTCGGGCCGACGCTGCTGGGCCAGCGCGTCGAGGTAGGCGTTGGCGGCGGCGTGGGCACCGTGCTCCCTGCTGCCGAGGGTGGCCGCCACGGACGAGAAGAACAGCACGGTCTCCACCGGTCCGACACCGGCCAGTTCACCGAGGTCCCTGGCGGCGCTGGCGGCCAGGCCGAGCTCGTCGGGCGTGATCTCCGCCAGGGGCGCGAGTTCACCGGGCAGGGAGGTGTGGATGACCGTCCGTATCTGTACGTCCGTCAGCTCGCCGAGGGCCCGCGCGACCGCCGCCGGGTCGCCGGGTTCGCACGTCACCAGGGTCAGGACCGCGCCGTGCTCCGCCGCTTCGGCCGCGAGTGCGGGCTCGTCCCGGCTCCCGGTGCCGTCCGTGTCCAGGAGTACGACATGCTCGGCACCGGACGCCGCCAGCCACCGTACGACGTGGTCGGCGAGGTGGCCGACGCCGCCGGTCACCAGCACGGCTCCGTGCGGCCGGTGACGCGGCCCCGTTTCCTCGTCGGAGGCCGCGTCGGGCACCAGACGGCGGCCGAACACCCCGGCCCGGCGCAGTGCGACCTGGTCCTCGCCGCTTTCCCCGCACAGCACCGCGTACAACGAATCCGCGTCGAGCTGCGCCGGCTCGGCGGGCAGGTCCAGCAGGCCACCCCACAGCTCCGGGTGCTCCAGTGCCGCCACCCTGCCGAGCCCCCAGACCGGGGCCTGCGCCGGGGAGACGACCGGGTCGGTGTCCCCGCACGAGACTGCGCCGCTGGTGGCGCACCACAGGGGCGCATCGAGACCCGCGTCCAGGAGGGCCTGCACGAGCGTCAGTGTTTCCGTCAGGCCGTCGGTGCCCCGGGTGGGAGCGTCCGGCTGCTCGTCGAGGGCGAGCAGGGACAGCACACCGGCGGGCGGCGCGCTGCCCGCAGGCTCGGCCCGGCGGGAACGGAGCAGGTCCGCCACCTCCGCCCGGCCGAGGTGCGGGCCGACCTCGATGAGCGATACCGGGGTACCGGCCTGCTCCAGCGCCCGTGCGCAGGCCTGCGGCCAGGCTCCGGCACCGGACGTGGGGGCCACGATCAGCCAGGCTCCCGCGTGGGAGTCGTCCTGAGCCGTGGGAGGGGCGGTAGGAGAAGGGGCGGACGAAGAGGTGGGCGGGGTGGGCGAAGGGGTGGGTGGGGTGGGCGAAGGGGTGGGCGCCGCGAAGGTCGTTCGCTGCCAGTCGACGCGGTAGCGCCAGCCGTCGACGATCGACCGCTCGCGCCGCTCACGCCGCCACGTGGACAGGGCGGGGAACACCGTCTCGAGAGCCGCCCTGTGCTCGTCGTCCTTGAGGTGCAGGGTGTCGCAGAGCGCCTGGACGTCCTCGCCTTCGACGGCCGCCCAGAACCCGGCCTCTTCGCCGTCCGCCCGGGACCCCGCTTCGGGCGCCAGGATGTCAGCCAGCCAGAACCGACGCCCTTGGAAGGCGTAGGTGGGCAGGTCGACGGTGCGGGGCGCGGGGTCGGCCGGGAACCAGCCGGTCCAGTCCACCGCCATCCCCGCCGTGTGCAGGCGGGCCATCGCCTGTGCGAAAGCCGCCTCGTCCGGCTGGGTGGGGTGCAAGGAGGCGGTGACGATCGGCTCAGGACCACTCGACTCGTCCAGGATGTCCAGGGCGTCCAGGGTGTGCTGGGCGGCGGTCGTCAGCACCGGCGCCGGGCCCAACTCCATCAACACACCTGCACGCTCGCCCACTTGCACGATCGCGGGCTGGAACAGCACCGCCTGCCGCACATGCCGAGCCCAATACTCCGGTGTCGTGATCTCCTCGCCCGCTGGGAGGCCGGACACATTACTGATCAGCTCAATGACCGGCGCCTTGAACTCCACCGTACCGATCGCCTCGGTGAACTCCTCCAGCATCGGCTCCATCAACGCAGAGTGGAAAGCGTGGCTGACCTTCAGGGCCTTCGTCTTGCGCCCCCGCTCCCTCCACACTTCGGCGATCCGCTCAACATCTGCTGTCGCACCCGAAATCACCGTGGACTCAGGCGTATTGACAGCCGCCACACTCACGCCCGAACCCTCAAGCCCTTCGGACAACTCCTCAGGTGTCGCCTGCACCGCACACATCGCACCACCCGCAGGCAACCCACCCATCAACCGGGCCCGCGCACCCACCACACGACACGCATCAGCCAGATCGAAAACTCCCGCCACATGAGCAGCCGCAATCTCCCCGATCGAATGCCCGATCACCACATCAGGACGCACCCCCACCGACTCCCACAACCTCGCCAGACCCACCTGCAGCGCAAACAACCCCGCCTGCGCCCACATCGTGTGATCCAACCGCTCAGCCGGCCCACGGAAAACCACCTCCCGCAGAGCCCCCGACCCAACCCCCAACTCCCCCTCCACAAGGGAACACACCTCATCGAACACCCCCGCAAACACCGGGAAGCGTTCGTACAGCCCAGCACCCATCCCGACCAGCTGGCTCCCCTGGCCACTGAACAGCCACACCACATCCCCGCCCGCAACAGCCGGCGAAGCACTCGGACCGACCAGTGCGGGATGCGTCTCACCGGCAGCCAACGCCTCCAGAGCAGCCACCAACTCAGCACGCTCCGCACCCACCACCACAGCCCGATGCTCATGCACCGCACGCGACTTCAACAACGACCAACCCACGTCACGGGGCGTCGCCAACTGGGCGTCGGACGTCGCACGTTCGGCGAGTGCACCGGCCTGGGCCAGCAGCGCGTCACGACTGCGAGCGGACACCGCCCACGGCACCACGACATCGTCGGAGGCCTCGGGATCAGACACGGCGGCGTGCTGCGGCTCTTCGCCCGTGTCGGCCTGCTCAGGGGACTGTTCGGGGACGTCCTCGGGGACGTCCTCAGGGACCTGTTCCAGGATCAGGTGGGCGTTGGTGCCGCTGATGCCGAAGGAGGAGACGCCCGCCCGGCGGGGCCGGTCGGCCTGGGGCCACGGCACGGGGTCGCTGAGGAGTCGCACTCCCCCGCCCTCCCAGTCCACGTGGGGTGTGGGCCGGTCGATGTGCAAGGAGGCGGGCAGCACTCCTTGCCGCATGGCCATCACCATCTTGATGACACCCGCCACACCGGCGGCGGCCTGCGTGTGGCCGATGTTCGACTTCACCGACCCGAGCCACAGCGGACGCTCCGCCGACCGGCCCTGGCCGTAGGTGGCGAGGAGCGCGTTGCCCTCGATCGGGTCACCGAGGGTGGTGCCGGTGCCGTGCGCCTCCACGGCGTCCACGGCGTCCGGGGTGACGCGGGCGTTGGCCAGGGCCTGGCGGATCACCCGCTCCTGAGCTACCTCATTGGGGGCGGTCAGGCCGTTGCTCGCGCCGTCCTGATTGACGGCGGATCCTCGTACGACGCCGAGCACCTGATGCCCGTTGCGGCGCGCGTCGGAGAGACGCTCCAGGAGCACGAGGCCGACGCCTTCGGAGAAGCCGGTGCCGTCGGCGGCCTCGGCGAACGGCTTGCAGCGGCCGTCCGGGGCCAGACCGCGCTGGCGCGAGAACTCCACGAATGCCGTGGGCGTGGACAGCACGGTCACCCCACCGGCCAGGGCCAGCGCGCAGTCGCCCTGGCGCAGCGCCTGGCAGGCCAGGTGGATCGCCACCAGCGATGCCGAACACGCCGTGTCCAGCGTCACCGCAGGACCCTCCAGGCCGAACGTATAGGCGACGCGCCCGGAGATGACGCTGGCCAGGGTGCCGGTGGTGGCGTACCCCTCGACCTCCGAAGGCACCCGTGACCCGGACATGTAGTCCTGGCTCGACACCCCCGCGTACACACCCGTGAGGCTGTCCCTGAGCGCCGCCGGGTCGATGCCCGCCCTCTCGAACAGCTCCCAGGCCACTTCGAGGAGCACCCGCTGCTGGGGATCGGCGGCGAGCGCCTCGCGCGGATTCACCCCGAAGAAGTCGGCGTCGAACAGCGTGGCGTCCCGCAGGAACCCGGCCTCGCGCACATAGGTGGTGCCCGGGTGGTCCGGGTCGGGGTGGTAGAGGCCGCCCACGTCCCAGCCACGGTCGGCGGGGAACTCCTCGATGGCGTCGCCGCGCGAGGTGACCAGGTCCCACAGCTCCTCCGGCGACGTCACACCGCCCGGGTACCGGCAGGCCATCGCGACGATGGCCACCGGTTCCCGCTGTCGCTCCTCCATCTCGCGCAGGCGCTGACGGGTCTGTCCGAGATCCGCCGTGACTCGCTTCAGATAGTGGCGAAGCTTGTCCTCCGTACCCGGCTTGTCTTCTGTACCCGGCATGTCTTTTCCACTCCCGATCAAGAAGGCAGTTCCCGGTCGATCAGCTCGAAGAGTTCGTCGTCCGACGCGGATTCGAGGTCTTCGTTCTCGGCGGCGTCGCCGCCGTCGGCCCCCGTGCCCGTCGCGCTGTCGTCCAGGCGCCACAGCAGGCTCTGGAGCCGTGTCACCAGGCGGCCACGGGTGTCCTCGTCGTGCAGGTGTCCCGCGATCACCGTCTCCAGCTTGTCCAGCTCGCCGAAGAGGGGTGCCGACGGGTCGGCCGCCGCCGGGCACAGGTTCTGGCGCAGGTCCTCGGCGATGGCGGACGGGGTGGGGTGCCGGAAGATGAACGTGGCGGGCAGGCGCAACCCGGTCGACGCCGAGAGGCGGTTGCGCAGTTCAACCGCGGTGAGGGAGTCGAAGCCGAGGTCCTTGAAGGGGACGTCGGCACGCACGGCGTCCGTACCGGCATGCCCGAGAACCGCGGCCGCGTGGGTCCGCACCAGGTCGAGCAAGGTGCGGCGCTGTTCCTCCGCGGTGAGCACAGAGAGTTGCCCGGCCCAGTCGATGTCCGGTCCGGCACTGGCCGCCGTCGGCCGCGTGAGGCCCTGGCCTGCGGCGAAGGCGCGCAGCAGCGCGGGCAGCGCCGCGGCGGATCGGCTCGCCAGGACGCGGGTGTCGAGGTCGGCGGCTACCAGGTGCGGGTGGCCGTGCCGGTACGCGGCGTCCAGCAGGGCCAGGCCTTGTTCGGTGCTCATGGCCTTGACCCCGCTGCGGCCCATCCGGGCGACGTCGGTGTCGCTCAGCCCGCCGGTCATGCCGCCCGATGCTCCGCTCGATGTCTCCCACAGGCCCCACCCGACCGAGAGGCCCGCCAGGCCGGCGGTCCGGCGGTGTTGCATCAGTGCGTCGCAATAGGCGTTCGCCGCTGCGTAGTTGGCCTGTCCGGGGCTACCGAGTGTCGCGGCAGCCGAGGAGAAGACGACGAACAGGCCCAGGCGCAGGCTTCGGGTCGCCTCGTGCAGGTTCGCGGCAGCCGCGGCCTTGGCCGACCACACCCGTCCCAGGCTCTCGGGTGTCTGCGCGGTCACGACCGCGTCCTCCAAGACACCGGCGGCGTGGACGATGCCCGTGAGGGGGTGGGAGGGATCCGTCTTGCCGACCAGTTCCGCCACCGAATCGGCGTCACTGACGTCGGCGGCGACGATGGAGACCTCGGCACCCAACGCCCCGAGCCTGTCTGCCAGTTCACTGCTGCCAGGCGCATCGGGGCCGCGTCGGCTGGTGAGCAGCAGGTGCCGTACTCCCCATTCTCGTACGAGATGTTCCGCGACCTGCTGCCCCAGCGCACCGGTGCCACCGGTGATCAGCACCGTGCCCTCGGGATCGAGGGCAGGCGGGATCTCAAGGACCAGCTTGCCGGTGTGCTTGGCCTGGCTCATGAACCGGAACGCCTCCCGCGCCCGGCCCAACGGCCACGCGCGTACGGGCAGGGGTGCGAGGGCGCCGGAGGCGAACCGCTCGCCCAGTTCACTCATCATGACCTTGATCCGGTCCGGCCCGGCATCGGTGACCAGGTCGTACACGGTGTACGCGACGCCGCGATATTCGGCAGCCACTCCCTCGGGGCTGCGCAGATCGGTCTTGCCCATTTCCAGGAACCGGCCGCCGTCCGCCAGGAGTCGCAGCGAGGCGTCGATGAACTCGCCGGTGAGGCTGTTGAGTACGACGTCGACTCCTCGCCCACCGGTGGCCCGGCGAATCGACTCCTCGAAATCGAGATCGCGCGAGGAAGCACGGTGAGCGGCATCGACACCCATGTCCTCCAGCACGTCATGCTTGGCAGGACTGGCCGTGGCATACACCTCAGCACCCAGATGACGGGCGATCTGCACCGCCGCCATCCCCACACCACCCGTACCGGCATGGATCAACACCGACTCGCCCGCCCGCAGACGACCCAACTCCACCAAGCCGTACCAAGCCGTCAGGAACGCCACCGGCATTCCGGCTGCCTGGCGCATGTCCCACCCTTGCGGCACCGGAGCGATCATCCGCGTGTCCGCCACGGCCACGGGTCCGAAGCAGCCACCGAGTACGCCCATGACCTGGTCGCCGATCGACAGGTGGGTGACGTCAGGACCGACCTCCGTCACGATGCCGGCACCTTCACCTCCCAGGCCGATCTGTCCCGGCACCATGCCGAGACTGACCAGGACGTCGCGGAAGTTGATGCCCGCGGCGTGCATCTCCAGGCGTACCTGACCGGCACCCAACGGCTCGAGGAGCTCCGGGCAAGCGGCCGGCGCCACACCCTCCAGGGTCTGGGCCTGCCCCATGTCCAGACGCCAGGCACGCTCGGTGGGCGCTGCGATCAGCGCGCCGCCGGTGGCGCGGACCAGTCGCGGAACCAGGTACTCCCCGTCGTGTAGGGCGAGTTGGGGCTCGTCCAGCTCTTCGACGGCGTGGCGCAGGAGGGCCTGCGGCAACTCAGCGCCGTCGTAGTCCATGTCGTCGACCAGGACGAAGCGGCCCGGGTTCTCCGACTGGGCACTACGCACCAGACCCCACACAGCAGCGGCAGACGCATTCACCGGACTATCACCATCGGTGGCCACCGCACCCCGCGTCACCACCACCAGACGCGACTCCGACAGCTCCTCGGCCGCCAAGAACTCCTGCACCAGAGCCAACACCCGCTCAGCCACCGGAAGACCATCACCGGCAGCGGCCGCTTCGACCGGAGCAACCACCGCCCACGGCACCTCACCACCAGCCCGCACCACACCAGCCAGACCCACACCCTCTGCGAGCCTCACCCAACCACCGGCACCCGACACATCCAGCAGCTCAGGCACCGGAAGCGGCGTCCAATCCACCGTGAACAGGCCGTCGTCGCGTGCCTGCGCGGCCTGCAACTGTCCGACGTCGGCCGGGCGCAGCGTCACCGATCCCACGCTCAGGACCTTCGTACCGGCGGCGTCGGTGACCAGTACCCGTACCTCCCGCTCGGTCTCGTCGTGTTCGCCGGGCGAGAGGCGTACCCGTACGGTCCCGGCACCCGCGGCCCACAGAGCGACCTGATTCCAGGTGAAGGGCAGCCAGATCTTGCTGTCGTCCTGCGGCTGACCTGTCCAGTCGAGCAAGAGGGCCGGGTGGAGGGCGGCGTCCAAGAGTGCGGGGTGGATTCCATAGCCGTCTTGAGTACCAGCGGCCTCCGGCAGCGCGATCTCGGCCAGCAGGTCCTTGCCGTGCCGCCACACCTTGCGCAGACCCTGGAACGACGGCCCGTACACGTAGCCCGCCGCGGCCACCCGCTCGTAGAAGCCCTCCACGTCCACCGGCACCGCACCCGTGGCGGGCCACACTCCGGCCAGTCCGTCGGGCACGTCGGCCGTGGATTCGGGGACGAGCACTCCGGTGGCGTGGCATACCCAGGAGTCGTCGGCTCCAGCTTCCGCGTCAGCGCGGCTGTAGATCCGCACCTCACGCTGCCCATCCTCCGCCGGCGCATCGACCACCACCTGCACCCGCAGCCCGGACGCTTCAGGCACCACCACGGGCGCCTGCAACATCAACTCCTCCAGCAGCGCACAGCCGACCTCATCACCGGCCCGCAGCGCCCACTCCACCAACGCCGCACCCGGCACCAACACCGTGCCCGCCACCACATGATCAGCCAGCCACGACACACCCGACCGCGACACCCGACCCGTCAGCAGACAACCACCCCGGTCAGCGAACTCCACCGCCGCACCCAACAACGGATGCCCAGCCGCCACCAACCCCAGACCCGCAACATCCCCACCATTAGACCTACCCGCCAGCCAAAACCGCTCCCGCTGAAACGCATACGTCGGCAAATCGACAACACGGGGCACGGGGTCGGCGGGGAACCAGCCGGTCCAGTCCACGGCGATCCCCGCCGTGTGCAGACGGGCCATCGCCTGCAAGAACGCCTCATCCTCCGGCCGCTCTCCCGCCAGCGAGGACACAAGAACCAGCTCGGACCCATCGCCCCGGACCGCATCGTCCAGGGTGTGCTGGGCGGCGGTGGTCAGTACCGGCGCAGGGCCCAATTCGACAAACACACCCGCACGCTCAGCCACTTGGGCGACCGCGGGCTGGAACAGCACCGCCTGCCGCACATGCCGCGCCCAATACGCCGGGGACGTAACCTCCTCGCCCGCAGGGAGGCCGGACACATTGCTGATCAGCTCAATGACTGGCGCCTTGAACTCCACCGTGCCGATCGCCTCGGTGAACTCCTCCAGCATCGGCTCCATCAACGCAGAGTGGAAAGCGTGGCTGACCTTCAGGGCCTTCGTCTTGCGCCCCCGCCCCCTCCACACTTCGGCGATCCGCTCAACATCTGCTGTCGCACCCGAAATCACCGTGGACTCAGGCGTATTGACAGCCGCCACACTCACACCCGAACCCTCAAGCCCATCGGACAACTCCTCAGGTGTCGCCTGCACCGCACACATCGCACCACCCGCAGGCAACCCGCCCATCAACCGGGCCCGCGCACCCACCACACGACACGCATCAGCCAGATCGAAAACTCCCGCCACATGAGCAGCCGCAATCTCCCCGATGGAATGCCCGATCACCACATCGGGACGCACCCCCACCGACTCCCACAACCGAGCCAGACCCACCTGCAGCGCAAACAACCCCGCCTGCGCCCACATCGTGTGATCCAACCGCTCAGTCGGCCCACGGAAAACCACCTCCCGCAACGAGCCCGACCCAACCCCCAACTCCCCCTCCACAAGGGAACACACCTCATCAAACGCCCCCGCAAACACCGGGAAACGCTCGTACAACCCAGCACCCATCCCCACCAACTGACTGCCCTGACCACTGAACAGCCACCCGACGTCACCACTCGGAACCACCACAGAGCCCTGGGTTGCCGTCAGCGCCGGATGGGCTTCTCCGGCAGCCAACGCCCCCAGTCCCGCCAGCAACTCGGCCCGGTCCCGGCCTGCCACTACCGCGCGCTCTTCGAACAGGGAGCGCGAACGCAGCAGGGACCAGCCCACATCCGGTATCGCCACATCAGCGTTGACCGATATCGCATCGCTCAGGCGCTGCGCTTGGTCGCGGAGGCCCTGCGGGCTGCGCGCCGAAAGCACCCAGGGCATCACGGCGCCCTCGCCGTCGGAGATGCCATCGGCCTGCGACTCGTGCGTCGGCTCCGGAGCGCATTCGATGATCAGGTGGGCGTTGGTTCCCGAGGCACCGAAGGAGGAGACACCCGCTCGCCTCGGACGATCCACCTCGAGCCACGGCACCGACTCATGCGCCAACCGCACCGCGCCCGCATCCCAGTCCACATGCGGCGACGGCTCATCCACATGCAAACTCCCCGGCACCACACCATGCCGCATCGCCATCACCATCTTGATGACACCCGCCACACCCGCCGCAGCCTGCGTATGACCAATGTTCGACTTCACCGAACCCAGCCACAACGGACGCTCCACCGACCGACCCTGCCCATACGTCGCCAACAACGCCTGCGCCTCAATCGGGTCACCCAACGTCGTACCCGTGCCATGACCTTCCACGACATCCACATCGCTGGCATTCAGACGGCCACTGGCCAGCGCCTGACGAATCACCCGCTCCTGCGACGGACCATGCGGAGCCGTCAGACCATTGCTCGCACCGTCCTGATTGACGGCGGATCCTCGTACGACACCGAGCACTTGATGTCCGTTGCGGCGCGCGTCCGACAGTCGTTCCAGGAGGAGTACGCCGACGCCTTCGCCCCAGCCCGTGCCATCGGCGGCGGCTGCGAACGGCTTGCAGCGGCCGTCCGGAGCCAGGCCGCGCTGACGCGAGAAGCCGGTGAAGACCTCGGGCGTGGCCATGACGGTCACGCCGCCCGCGAGGGCGAGATTGCACTCGCCCTGACGCAACGCCTGCGCCGCCAAGTGGATCGACACCAACGAGGAAGAACACGCCGTGTCCACCGTCACCGCAGGACCCTCCAGGCCCAAGGTGTAGGACACCCGACCCGACACCACACTGCCCGAACCGGCCAGCATGGAGTAGCCCTCCAGCTGGGCGTCCTGGCCGCTCGCCAGGCCCGCCGCGTAGTCGTGGTACATCACGCCCACATAGGTGCCGGTCAAGCTGCCCTTGAGCGTGGTCGGGTCGATGCCCGCACGCTCGAACACCTCCCACGACGCTTCGAGCATCAGTCGCTGCTGCGGGTCCATTGCCAGGGCCTCGCGCGGGTTGATCCCGAAGAACGCCGCGTCGAAGTCGCCCGCGTCGGGGAGGAAGGCCCCTTCATTGGCGTAGCTGGTGCCGGGGTGGTCCGGATCGGGGTGGAACAGGCGCTCCAGGTCCCAGCCCCGGCCCGTCGGAAACTCCCCGACGGTGTCCACGCCCGCGGCGACCAGGTCCCACAGCCCCTCCGGCGAGGTCACGCCGCCCGGGTATTTGCAGGCCATCGCGACGATCGCCACGGGGTCGTCGGTCCCGGTCCCGGTCGCGGGAAGCGCGACGGGAGCCGAGGGGGCCGCCAGGCCGCCCAGCCGGGTGCACAGGTAGGTGGCGAGGGCCTGCGGGGTGGGGTGGTCGAAGGCCATCGTGGCGGGCAGGCGGAGTCCGGTGACCGCCGACAGGCGGTTGCGCAGCTCCACCGCCGTCAGTGAATCGAAGCCCAGCTCCTTGAAGTTGGCCTCGGTGCGTACGTCGGCCGCCGACCGGTGTCCGAGCACGGCGGCGACGCAGTCACGTACGACATCGGCGACGGCGGCCCGACGCCCGGCCTCGTCCAGGCCCGCGAGCCGTGTCTCCAGCGCGGCCTTGTCCACGGAGGAGCCACCCGCTGCCCTGCGCCGGGTCCGCCCGGCCAGGTCCCGCAGGATCGCGGGCATGGTGTCCCCGCCCAGACTCCGTACGTCGATACCGGCCGCGACCAGCAGGGAGGTGTGCGCGGCAACGGTCCGCGCCGCGTCGAGGAGGGCCAGGCCCTGCTCGTCCTGGAGCGGCTTCATCCCACCGGCACGCAGCCGCGCCAGGTCGGCCTGGTCGAGGTGGCGTGTCATGGCGCTGCCGCGCGCCCACAGACCCCAGGCGACCGAGAGGCCGGGCCGGCCGGCGTCGCGGCGGTGGGCGACCAAGGCGTCGACGAAGGCGTTGGCGGCCGCGTATCCGGCCTGGCCCGCGTTGCCGAGGACACCGGCGGCGGAGGAGAACATCAGGAACAGGCTCAGGGGCACGTGCGCGGTGGCCGCATCCAGATTGGCGGCCACCGCTGCCTTGGCGGCCCACACCCTGGCCAGTTGGCCGGACGTCTGCGCGGTGACCACGGCGTCGTCCAGGACGCCCGCGGCGTGGATCACGCCGGTCAGCGGATGCGCCGGGTCGACCTCCGCGACCAAGTCTGCGGCGGCCTGCCCATCGGTGAGGTCGGCCGCGACGACCCGTACGTGGGCGCCAAGCGCAGTCAACCGGTCGGCGAGGTCGTCGGCCTCGGGCGCGGCGGGGCCCTGTCGACTGACGAGCAGCAAGTGGCGCACCTGCCAGGCACGGACCAGGTGTTCGGCGACGAGGCCACCCATCATGCCGGTGCCGCCCGCGATCAGGACGGTGCCGTCCGGGTCGAGGGTCGCAACGGTGTCGGCTCCGGTGGGGACGGCGCCGGCGCGTGCGAGGCGTGGGGCCACCGTCCGTCCCGCGCGCAGGGCGAGTTGCGGCTCCCCGGTGGCGAGGGCCCGCGCGACGGTCTCGCGGTCCGTGCCGTGATCGGTGTCCAACAGGACGAAGTGGCCCGGATGCTCGGCCTGTGCGCTGCGTACGAGTCCCCACAGGGCGGCGGCGGGTACGTCGACGGCCTCGGTGCTCTCGTCGTCGTCCGCCGGCACCGCCACGGCGTGGTGTGTGATCAGTACGAGCCGGGCCTCGGCGAGACGCGGTTCGGCCAGCCAGTCCTGCACCAGGCGCAGCGCGCGCTCGGCCACGGCGTGCCCGCACGCGTCGACTGCTTCTTCGGGACCGGCGGCAGTGTCGACGGTCGTTTCGACGAACACGGTGGCGGGGGCCTGTGCCCCCTCGTCGAGCGCCGCCACCAGTGCCGTCAGGTCCGGGTGGTGGAGGGTGTCCGCTCCGGCCGCCCAGTCCGGCACATCCTGCCCCAGCACCATCCAGCCGCCGTCGCGGTCGCCCTCTGCCGCCACCGTTGGGGGCACAGCGGTCCACTCCAGAGTGAACAGCCCGTTGGTACCAGCGCCTGCCTTGCCGGGCGAGCGCAGCTGCTCGGGATCGACGGGGCGCAGCGCCAGGGAGTCCGCGCTCAGCACCGGCGCCCCGGCCGCGTCGGCCACGCTCACGCGCAGCCCGGGGCCGCCCTCGGTGCCCTGATCCGGATACGGGGACAGGCACACCCGAACCGTCGTGGCGCCGGTGGCCCACAGGGACACCCCACTCCACGCGAACGGCAGCCTGAGTTCCCCGGCATCCCCGGGTGCGCTCCCGTCGAGCAGCAGGGCCGGATGCAGCGCGGCGTCCAGAAGTACGGGGTGGATGCCGAAGCCGTCATGGGCACCGGCCTGTTCGGGCAGCGTCACTTCGGCAAGGAGGTCCGATCCGTGCCGCCACACCGCGCGGAGCCCTTGGAACGCCTGGCCGTAGTCGTACCCGGCCGCTGATGCCTTCTCGTAGAGATCGCCGATCTCCACCGGCTCGGCGCCCGCCGGGGGCCACTGCCCGCTCAGTCCGTCCGGCACCACGCCGGAGTCGGGGCTCAGCACACCGGCCGCATGGCACAGCCAGCCCTCGTCCCGACCCAGTTCCTCATCGGAGTCGAGTCGGGAGAAGACATGCACTTCACGCTGTCCGCCCTGCTCGTCCGCCGCGCCCACGACGACCTGGACCTGCAAGCCCCCTGAGTCGGGCAGCACGACCGGTGCCTGCAGCGTCAGTTCGTCCAGGGTGGGGCAGCCCACTTCGTCCCCGGCCCGCAACGCCCATTCCACCAGCGCGGCGCCCGGCACAAGCGTCGTGCCCGCCACGGCGTGATCGGCGAGCCAGCCGCCACCACCGGCCGACTCGAGGCGACCGGTCAACACGAGCGAACCGTCGGCCAGCGCCAGCGCCGCGGGCAGCAACGCGTGCTCGAGCCGCCGCAGTCCCGCCGCCCGTACGTCTCCGACGCCGTCGACCTCCAGCCAGTAGCGCTGGCGTTGGAAGGCGTAGGTGGGCAGGTCGATGGTGCGGGGGGTGGGGTCGGTCGGGAACCAGCGGCGCCAGTCGATGTCGGCTCCGGCCGTGAAGGCC
>NZ_JBHUZJ010000123.1:0-18027 GCF_042667685.1 Streptomyces sp. NPDC057302 | reverse complement strand
CCCCGGCGCACAGTGCGCCGGGGGCCTCACGCGTCGACCGAAGTGACCTCAGGCCTGGTACGGCTTCGCCTCAAGGATCTTGACCGAGGCGAGCTTGCCGTTCGGCAGTTCGTACTGCGCGTCCTCGCCGATCTTCTTGCCGTTCACACCGCTGCCCAGCGGTGACTGCGGCGAATACGTCTCGATATCGCTGCTCGCGTACTCGCGCGAGGCCAGCAGGAACGTCACGGTGTCGTCCTCGTCGCCGTCAAAAGCGATCGTCACCACCATGCCGGGCGCGACCACGCCGTCCGCGGCCGGCGCCTCGCCGACCTTCGCGTGCTCCAGAAGCTGGGTCAGCTGGCGGACGCGGAGCTCCTGCTTGCCCTGCTCCTCCTTGGCCGCGTGGTACCCGCCGTTCTCGCGCAGGTCGCCCTCCTCACGTGCCGCCGCGATCTTCGTAGCGATCTCGGTGCGCGCGGGACCAGACAGGTACTCCAGCTCGGCCTTGAGCTGGTTGTACGCCTCCTGGGTCAGCCAGGTGACGTTTTCGCTGGTCTGGGTCACAGGTGCTCCTCGTAGGTACTGGGAATACAAAGCATCGCCCTACCCAGAAGGATGTTCCCTAACGGGTGGGCGAAACCACGAGCCTAACAATTCAGGCGCCTGAGGGGGAGGACATAAGCCATCAGAAATACGTCAACGCAGGTGAGAGGCGGTACACCCGGGGAGTCGGCGGGTCAGCGTGACGCGTGGGGCCGACGTGTGCCGGTCCGCGTCAGTCGGAGTGGCAGCCGAGGAGCTCGGCGCTCGTCCCCCGCGCCTTCGTGCGCAGCGTGACGACCTTGTCGATCCGGCCGTTGTCCTGGTCGAAGCGGAAGTCCTTGCGGCCCACCTCTTCGCCGTCCTCGGCCTGTGAACGCAGGGTGCAGTAGCCGTTCGCGTCCGCGTCCTTGCGCACCTCCAGGTGCACCTGGACCGCATTGTCCGAGACGACGTCGAACTTGATCACTTCACCGCTGACCTTCGCCCCGGACACGTAGTCGTATCCGAACCAGCCGATCATCAGGAGGAAGAGCGCACCGAGGATGCCGCCGGCGATCTTCAGCTTGCGGTCCGCGCGCTCGTCGGCCGAGCGCGACTGGCCGTAGCGGCCATCGGGAGCCTTCTCGCTCACGGCCGTCATGATCGTCCTCCAGAAAAGGGGATGCCGGAATTTTCCGCCCCCCGGTTCCGTCACTATAGAAGCCGCCCATTGCGCCGAATCGACCGGGCGCCAGATGACTGAGGAACGAGTCTTGACTGAGCAGCTGCGACTGATGGCCGTCCACGCCCACCCCGACGACGAGTCGTCGAAGGGCGCGGCCACCATGGCCAAGTACGTGTCCGAGGGGGTGGACGTGCATGTCGTGACCTGCACGGGCGGTGAGCGCGGCGACATCCTCAACCCCAAGCTCCAGGGGGACACCTACATCCAGGAGAACATCCACGAGGTGCGCCGCAAGGAGATGGAGGAGGCGCGCGAGATCCTCGGCGTCAAGCAGGACTGGCTCGGCTTCGTCGACTCGGGTCTGCCCGAGGGCGACCCGCTGCCGCCGCTGCCCGAGGGCTGCTTCGCCCTCGAGGACGTCGACAAGGCGGCCGGTGAGCTCGTCCGCCAGATCCGCTCCTTCCGTCCGCAGGTCATCACCACGTACGACGAGAACGGCGGCTATCCGCACCCCGACCACATCATGACCCACAAGATCTCGATGGTGGCCTTCGAAGGGGCGGCGGACGCCGAGAAGTACCCCGAGAGCGAGTACGGCCCGGTCTTCCAGCCGCAGAAGCTCTACTACAACCAGGGCTTCAACCGGCCGCGCACCGAGGCGCTGCACCAGGCGATGCTCGACAAGGGCATGGAGTCGCCCTACGGGGACTGGCTCAAGCGGTGGGACGAGTTCGAGCGGGTCGAGCGCACGCTGACCACGCACGTTCCCTGCGCCGACTTCTACGAGGTCCGCGACCGCGCGCTGATCGCGCACGCCACGCAGATCGACCCCGAGGGCGGCTGGTTCCGCGTGCCGATGGAGCTCCAGAAGGAGGTCTGGCCCACGGAGGAGTACGAGCTCGCGAAGTCGCTCGTCGATACATCCCTCCCCGAGGACGACCTCTTTGCGGGCATCCGCGACAATGCCTAGCGTGAACGCACATCTGGCAATGACGCATCTCGTCCCTCTCGCCAAAGAGGTCGACGATGACAAGGTGACTCCGGGTGTTCTCGGCTTCATCGTCTTCGCGGTGATGGCCCTCGCCGTCTGGGGGCTGATGAAGTCGATGAGCAAGCACATGCGGAAGGTCGACTTCAAGGAATCCGCGGAGGCCCCCTCCGGTGAGGGGAAGACCTCCGCGGCCGAGCCCGGCAAGGGCTAGCCCGCTCTCTCCACCGTCACTCCCATCACCTCACGGGAGTGGCGGTTCGGCACCATGCCCAGGCGCCAGGCCTGCCAGCCGGTCTCCAGATCGGCGCCGCGCTCCAGGAGCAGGGCGTACGCCTCCATGTAGTCGTCCAGCTTGCCGTCGCGCGTCGGGTGACCGGCGCGGGCGAGCTGGCTGAGCTCCTCCTGGGCGACGGCGGTGCCGATCTCCCAGCCGCCGGGCGATCCGTACGGCAGCAGGGTGCAGCGCAGGAAGCGGGCCCAGTCCTCGCCGCGCCGGTCGCCGTACGAGGCGAACAGCTCGGCGGCCTCTTCGCACAGGGCGAGCGCCTGCTGGGCGCGCGTGTTCCCGGCGTCCACGACCGCAAGCTCCAGGCAGGTCCAGGCCTCGCCGTGCGCGACGCCGATGCGCTGGAAGTCGGCGCGGGCGTCCACCAGGAGCTGGCGGGCGAAGCCGGAGTTGCGCAGCGAACCCGTCTGGGCGGCGCGCTGGTCGCGGGTCACCCGGGCCGAGTGGTGGCGGGCGCAGGCCAGGCCGTACACGTCGCGCATCCGCGAGAACATCGTCCGCGAGCGCTCCAGCTCACGCACCGCCTGGTCCAGGCTGCCCGCCTCCTCCAGGGCCTGGCCCAGGTAGTAGGCGCTCCACGCCTCGCCGCGCGCGTCCTCGTTGTCGCGGTGCCGGGACACCGCCTGGCGCAGCCCGTCGACCGCCGCCGACGCGTCGCCGTCCACCAGGCGGGCCCGCGCGAGCTGCGTCAGGGCCCAGGCCTCGCCGCGGCCGTCGCGGGTGCGTCCGTACAGGTCGAGGGCGCCCTTCAGCTGCTCCTGGGCGCGCGGTACGTCGCCCATGCGCAGGCAGAGCTGGCCGAGCTGGAAGTGCGCCCACGCCTCGCCGTGCAGGGAGTCGTTCTCGCGGTGCAGGGCGAGCGAGGCCTCCAGGAGCCCCAGCGCCTCGTTCAGGTTGGCGCGGTCACGCTCCACCGCCGCGAGGGCGTGCATCGTCCAGGCGCGGTCACCGGCGAGCTCGTCCGCTGCCTGCAGTTCCAGGGCCTCGTGCAGACGCGCCGACGCCTCCGTCAGATTGCCCTGGTGGTGCAGGGTGATCCCCAGGGAGCACAGGGCCAGGGCCGCGCCCGCGTCCTGGTGGGCCTCCAGGTACAGGTCCACGACCGACGTCAGGGTCGTGCGCGCCTGGTCGAGCTCGCCCAGCTGACGGGAGGCGATGCCCGTGCGCCACCGCACGCTCCGGGTGAGCAGGCCCTTGTCGACGGCCTGCGTCAGCTCGCTGATCTCGCCCAGGCGGTAGAGGTCGCCGCGCAGCAGGCAGTAGTCGCAGAGCGCGCCCAGGAGGTTGAGCACCGCCTCCTGGTCCACGCCCTCCGCGTGCCGCAGCGTCGCCGTGATGAAGCTCGACTCGTCGTCGAGCCAGCGCAGGGCGGCATCGAGCGAGGAGAAGCCGTGCCGGTCGAACTGGCCGGCCCGCGTCGACATCTTGCCGTCGACCAGGCGGATCACGGATCCCGCGAGCTCGCTGTAGCTGACGATCAGGCGCTCCTGCGCGGCCGTGCGCTCGGCCGGCTCCTCCTCGTCGATGAGCCGGGCGAGCGCGAAGGCGCGTACGAGGTCGTGCAGGCGGTAGCGGCTGCCGCGCACGTGGTCGACGAGGCCCGCGCGGGAGAGCGCGGTCAGCTGGCGTGCCGCCTCGTTCTCGTCGGCGCCGAGCAGGGCGGCCGCTGCCGCCGCCCCGAGGGACGCGCGGCCCGCGAGCGCGAGCCTGCGCAGGAGGCGCCGGGCGGGCTCGGCCTGGTCGGTGTAGCGCAGCCACAGGACGCGCTCGACCGGCTCGACCGGGCCGTACGCGGCGAGATCGGAGGCGAGCTGACGTGCCGTACGCGCGCCGATCGAGGACCCGGCGACCCGCAGGGCGAGCGGCAGCCCACCGCACAACTCCCGTACGGCGTCGGCGGATTCGGCGTCGTAGGGCCCCGAAGCGTCCTGCGCCGCCTCCCTCAGGAGCTCCTCCGAGCCCGCCGCGTCCAACGGCTCCACCGGCAGCTGGTGCACCCAGGCGGGGAGGTCGGCGGGCAGTTCCAGGGGCTTGCGGGTGGTGACGACGACGAGGCTGTCGGAGCGCTCGGGCACCAGGGTGCGCACCTGCTCCGGGTCGCTCGCGTCGTCGAGCACGACGGTCACCGCGAGCCCGGTCAGATACTGGTGGTACAGCTCGCTGAGCCGCTTGACCTGCTGCTCCTGGGAGGAGCGCTCCCGGAACAGCAACTGCTCGCGCGGGGCGCCCAATCGATTCAGCAGATGCAGCAGCGCGTCCCGCGTGGACAGCGGCTTGGAGCTCTCGCCCCGCAGGTCGACGACGCAGGCGCCCCGGAACTGGTCCCGCAGATCGTGCGCGGCCCGCACGGCGAGCGAGGAGCGCCCCGAGCCCGGCGCGCCGTGCAGCACGACGACGGTCGGCCGGGTCTCGGTGCTGGCCCGCGCGGCGTGCACCCACTGCGCGACACGGGCGAGCTCGGCGCGACGCCCGGCGAACGGGCCGTCCGGCTCGGGCAGTTGGGTGAAGGACTGCTCCAGTACGGTGCGCCTGCGCGCCGCCGCGCTCTTGTCCGTGCCCCGCAGCTGGGGCGCGGCCTTCTTCTTGCTGGGCCCGGAGGACGCCTGGAGCACCCGCTGCTGGTCGATGAAGGGCCGGATGCCCCGCACCTCAAGGGCCGTCAGCCACTGGAGCCGCAGCTGCTCGGGCCCGCCCGGCTGGTTGATCGCACCGGCGCGGCGGCTGGCGTCGGGCACATGGGAGGCGGTGACCTTCAGGACGGTGGTGGCCGCGCCGATGACGCCGACGGCGGCGCCCACGCCGAGCGCGGTCGAAGTCCCGGTCCCGAGCACGAGGTCGGCGACGCACGCCGCGACAGCCGCAACGGCGGCCACCAGCAGCGGAGTTCCCGCCCCCTCCTTGGCATAGCGCTGCCCGAAGGAGAGCTGCCCGGCCGCCGCCTCGTCGACGGCCCGCGCATAGGCGGCGTACTCCTCGTCGGCGGTCTGCCCCATGGCGTCGAGCGCGCCCCGGGCCCGCGTGAGCAGCACACCCCCGTCGATGCGCCCGCCGGAGCGCCGCACCTCTTCCTCCACCGCCCGCACCAACAGCCGCTCGGCTTCGGCCCGATGGCTGTCCCGCATATGGGTCCCCCTCCGAGAGCAATCTGAGAGCAATAGTCGTCTGCGGTCACAAGTGTCCTGCGTACGGGCCTCCGGCGCGAGGGAGTCCGCGGATCACGTGGGGACAGCCCTCGGATGACGTGGGGGCAGTCCCCGGATCGGCGGCCCATGTGCGCGAGGATGGGGGGCATGCCGAACCGACTGGCCCATGAAACGTCCCCCTACCTCCTTCAGCACGCCGACAACCCCGTCGACTGGTGGCCCTGGTCGGCAGAGGCCTTCGAGCAGGCACGGGAGCGAGGCGTTCCCGTGCTGCTCAGCGTGGGGTACAGCAGTTGCCACTGGTGTCACGTCATGGCGCACGAGTCCTTCGAGGACGCCGGGACGGCCGCCTTCCTGAACGAGCACTTCGTCAACGTCAAGGTCGACCGCGAGGAGCGGCCCGACATCGACGCCGTCTACATGGAGGCCGTGCAGGCCGCGACCGGCCAGGGCGGCTGGCCCATGACGGTCTTCCTCACCCCCGACGCCGAGCCCTTCTACTTCGGCACGTACTTCCCGCCCGAGCCCCGGCACGGCATGCCCTCCTTCCAGCAGGTCGCCGACGGGGTGCGCCGGGCCTGGACGGACCGGCGCGACGAGGTCGACGAGGTCGCCGGGAAGATCGTCCGCGACCTCTCCGAGCGCCAGCTCGCGTTCGGCTCCGACGAACTGCCGGGCGGGGACGACCTCGCGCAGGCGCTGCTCGGCCTGACGCGGGACTACGACGCCTCGCGGGGCGGCTTCGGGGGTGCGCCCAAGTTCCCGCCGTCCATGGTCGTGGAGTTCCTGCTGCGGCACTACGCCCGCACGGGCGCGGAGGGCGCGCTCCAGATGGCCGCCGACACCTGCGAGCGGATGGCGCGCGGCGGGATCTACGACCAGCTGGGCGGCGGCTTCGCGCGCTACTCCGTGGACCGCGAGTGGACCGTGCCCCACTTCGAGAAGATGCTGTACGACAACGCCCTGCTCTGCCGGGTCTACGCCCACCTGTGGCGGGCCACGGGCTCGGACCTCGCACGGCGTGTCGCCCTGGAGACCGCCGACTTCATGGTGCGCGAACTGCGCACGAACGAAGGCGGGTTCTCCTCCGCGCTCGACGCGGACAGCGAGGACGCCACGACCGGCAAGCATGTCGAGGGCGCCTACTACGTGTGGACGCCGGAGCAGCTGCGCGAGGTGCTCGGCGACGCGGACGCCGAGATCGCCGCCGCGTACTTCGGGGTGACGCGGGAAGGCACCTTCGAGGAGGGCGCTTCGGTCCTCCAGCTCCCGGAGAACAGCGGCGTGGCGGCGGACGCCGCGCGGCTCGACTCGATCCGGGAGCGGCTGCTCGCCGCGCGCTCGCAGCGGCCCGCGCCCGGCCGTGACGACAAGATCGTCGCCGCCTGGAACGGACTCGCCGTCGCGGCGCTCGCCGAGGTGGGGGCGTACTTCGAGCGGCCCGACCTGGTGGCGGCGGCGGTCGGCGCGGGCGATCTGCTCGTGCGGCTGCACATGGACGACCGGGCGCGGCTCTCCCGTACGTCCAAGGACGGCCAAGTGGGCGCCAACGCGGGTGTGTTGGAGGACTACGCCGATGTCGCCGAGGGGTTCCTCGCGCTGGCCTCCGTGACGGGGGAGGGGGTGTGGCTGGAGTTCGCCGGGTTCCTGCTCGACCATGTCCTCGGGCAGTTCGTGGACGAGGAGTCCGGGTCCCTGTACGACACGGCCGCGGACGCCGAGCAGTTGATCCGCCGCCCGCAGGATCCCACCGACAACGCGGTGCCTTCCGGGTGGACGGCGGCCGCGGGCGCACTGCTCTCGTACGCCGCGCAGACCGGGGCGGAGCCTCATCGGCGCGCCGCGGAGCGGGCGTTGGGGGTGGTGAAGGGGCTCGCGCCTCGGGCGCCGCGGTTCATCGGGCACGGGCTCGCGGTGGCCGAGGCCGCGCTCGACGGGCCGCGTGAGGTCGCCGTGATCGGTCCGGTGGGCGGGGACCTGCACCGGACCGCGCTGCTCGGGACGGCGCCGGGGGCCGTGGTCGCCGTCGGCGCCGCGGGCGACGACGAGCTTCCGCTGCTCGCGGGGAGGGGGCTCGTGGAGGGACTTCCGGCGGCTTACGTCTGCCGGCGGTTCGTCTGCGACGCGCCGACCGTGGATGCGGGGGATCTGGCGACGAAGCTCTCCGGCTGAGGCTCGGGCGGTCCTTACCTGACGTCCTCGATCGCCGGACGGGCCGAGACTCTTGGCCCGTCCGGCGATCGACGGGGACTTACGGCGCCCCGTGCCCGGAGGCGAAGCCGTCGGCCAGCATGTTCAGGGTGCGGTCCACCAGTTCGCCCAGGTCGTCCTGGTGGTCGTGCTCCGCCCAGTACGCCGCCGTCTCCGTCAGGGCGCCGATCAGGCCCATCGAGAAGACCCGGACCTCCAGCTCACCCGGCTCGCGGCCGGTGCGTTCCCCGATGACCCCGCAGAGCATCCGGCCGGTGACCGACATGCTCTCCAGCATCCGGGAGCGCACGGCGGGGACCTCGACCATCAGGCGCGTACGCAGGCGTGAGACCTCCGGCTCCTCGGTGAAGCCGAGGCCCACCGCCCTGCGCAGCACGTGCCGCAAGGACTCGACGATCGGCTCGTCCGCGGGGCGCGCCCGCAGCTCGTCCTCCAGGAGCGGGTCGTACTCGTCGGTGAGGACGATGTCCTCCTTGGTGGGGAAGTAGCGAAAGACGGTCGACGCCGACACCTCCGCGGCCTCGGCGATCTGCTCGACCGTCGTCGCGTCGTACCCCTGCTCCTCGATGAGCCCGTAGGTGGCGTCCCGGATCGCGATGCGGGTCTTCAGCTTCTTCCGTTCGCGAAGCCCAGGCCGGGGGCCTTGCGAGGAAGCGGTGGTGCGTACGGCCGTCATGGCGCTCATTGTCGGGCATTCTCCGTCCGCCGTGCCATCTCGGCGTCCGGCGACGGCGGCGCCTTGGGCAGCAGCGCCGCGACGAGCAGCGCGGTGACCAGCGCGGCGATCCCGCTGACCAGAAGGACCGTCGCCATCCCGTCGATGTACGCCTCGTCGGCGGAGCCGATGAGCCCGGGAACCCCGAGCCGGTCGGCGACCGCGTGGGCGGCCACCACCGAATCGCCCGCGGTGTCGGCGGCCCCGGACGGCAGCCCGCCGGTGTCGAGCCGGTCGACGTACACCCCGGAGAGCAGCGAGCCGAGCAGCGCGATCCCGATGGCGCTGCCCACCTGCCGCACCGTCATCAGGAGCCCGGTGCCCGATCCCGCGCGCTCGACGGGGAGCGCGCCGAGTGCCGAGTCCATGGACGGTACGACGGCGAAGCCGAAGCCGAGCCCGGCGATGCTGAGCCACAGCGCCGTGAAGCCGTACCCGGAGTCGGCATGCGTGCGGCTGCCGAGGATCGCCGCGAAGGCCAGGACGACGAGCCCGCAGCTGATCACCGCGCGCGGGCCGAAGCGGCGTACGACGGGCTCCGCGCCCTTCGCGGCGACGATCAGCCCGCCCATCATCGGCAGCAGCCGCACCCCGGTGCCGAAGGCGTCATGGCCGAGGACCGCCTGGAGATACGGCGGGAGCACGAACATCAGGCCCGACAGGACGAACATGACGAGCGTCGCCGCGACCGTGTTGAGCAGGAAGCCCCGGTTGCGCAGCAGCGCCATGTCGAGCATCGGGCGCGGCAGATGGCGTTCCCGCAGGACGAGTGCGGCGATCAGGGCGACCGCGCCGCCGAGCATGGCCAGGACCAGGGGGTCGCCCCAGCCGCGTACGGGCGCCTCGATGATCCCGTAGATGAGCGCACCGAGCCCGGCGGCGGTGAGCGCGGTGGAGGCGGCGTCCACCGTGGGGGACGACGGGTCGGTCGTCTCCGGGAGGAGGAAGACGCAGGCCGTGATGCCGATCGCGACCATCGGGACGTTGATCAGGAAGATCGAGCCCCACCAGAAGTGGTCGAGGAGCCAGCCGCCGACGATCGGCCCGAGCGGCGCGCCGAGCGCGGCGGCGGCCGAGACGATGCCGACGGCCCTGGTCCGCTCGCCGGGCGCGAAGAGCGCGGGCAGCACGGCCATCGCGAGGGGCATGACGAGCGCGCCGCCCAGGCCCATGACCGCCCGTGCCGCCACGACCAGCTCGACGGAGTCGACGAGGGCGCCGAGCAGCGAGCCCACCAGGAAGATCCCGAGCCCGGTGACCAGCATCCTGCGGCGCCCGAACCGGTCGCCGAGCAGTCCGGCCGGGAGCATCAGGGCGGCGAAGACGATGACGTACGCATCGGCCATCCACTGTTGCTCGCCCGTGCTCGCGTCCAGTTGCCCGGCCATCGTGGGCAGGGCGACGTTCAGGATGGTCAGGTCGAAACCGAGCACGAGCATGCTCGCGACCAGGGCGGCGAGCGCCCACCAGCGGCGGGGGTCCTGCCGGTCGACGGCAGGTTGATTTATGACAGTGGCCATGAATTGAGAGTAGCTCTCAAAAGGTAGTCACAGTCAAGAGTCAGGGGTGACGTACCTCCATCCGCATGTCTCCGCGCACGCAAATGGCCGCGGCTCGAAAGCCGCGGCCATAAAGAGGGGAGAGGTGTGGGGGCTGCCCTTGCTAGTACGCCACCAGCGAGATGCCCACGTAGTGCACCGCGAACGCGGCCAGCGTCAGGGAGTGGAAGACCTCATGGAAGCCGAAGAAGCGCGGGGACGGGTTGGGGCGCTTGATTCCGTAGATCACGCCGCCCGCGCTGTAGAGCAGCCCGCCGACGATCACCAGGACCAGGACGGCGATGCCGCCGGTGCGCATGAAGTCGGGCAGGTAGAAGACCGCCGCCCAGCCCATCGCGATGTAGCACGGGGTGTAGAGCCAGCGCGGCGCGCCGACCCAGAAGACCCGGAAGAGGATGCCGGCCACCGCGGCGCCCCAGACGCCCCAGAGCAGCCACTGCCCCTTGGAGTCGGGCAGGAGCAGCATCGTCAGCGGGGTGTACGTGCCCGCGATGATCAGGAAGATGTTGGCGTGGTCGAGTCTGCGCAGCACGCCGTCCGCGCGCGGGCCCCAGGTGCCCCGGTGGTAGATCGCGCTCACACCGAAGAGCAGGCAGGCCGTCAGGACATAGATGCCGCAGGCGATCCGGGCGCGCGGAGAGTCCGCGAGCGCCGTGAGCACGATGCCGGAGATCAGCACCGCGGGGAACATGCCCGCGTGCAGCCAGCCGCGCATCTTCGGCTTCACTTCTGCGAGGTCGGGGAGCGGCAGGGCGTCGAGCGCCGACGAATCCGGGCTCTTGGCCTGCGACTTCGTGACAGCGTCGGGGACGGGAGCGGTCATATCGGCATGGTACCTACGCAACCGTAAGTTAGGCATCAGTCGTGGGTGAACCGTGGCGTACAAGTGGCGATGGTCACGGTGATACCCGAGCGTACAAGTGACGGATTCGCGTACGGGAGGCCGCCTGCGCGAGTGGCGATGCTCACGCCGCTCACGTGTGAGGCCCTCTGGACATATGCGCGGATGCGTCGGATGATCAAATGAGTGCGGTCGGCACCGGATGAGCGCCAGAGGGAACAAGTGAAGCGTCCGGGTCGCAGCCCCCACGGGGCAACAAACCTATAAACCCCTCGTATAGGAGCAATCGTGGCGCGCGACATCGCGGCTCCCCTTCTCTCTGAGTCCCTGGGCACCGTTCCCACCAACCACCAGGACCTCGTGTCCTGGGTGAGCGAGATCGTCGAACTGACGCAGCCGGACAGCGTGGTCTGGTGTGACGGATCCGAGGCCGAGTACGAGCGCCTGTGCGAGGAGCTCGTCGCCAAGGGCACCTTCAAGAAGCTCGACCCGATCAAGCGCCCGAACTCGTACTACGCGGCCTCCGACCCGACCGACGTCGCGCGCGTCGAGGACCGCACCTTCATCTGCTCCGAGAAGGAAGAGGACGCGGGCCCGACCAACCACTGGAAGGCCCCCGCCGAGATGCGGGAGATCTTCACCGGCGAGAAGGGCGTCTTCCGCGGCTCGATGCGCGGCCGCACGATGTACGTCGTGCCCTTCTGCATGGGCCCGGTCGGCTCACCGCTGTCCGCCATCGGCGTCGAGATCACCGACTCCGCGTACGTCGCGGTCTCCATGCGCACCATGACCCGCATGGGCCAGGCGGTCCTGGACGAGCTCGGCGACGACGGCTTCTTCGTCAAGGCCGTCCACACGCTCGGCGCGCCCCTGGAGCAGGGCGAGGCCGACGTGCCGTGGCCCTGCAACTCCACGAAGTACATCTCGCACTTCCCCGAGGACCGCGAGATCTGGTCGTACGGCTCGGGCTACGGCGGCAACGCCCTGCTCGGCAAGAAGTGCTACGCCCTGCGCATCGCCTCCGTCATGGCGCGCGACGAGGGCTGGCTGGCCGAGCACATGCTGATCCTCAAGCTCACGCCGCCGGAGGGGGAGTCGAAGTACGTCGCGGCAGCGTTCCCGAGCGCCTGCGGCAAGACGAACCTCGCCATGCTGGAGCCGACGACCCGCGGCTGGACCGTCGAGACCATCGGTGACGACATCGCCTGGATGCGCTTCGGCGAGGACGGCCGGCTCTACGCGATCAACCCCGAGGCCGGTTTCTTCGGCGTCGCGCCCGGCACCGGCGAGCACACCAACGCCAACGCCATGAAGACCCTGTGGGGCAACTCGGTCTTCACGAACGTCGCCCTCACCGACGACAACGACGTCTGGTGGGAGGGCATGACGGAGGAGACTCCCGCCCACCTCACCGACTGGAAGGGCAACGACTGGACCCCCGAGTCGGGCGTCCCCGCGGCCCACCCGAACGCCCGCTTCACCACGCCCGCCTCGCAGTGCCCGATCATCGCGCCCGAGTGGGAGGACCCCAAGGGCGTGCCGATCTCGGCGATCCTCTTCGGCGGCCGTCGCGCCAGCGCGGTGCCGCTGGTGACGGAGTCCTTCAACTGGCAGCACGGCGTCTTCCTCGGCGCGAACGTGGCCAGCGAGAAGACCGCCGCGGCCGAGGGCAAGGTCGGCGAGCTGCGCCGCGACCCCTTCGCCATGCTGCCGTTCTGCGGCTACAACATGGGCGACTACATGGCCCACTGGGTCAAGGTCGGCGCGGACAAGCCCGACCAGTCGAAGCTGCCGAAGATCTACTACGTGAACTGGTTCCGGAAGAACGCCGAGGGCAAGTTCGTGTGGCCCGGCTTCGGCGAGAACAGCCGCGTCCTGAAGTGGATCGTCGACCGCCTCGACGGCAAGGCGGACGGCGTCGAGACCCCCATCGGCATCCTGCCGACGGTCGACTCGCTGGACACGGAGGGCCTCGACCTGCCCGCCTCCGACCTGGAGTTCCTGCTCACGGTGGACAAGGAGGTCTGGCGCGACGAGGCCTCGCTGGTCCCCGAGCACCTGAACACCTTCGGCGACCACACGCCCAAGGAACTGTGGGACGAGTACCGCGCGCTCGTGCAGCGTCTCGGCTGACGTCCCCGCGCATTCCGGATGGGCCCCGCACAACGGCGTGCGGGGCCCGTCCGCGTGTACGCGCCGGGACCATCCGTGCATGTACGCATCTTGCGCACCTTGCCTTCACCTAGCTCTCACATGTTTCAATGACCCCACACGGGGGGCCGCTGATCGATGCGCGCCGCCAAATGTGCCTGTGGGGGGCCAAGTTGAAGAAGTCTCAGCGGTTAAGACGTGTGACGGGCGCAAGGCGTGTGACGGGGGTGGCGCTTTCGGTGGCGCTCGGCTCCGCGGGGCTGATCGCCGTGGCCGCGCCCGCCGCGCACGCCGCCACTCCCTCGGACGAGGCGGCCAAGCTGCCGATCTCCTCGTTCGGGGCGATGGTGGTCGACGACGCGCACGAGCGCGTCTACGTCAGCGACGCAGGCAAGAGCAGTGGCGCGAGCCAGGTCTGGGTCTACAACTTCCAGGGCCAGCGGGTGGGTTCACTCGTCACCGACCAGCCCGCCTCCGGCATGGCGCTCAGCGCGGACGGCGCGACGCTGAACGTGTCGGTGTCCAACCGGATCGTGGCGTTCGACACGGCGACGCAGACCAAGAGCGGCGCGTCCTACACGCCCTACGACGTCGAGTGCGGCCGGGACGTCGCCGTCGCGGGCGGCAAGACGTGGTTCACCGAGACGCCGTACACCGGCTCGTACTGCGACAGGGCCGACAACGGCGCGTATCTGTACGGCGTCAAGGACGCCTCGTACGTCAACACCGGCTGGAGCAGCGAGGGCCGGCTGAAGCTGGAGGCGGGGCCCGAGGCGCCGGACCGGCTCGTGATGGGGCAGGCGGGCGCGGGCAACGCGGCCAACGCGTTCCTCACCACGTTCGACGCGAGCGGCGAGACCCTGGTGCGCGGTCCGCAGCGGCGGTTCGCGGACGCCGAGGGCAAGGGCGCGCTCGACCTGAAGGACATCGCCCAGAGCGCCGACGGCAAGCGGATCGCCGTCGCCGACGCGGCCTACGGCACCCGGCTGCTCGACGCCGCCGATCTGGCGGACGCCCCGGCGGGCTACCAGCCGCTGGCGGAGGGCGCGAAGGCCTCGGCGGTGGCGTTCAGCGGCGACGGAAAGTACGTGGCGCGCGGTGCGGTCGCCTCGGGCAGCGCGGCGGATCTGCTGATCCAGCCAGCCGACCCGGCGGACGGCGCCAAGACCCTGGAGTTCGCCTTCGAGGGGGAGCTCGACGGCTCGCGGGTCGTGCCGCAGGGGCTCGGCTGGACCAAGGACGGCGCACGGCTCTTCGCGGTGACCTCGGACGGCGGCGGCAGCCACTGGCTGCACGTCATCACGCCGCCGGCCGCCCAGTACGACTCGCGCTTCACGGGCACCCTGAGCACCACGCCTTCGAAGCCCGTGGTCGGTGAACCGCTCGGCATCCGCGGCAAGTTGGAGCTCGACGGGCCCGCGCCCACGGAGCCGGTGAAGGTCGCCGCGGTCCGCAAGGACGCCGACGGCACGACGGAGGTGGCGTCCGCCAAGGTCGCGGCCGACGGCGGCTTCACCGTCCTGGACGTCCCGGACCGGCTCGGCGAGGCGACGTACACGCTGCGGTTCCTCGGCGATGTCACGCACCGGCCCGCCGGTGACGTCACGGTCACCGTGGACGTGGCGAAGGCGGCGACGGCGATCGAGCTGACGGCTCCCGCGGAGGCGACCCGCAACGGCGGCGTCGAGATCACCGGCAAGCTGACCGGGCAGGGGCGAGCGCTGCCGTCCGGGATCGCGCTGAAGGTGACGCGGACCGACAAGTCCGGCGCGACGGGTGAACTGACGTCGGCGCAGGTGGCGGCGGACGGCACGTTCCGGCTCAGGGACCTGCCGAGCAAGAAGGGCAAGACGGTCTACGCGGTGAGCTACGAGGGCGATGCCCTGCACGGCGGATCGACCGCTCGGGCCACGGTGAAGATCACCGGCTGACCGGCCAGGTGAAGATCGCCGATTGAGCGACGGTGCGACGGGCACCCCCGGCCGTCGTCACCGTTGGTGGCACCCGGTCCGTGGCCTCACCGGCCGCGGACCGGGGCCGTCAGAGGGCGCCGACGAGGTGGGCGGCGCCTGCGTGCGCGTCCATGCGACGGGCGGCGAGGATCGCCGCCGCGGTGTCTGCGCGGGACGCGGCCACCACCAGGGCCCGGCCCGCGAGGGCGTGGGCGCGCTGGTGCAGGGCGTTGAGGTGCGGCTCGTGGATGGCGGTCACCACGGCCGAGCGTACGGGGACGAGGCCGCCGCGCAGCCGGGACACCTCGGACGCCAGCTGTTCGGCGGCGTCGTCCAGGTCGGCGGCGGGCGCCAGGGCCCGCAGCTCGTCCGTGACGGCGAGGAGCGCGGCCAGATGCGCGGCGAGCTGGGTGTCCAGCTCCTCCTCACGGGAGCGGTGCGGGAAGTCGCCCGGGTCGGCCATGGCATGGACCGACTTCGTGCGGATCGGCTCGTACATGGGATGGCCTCCTGGCGGGTAGCTTGAAAGCCATCCTACATTAGATTCTGTCTAAAGTTGATCGGGGCTCCCCTTCCCGGGGGCTGCGGGGGCTAGGGCTGGCTGTAGCCGTCCAGGAAGGTGCCGATCCGGGTGACGGCCTCGGTCAGGTCCGTCGCCGTGGGCAGCGTGACGACCCGGAAGTGATCCGGCTCGGGCCAGTTGAAGCCGGTGCCGTGGACGACCATGATCTTCTCGGCGCGGAGCAGGTCGAGCACCATCTGGCGGTCGTCCTTGATCTTGAAGACCTTCGGGTCGAGCCGCGGGAAGAGGTAGAGCGACCCCTTGGGCTTCACGCAGCTCACGCCGGGGATCTGCGTCAGCAGGTCGTACGCCGTGTCGCGCTGTTCGACGAGCCGGCCGCCCGGCAGCACGAGGTCGTTGATGGTCTGCCGCCCGCTGAGCGCGGCGACCACGCCGTGCTGGCCCGGCATGTTCGCGCACAGGCGCATGTTCGCCAGGATCGTCAGGCCCTCGATGTACGAGGACGCGTGCGCCTTCGGCCCCGAGATGGCCACCCAGCCGACGCGGTAACCGGCCACCCGGTACGCCTTCGACATGCCGTTGAAGGTGAGGGTGAGCAGGTCCGGGGCGATGGCGGCGGTGGGGGTGTGGACCGCGTCGTCGTAGAGGATCTTGTCGTAGATCTCGTCCGAGCAGACCAGGAGATTGTGGCGCCGGGCGATGTCGGTCAGGCCGCGCAGCATCTCCTCGCTGTACACGGCGCCCGTCGGATTGTTCGGGTTGATGATGACGAGCGCCTTGGTGCGGTCGGTCACCTTGCGCTCGATGTCGGCGAGGTCCGGCATCCAGTCCGCCTGCTCGTCGCAGCGGTAGTGCACGGCCGTGCCGCCGGAGAGCGAGACCGCGGCGGTCCACAGCGGATAGTCCGGCGCCGGTACGAGGACCTCGTCGCCGTCGTCGAGCAGGCCCTGCATGGCCATCACGATGAGCTCGGAGACGCCGTTGCCGATGAAGACGTGCTCGACGTCCGTCTCGATGCCCAGCGTCTGGTTGTGCATGACCACCGCGCGGCGGGCGGCGAGCAGGCCCTTCGCGTCTCCGTAGCCGTGCGCGTCGCCGACGTTGCGGAGGATGTCCTCCAGGATCTCGGGCGGGCACTCGAACCCGAAGGCCGCGGGGTTGCCGGTGTTGAGCTTCAGGATGCGGTGGCCCGCGGCTTCCAGCCGCATCGCCTCCTCGAGCACCGGACCCCGGATCTCGTAACAGACGTTGGCGAGCTTCGTCGACTGGATGACCTGCATGTCCGCGAGCTTACGGCCGCGTAACGCCACCTGCCTCGTGTTTTGCGCCACGTCAGGGCGTGGCGCCGGCCGGTCAGGCGTTCGGGGTTGTCCTGTCAGCGGTCAGTCGTGTCCGTATGCGGTCTTGTTCTCGCGGCCGAGTACCTCAACAATGCGCATGACAAAACCAAGCAACTTCGGTCACATAGTCAACAGAGGGGACCCCCCACATGAACAAGCCTCTCGTCGTCGCGTGCTTCTCCGCCCTGCTCCTCGGGGCGACGGCGGTACCCGCGACGGCCGTCAGCGACGCACGGCCCGCCAAGGCGAAGGCGGTTGACTTCGCGGGCACCGTGGCGCTGAGCAACTGTTCCGGCTCCGTCGTCCGCGTGGCGGACTCGAAGCCGGACGACCCCGCGCTCGTGATGTCCAACGGACACTGCCTGGAGAGCGGCTTCCCGGCGCCCGGCGAGGTCGTCGTCGACAAGCCGTCGTCCCGCAGCTTCACCCTCCTCGACGCCGGTGGCGGCGACGCCGGCACGGTCAAGGCGAGCAAGATCGCGTACGGGACGATGACGGACACGGACCTCTCGCTCTACCAACTCACCAGCACCTACGGCGAGATCGAGAGCAAGTTCGGCATCAAGGCCCTTGAGCTGAACGCGGAGCACCCGGAGCAGGGGAAGGCGATCACGGTCGTCTCCGGCTACTGGAAGAAGACGTACAAGTGCAGCGTCGACGGGTTCGCCTACCGCCTCAAGGAGGGGAACTGGACCTGGAAGGACTCGGTCCGCTACACCTCCGACTGCCAGACGATCGGCGGCACTTCGGGCTCACCGGTGGTCGATGACGCGACCGGCAAGGTCGTCGCCGTCAACAACACCGGCAACGAGAGCGGCGAGGAGTGCACGGACAACAATCCGTGCGAGGTCGACGAGAGCGGCAAGGTGACGGTCCGCGAGGGCATCAACTACGCCCAGCAGACGTACGGCATCGTGCCGTGCGTGGCACCCGGCAACAAGATCGACCTGAGCCGCGAGGGCTGCGCGCTCCCCAAGCCGTAAGGCTTCGGACCATGGCGGGGCCGCCCCAACCCGCCCGCCCCCCCCCAAATAAAAAAATAAAACCCCCAGTACCCCCCCCCCCCCCCCCCCACAAAAAACAAAAAAAAAAAAAAAACCCAACCAAAAAACAGAAGGAAAAAAAA
>NZ_JBHUZJ010000122.1:0-20356 GCF_042667685.1 Streptomyces sp. NPDC057302 | reverse complement strand
GTTTCAGCCCGTCCGGCGTTTGAGGACATCTTGTCCGGGGTCTGGGGCGGAGCCCCAGGTAGGTCCGGGGCGCAGGCACGGTTCTCGGGAAGGGGCGGGGTGGGGAAAGGTCTGGTGGCTAGCTGACCTCCCCCGGCCGCACGACCTCCGTGATGCCCCGCGCAGCCAAGTGCGCCGGGTCACCCGCCCTGCTGGCCAGCACGGTGGTGGGCCTGACCCCGTCCGCGACGAGCCGGGCGAACGCTTCGAACACCGCGCCCCCGGGCGCACACGCGGACCGCTCCGAGGGCGAGTCGTCGACCACCACGGCAGTCCCCCGCACCGCGGGCGCGTACTCCCGCCCCCGCCACTCCTTCGCGAGGCGCCCCAGCACCTCGCCCCCCGGCTTGACCCGCCCCTCGTTGGTCAGCAGACCCAGGCTGTACTCGAGCTCGGGGAAGTCCGCGAGCGAACGAGACACATCGTGCGAGCACCACCACGTCACCCCCCACACGTCCCCGCAGTCGAGCGCCGCCTCCACCGTCGCCTCGGTGAAGGCCGCCGCGTGCTCGGCGGGGATGAGAGGAGCGGGCGCGCCCACCTCCTGGAGCCAGACGGGGCGGTGCGGATCGTCCGCCCAGGCCTTGGACAGCTCGATCATGTACGCCGCGTGGTGCGCGGTGGCGACCCCCTCACGCCCGTACCGCTGGGCCGTGCCGTTGAACACCCAGGAGTGCACGGCGGTCGCACCGCCGAGCCGCGCGGCCTGGGCCGGGGTGAAGGGCTGGTCGTCCTGGTACCAGGCGGCGTCGTACTCGGCGTGCAGATGCAGCTTGCCGGGCGCCCCCTCCTCGCACGCGGCCAGCACCCGCCGCAGCCACTCCCCCGCCTGCTCCTGCGTGATGCGGTCCGGATCGGGATGCGGGCCCGCCGAGAACTGGTTGACCTCGTTGCCGATGGTCATGCCGATGAAGTTCGGCCGGTCGGCGAGCGCGGAGGCGAGCGTACGCAGGTAGGTGACCTCGCCCTGCACCACGTCGGGGTCGGTGAAGATGTTCCGCCGGTGCCACGTCTGCGTCCACGCGGGCAGGAAGTCGAAGCTCGACAGGTGCCCCTGCAACCCGTCGACGTTGACGTCGAGTCCCCGCTCGGCGGCGGCGTCCGCGAGGGCGACGAGCTGTTCCACGGCGCGCGGCCGGATCAGGGTGCGGTTGGGCTGGAAGTACGGCCAGATCGGGAAGACCCGGATGTGGTCGAGCCCGAGCCCGGCGATCGCGTCGAGATCGGCGCGGACGGCGTCGATGTCGAAGTCGAGCCAGTGGTGGAACCACCCCTGGCTTGGGGTGTAGTTCGCTCCGAAGCGCGGCGCGTCGGAAGGAACACGTGTCGTACGAGGCATGCGAGTCCTGGTTCTCGGGGGTGCGGGGGGATGCCGGGAAGGGAATTGCCCGGAGGGGGACGGCGGCTCGGCTCAGCCCTTGACCGCTCCCTCGCCCACCCCGCGGAAGAAGTACCGCTGGAGACAGGCGAAGAGCACGATCAGCGGAAGCACGGCGATGACCGTGCCCGCGGCGACGAGCCGTTCGTCGTTGGCGAAGGTGCCGTGCAGATAGTTCAGGCCGATGGTCAGGGTGAACCTGTCCGGGTCGCTCAGCACGATCAGCGGCCACAGGAAGTCGTCCCAGGCGCCCATGAAGGCGAAGATCGCCACCACGGCGAGCGTGCCCTTGACCGCGGGCAGGGCGATCCGCAGGAACCGCTGCCAGACGTTCGCGCCGTCGACGAACGCGGCTTCCTCGATCTCGTACGGCAGGTTCAGGAAGGCGTTGCGCATCAGCAGGACGTTGAGCGCGGAGACGCAGCCGGGCAGCAGCACACCGATGAGGGTGTTGTTCAGGCCCAGCTCCCGCATGGTCGTGAACTGGGCGATGATGATGCCCTCGACGGGCACCAGCATGGCCAGGACGAAGACGATCGTGGCTGCCCTGCGGCCCCGGTAGCGCAGGCGCGCGAGGGCGTAGCCGGCGAGCGTGGCGCCCACGCAGTTGGTCACCACGTTGGCGGCGGCCACCTTCAGGGAGTTGAGCGCGTAGTCCCAGACGGGGATGGTGTCGGCGACCCGCTCGTAGTTGTGGAGGGTCGGGCTGCCGGGCAGGAACTTGGGCGGGGAGCTGAAGATGTTCTCGTGCGGGCCCTTCAGGGAGGTGGACAGCTGCCACAGGAAGGGGCCGATCATCAGCGCCAGTACGGCGAGCAGGAGTGCGTAGCGCAGGACGATCTCCCACACGGGCATCCGGCGGCCGTTCTCGTCGGTGATCCGCCCGCGCTTGCGGGCACCACCGGCGCCCTTTTGCCCCTTCCCTGCCGTCTTCCGCTGTGCCTGCTCGGCCTTTCGCGTGTCCGTCGCGATGCTCACGCGTCCTCCTTGCGGTCCGCGCGCAGCACCAGCAGCATCAGCGCGACGGTGACGACGAAGACGACGACCGAGATGGCCGACGCGTATCCGACGCGGCCGGTCAGTCCGGTGCCGACGCGTTGCACCAGCATCACGAGCGTGGTGTCCTCGCCGGCCGGGCCGCCGTTGGGTCCGGCCATCAGATAGACCTCGGAGAACACCTTGAAGGCGGCGACCGAGGAGAGTGCGGCGACCAGGACCATCGTGGAGCGCACGGCGGGGACGGTGACCGTGAAGAAGCGGCGGATGGATCCCGCGCCGTCCACGGCCGCCGCCTCGTGCAGTTCGCGCGGCACGTTGGCGAGCGCGGCCAGATAAATGATCATGTAGTAGCCGAGGCCCTTCCAGACCGTGACGGCCATGGCGCTCCCCAGGAGCAGCCACTGATCGCTGAGGAAGCCGACCGAGCCGACGCCCACCGCCTCGAGCACCGCGTTGACCAGACCCCGTTCATCCAGCATCCACACCCAGATCAGGCCCACCACGACGATGGACGCGACCACCGGCGTGTAGAAGGCGGACCGGAAGAAGGTGATGCCGGGGATGTGCTTCTGGACCAGCATCGCGAGCAGCAACGGCAGCAGGACGAGCGCCGGGACGACCCCGACGATGTACAGCGTCGAGTTGCGAAGGCCGATCCAGAACATGTCGTCGTGCAGCAACTCCCGGAAATTGTCCAGGCCGACGTACTCCCCCGGGATCAGGGTCCGCTTGTCGGTGAAGGAGTTGATGAGCGTGCTGACGAACGGATAGAGGATGAAGATGCCGACGATCAGCAGTCCGGGGGCGGCGAACAGCCAGGGACTTGACGGCAGTTGTCGCCGGATGCGGCTGCGTGGACCGCGGTCGGCGGCGGCACGGGGAACGGCGGCGGCGCTGGAGCTTTTCATGGCGGTGGTCCCGGGTCGTCTTCTCAGCTCTGCTTCAGCAGCCGGTCACAGTTCTTGACAGCGTTGTCAAGCGCTTCCTTGGGGCTCTGCTTGCCTTGCAGCGCGCGGGCGACGGCGTTGCGCAGCTCGATCTTCATCTGCTCGCTGAACAGCACGGGCGTGTAATTCACCGCGGTCTTGATGGACTTGGCGGCGGCGACGCGCACGCGCGTGTCGTCGGTGCCGTCCTGCTTGGTGAAGTACGGATCGTCGAGCGAGCCTTCCGTGCTCGGGAAGATCGCCACCTTCTTGGCGAAGGACATCTGCCGCTGCGCGTCCGTCACGTAGTGGGCGAAGGCCACCGCGGCGGGCGTCTGCTTGGTGCGGGTGTTCACCATCACCCCCATCACGTACATGTTGTCCTTGCCGGTGTTGGTGATCTGCGGGGTGATCCCGATGTTCTTGTAGAGGCCGGGCGCGTCCTTCTTGAACTTGCCGAGGTCCAGGGCGCTTCCGGGGTTCATGGCGACGGCCTCGGTGAGGAACTTCTTGCCCGTCGACTCCGGCGTCGCGGTGAGCGCCTGACCGTCGAGCGCCTTCGCGTCGTACAACTTCTTGTACTTGGTGAGGAGTTCGACGCCCTTGGGACCGTTGAAGGTGAACTTGGTCCCGTCCTTGTCCATCAGCGGGACGCCGTAACGCCCGAAGTCCTCGATGGTGGGGACGTTCGCGAGCGTGGCGGTCTTGCCCTTGGTCTCCTTCGACAACGTCAGGGCGTCGTCGAAGAGTTGGTCGAACGTCGTCGGGGGCTTGTCGGCGTCGAGCCCCGCGTCCTTGAAGATCCGCTTGTTGTAGAAGAGCGGCCCGGTGTTCAGGTACCAGGGGAAGGCGTACGTGCCCTCCGTACCCGGTATCTGGTGGCTCTTCCACGCCCCCGGCAGGTACTCCTTCTCGTACTTCGACGCGGACTTGTCCAGGTCGAGCGCGAGCCCGGCCTTGGCGAGCGGGGCCACCAGGTCGGGCGAGACGTTGACGACGTCGGGGAGGGTGCCGGCCGCGGCGTCGGCGCTGATCTTGTCGGCGTAGCCCTCGCCGGGCTGGTCGACCCAGTGGACCTTCGTGCCCGGGTACTTCTTCTCGAAGCCGTCGACGACGCCCTCGAAGTACGACTTGAAGTTGGCCTTCAGGTTCCAGGTCTGGAAGGTGATCTCGCCCTCGACCTTGCCGGAGGCGTCGGTCGAGCCGCCGCCGTCGCCTCCGTCGCCGCAGGCGCTCAGCGGCAGCAGCACGGCGAGAACGGCGGCAGCGGCGGCTGCCCTTCGGGGGATGCGGGGGTGGTGGGAGATGCGCACGGTGAAACGGCTCCTTTGCTCGGCCCAGCGTGAGGCAGACCTTGCATGGAACTCCTGCTAAAAGTCAATGGATTCGGTGACCATTGCTTGACATCTCTACCAACTTGCCAGGTCAGAGAAGTACGTTGAACTTCTTGCGGGGATCGACTAAAGCGCTTTAGAGTGTGCTGGCTCAAGCGCATTAGTATGCGCACCAGAGGAAAGGGGCAACACCGGTGCAAGGCAAGCGGTCCCCGGCACGCCGGCCGACCATGAAGGACATCGCCCGCCGCGCCGGAGTCTCCGAGAGCGCCGTGTCCTTCGCGCTCAACGACCGGCCCGGAGTATCCGACGTCACCCGCGACCGGGTCCGCAGGGTCGCCGAGCAGCTGGGCTGGCATCCGAGCACGGCGGCTCGCGCGCTGTCCGGTGAGGGCGCGGCGACGGTGGGGCTCGTGGTGGCGAGACCCGCCGGGACGCTGGGCGTCGACTCGTTCTTCCTGCAGCTGATCGCGGGCATCCAGGAGGTCCTCGCGGAGCGTCGGCTCGGCCTGCTCTTCCAGGTGGTGGAGGACGTGACCGCCGAGTGCGCGGTCTACCAGCGGTGGTGGGCCGAGCGCCGGGTGGACGGCGTCCTGGTCGTGGACCCGCGCACGGACGACCCCCGCCCGGCGCTCCTCGACGAGCTGGGACTGCCCGCGGTGGTGACCGGCGGCGTGCCGGATCCGCAGGCGCACCACCCCGGCCTCTCCACCGTCTGGGCGGACGACGCGGGGGCGATGGCGTCGGTCGTGGACCACCTGTACGCGCTCGGGCACCGCCGTATCGTGCACATCGCGGGGCTGCCCGGCCTCGCCCACACCGAGCGGCGGATCCGGACGCTGCGGGCCGAGGCCGAGCGGCGCGACCTGTCGGAGGTCCGCTCGGTGACCACGGACTACTCGGACGCGGAGGGCGCCGCGGTGACACAGCGGGTGCTGGGCGGCGCGTCACCGCCGACGGCTCTCGTGTACGACAACGACGTGATGGCCGTCGCCGGGGTAGCCGCGGCGGCCTCGCTCGGTTTCACCGTGCCGGGAGACGTCTCGGTGATCGCATGGGAGGACTCGGCGCTGTGCCGGATGGTCCACCCCTGGCTGACGGCACTGTCGCGCGACACGATGTCCTTCGGCAGGACGGCGGCCCGCGAACTCCTCTCGCTCCTGGACGACGGCCCCGCGGCCACGGTCCAGGTCCCCCTGCCCAGCCTCATCGAGCGGGAGAGCACGGGGCGGGCGGCGGGCGGGAGCTGAGCGGTGTCGTACCCCGCCGGTACGGCTCCGTCGGGAGTCGACGACACCGCGCCCGGCACCGTCAGGGCGTGTCGTACCAGGAGAACGCCGCGATCCGCCAGCCTTCCGGGGTGCGGACGAACTGGATGGTCTTGGTGCCGCCTCCCTCGAACGGCTTTCCGTCCAGCACCCCGGACTTGGAGTACGCGCCGAACCGTGAGGCGATGTCTCCCTCGATCTCGGTCCGTTCGGAGGTCTCCCACTCGGAGAACTCCACCAACCTGCCGTCGCTCAAGAGCCGTTGCCGGGGCTCGATGAACTCCCCCACCGTGTAGACCGTGAACTGCGGGCCGGTCTTGACGATCACGCCACCCGGGATGACGAGTCGGCGGATGCGGGCCACGTCGGCGGTCTTGCCGCCCACGTTGTCGAAGGCGCCGAAGAACTCGGCGGTCACGGCGTCGATCTCGTTCTTGGACATGGCCGCGACGCTAACACCGCTGCCGCTGGGGCGACTTCGTCGGGGGCCGGGCCCGTGGTCACGAGCCCGGCCCCCGCGAGGAGACTCCTACACCCGCGACCGGTAGAGCCCGAACTCCGCGATCCGCACCGCCCCGCGCGACCCCGTCACCCGAAGCCGCCACTCCCGCGCCCGTACCGGGGTCGCCAGCGTCAGGACCCGGCTCGCCCCCACCGTGTCCACCTCGGTCACGAGGGACCACCCGGCCGCTGCGGACAGCCGCGCCTCGATCACCGCGTGCTCCAGCTGCTGGCCCCGCCGGATGTCCTCCCCCAGCCGGATCCGGTCGACCTCGCGCGCCCGGCCCAGGTCCACCGTGAGCGTCCCCCTGGAGGGCGCCGGGCCCACCCATGCCGTGTCCGGGTCGCCGTCGACCGCCTGTGACGGACGGCTGCCGTCGCCGCGGGCCCGCGCACCCCGCGCGAGGTCCTGCGGCAGCTCGCGCCCGATCCGCTCGCGGAACTCCCGCAGCCGCGCGACGTCCGCCTCCGGGAGCAGGCCCCGCCTGTCCGGCGGGACGTTCAGGAGCAGTACGGAGTTGCGGCCCACCGAGCGGAACCAGATGTCCGTCAACTGCTCGACGGACTTGGGCTGTTCGTCCTCGTGGTAGAACCAACCCGGCCTGATCGAGACGTCGCACTCCGCCGGCCACCACTGCACGTACTGGGCGACCGCCCTCGCCTCACCGAGCGCCTCCCGGCTTCCCTGGTCGGGCGCGTCGTACTTCAGGGCGTAGTCGACGCTCCCGTTCCCCGAGTCCTTGACGGGGACGACGCTCCACTCGTTCTCGCGCGCGAGGCCGCCCTCGTTGCCGACCCACCGGACGTCGGGCCCGCGCACGGCGACCGTCGCGTTCGGCGCCAGGGCCCGGATGACCGCGTACCAGCTGTCCCAGTCGTACGTCTCGACCTTCTCCGGCGGGATGCGCCCCTGCGCCCCGTCGAACCACACCTCGTCGATCGTCCCGTACTCGGTGAGCACCTCGTACAGCTGGTTCAGCATGTGCGCGCCGTAGTCGGTCGCGTCGAGCGTGAAGGAGCGCGCGGCGGCTTCGGCCGCCCGGTCGTCGCCCTCCACCGGCGTGGGGATGGTGCGCCGCGAGCGCGCGCTGCCGTTGGCGTAGACGCCGTGCAGATACTGGTTCTCGTCGGCGGGCGAGATGTAGACGCCCACCTTGATGCCGTACCGGCGCAGCGAGTCGGCGAACGACCGCAGTACGTCGCCCTTTCCGGCCTGCCAACTGCTGCTCACCACACTGTGCTTGGTGTAGCGGGAGGGGTAGAGCACGAAGCCGTCGTGGTGCTTGACCGTGAGGATGGCGAGCTTGAAGCCGCCGTCGCGCAGGGCCCGCGCCCACTGGTCGGTGTCCAGGCCCGACGGCTGGAAGACGTCGGGGTCCTCGTCTCCCGTGCCCCATTCGAGGCCGGTGAAGGTATTGACCCCGAAGTGCAGGAACGCGGTCTGCTCGAGGCGCTGCCAGGCGATCTGTCGCTCTGTGGGCCGGACTTGGGAGGCCTTGGCGATGACCGCGTCCGGGGAGTCCTTGGGGCCGATCGCGATGCGGTAGGGCGGATCGGGGGCCACCGCGGTGGCGGCCGCTCCGGTGGAGCCGGGTGCCGCGAGGGCGAGGGAACTGCTCGACGCGGCGACCGCGGTGGTGACGGCGGCGGTCACGAAGAGACGTCTGCTGACAGTCATGGGCGTGCGGGTCTCCCTGTCGGGTCGGAGGGGGAAGTGCGGTCAGCGAGCTGCCAAGGTCCAGGACGCCGGGGCCTGTTGGTCCGCCGGGTACTGCTGGAGGCGGCCGTCATCGGTGACACGCACGGACATCTGGGTGATCGCGTTCGTCAGGCGGTAGCCGCCCGCCGACTTCGCCAACTGCCACCGCTGCAGGGTGTTTCCCGCGTCGCACGTCTCCCGCGTGACGGCACTCCCGGGCTCCAGCGGCACGTTGAGCGTGAGCTTGCCGCTGCGCGTCTCCAAGCAGGCGCCGTCCGCCGCAGACTTCAGCGTGACGTAGCCGTCGGCGGTGCGCTTGATCTCGTAGGCGGCGGGCTTCGCATGCCCCTCGGTGTCCCGCAAGGTGTACGTTCCGTCCGCCACAGACGTCTTCGTCAGGTCCCGCCACCCAGGCGCGTGGCCCACCGACTCGGCGCGTGCGGCGAAGTCGGCGTACGTCGGATCCGGGTGCGCGGATCCCCAGGTCACCTGCGCGACATGGCTGAGCGGCATCGCCATCGAGGCCGCGACCTCGTTCTCGGTCTCGCCCCGGCCGTTGTCCGGCCACAGGCTGATCTTCGCCCCGGTGATGCCGTCCCGCGAGGCGAGCTTCTCGCCCTCGAAGTCGCGCGGGTCCCACGCCTTGTCGTACAGAGCTTTGGTGTTGGTGTGGAAGCCGCCGCGGACGAGGTAGAGGGAGTACGCGGCGTTCTGCAACGGGTAGCCCTGCGCTATGAGGCTGCTCGGCTTCGTCTTCACGTCGAGCCAGTGCTCCACGCTCGTCCCGGCCGCCACGGGGACGGTGTTCGCGCCGGTCAGGCCGTCGTTCCAGATGCGCAGCCGCTTACCCTTGCCCGTCGCGTAGGCGTGCACCCGGTTGACGAAGTCGACGAAGGCGTCCTGCGGGGTCGCCTTCTCGCCGTACTTCTTCTTCGCGTACTCAAGGATGTGGGGGTACTTGGCGAAGTCGGAGCCGAGCATGTACTCGTCGGCGCCCATGTGCCAGGACTTCGCGGGGAACACCTCCGCGTACTCGTCGATCAGGCTCGTGTAGTACGCGAAGGCCTCGTCCTTGGTGATGTCCAGGCGGGACGACTGCGGCTTGCCGTCGGAGTCGGTGAGCTGGAGGTCGGTGCGCTTCTCCAGCCAAGGGTCCATGTGGCCGGGCGAGTTGATCTCCGGAACGATCGTGACGTGGTACTTCTCGCCGAGGGCGACGAGGCGGCGTATCTCGCTCTTGGTGTAGTAGCCCCAGCTGTTGGCCTCGGGGTGCTCGTCGCTCTTCACCTTGAGTTCGAGGAGCAGCTGGTTCTGCTTGTTGTACGCCATGTCGCGTACGAGGTTCTCCAGCCAGGGCGTCGAGACGTGGATGTAGCAGGCGCAGACGCCCACCCCGCGCTCCTTGTACTGGGGCACGTCGACCGTACGTCCGGCGGGTACGCGGTCGCTCTGGGCGAGGAGCTGGAGGAGGGTGCGGGTCCCGTAGAAGGCTCCGGCCTCCGTCGCGCCGGTGATCTCCAGGCGTTCGCCCGCCCGGAGTTCGTAGCCTTCGGCGCCGAGGGGCCTCTTGCGCGCGGGAGCGACGTCGATCACGATGTCGCCGTCACGCGGGGCGCCGCCGGTGACCGGCACCCTGCCCTCGCCCGCGGCGCGCAGATCGTCCGCGAGAGTGCGGGCGACCTCGCGCGCCGGCTTCCCGTGCGCGACGAGCCGGGCGCCGGGGCCGTAGGCGTAACTTCCCTTGCCCGGCGACCAGTCGGTGAGGGCGGGGACGGTACGGGGCGGGTCCGCGGGCTGCGACGCCCCCGCGGCCCGAGCCGCCGGGACGGGCGCCGCGAGCAGCAGCAGGGCCACTGCGGCGCTTCTCCACCGACGGAGCCGCGCACGGGGCGCTAGCATCATGCGCATGTCAGTCATGACATCCGATGATTCAAGCGCCCCGTGAGGGTGTCAATGCATTGAGCGCTGCGGGGACTTGGACATTTACGCTGCCACGCACCGACCCATCGGATGAATCCGGGGCCGTCTGTCGGTCGGGCGGCCTACAGCCGGGTCAGGCGCCGGTCAGCCCGGCCACGTGCCGGTCAGCCGACGCGCGGCGACAGCGCCGCCCCGGTCGACGGCCGCCTTGACCACGGCGAAGATCGCTCCCTGCAACGTCGCCGCCAGCAGGATCTCGCCCCAGCCGCGGTCCTCGTCGGTGGCGTCGGGTGCGTCCTCGTCGTGGCCGGCCACCTTCCACGCCTGTTTGAAAAGCCCGCCCGCGGCCGCACCGGCGAGCATGCCGAGCACGAGACCGACCGGCTTGTAGGCGATCTTCGAAGCCTTCACAGCGCGCTCCCGTGCTTCCGCTTGCGCCGCACCAGTACGAGCGTCGCGAGGAGCGTCGCGCCACTGGCCGCCAGGAAGGCGGTGCGGTGGTTACGGACCTGCTCGGGCGCCTTGTCCTGCCACACCTCGGAGGCCTGTCCCGCCGCGGCCTTCACCTGACCGGTGGCGGCGGCGGCCTTGTCCTTGACCTGGTCGGGCACCTTGTCCTGCAGCACATGGGCGGCCTCGGTGGCCTTCGCCACCGCCTGCTCGCCCAGCTCCGCGGCCTTCGTGGCCGTCTGGCCCTTGATCGCGACCGCCTTCTCCTGCGCACGTGCCTTGACGTCCGCCTTGGCCGCAAGCGCCTCGACCGTCTCGCCGAGATCCTGGCGGGTCTGCTCGACCTTCGCGCGCAGTTCCCCGGATCCCGCGGTGTGCTTGTCGGGCTGGTTCATCGCTGTGCACTCTCCTTGATCTCTGCGACATCGGCCTTCACGCCGCCGATGGCCTGCTCGGGGATCGGCGGGGCGGCCCGGCCGACTTCCTTCTTGCCGGTCGCCGCGAGCACCGCGGCGATCAGACCGAGGACGGCGGTGACGATCAGCCCCGCCGCCCACACCGGAAGCGGCACCGCGAGCGCCGCGATCGCGGTGGCGACCAGAGCCTGGAGGGTCAGGAAGCCGACGAGACCGGCTCCGCCGAACAACCCGCTGCCCTTGCCGTAGCGCCTGGTCTTCTCCTTCATCTCCGCCTGCGCCAGGCGCATCTCGCCGCGCACCAGCTCCGTCAGCTGCTGCGACGCGCGTTGCACGAGGTCGCCCACCGGCTCACTGGCGGGGGCGGTCCGTCCGCTGCTGTCACGGTCCGTGGTGTGCGGGCCTGTCTGGGCCATCGTCATCAACCTCCTGTCTGTTCTGCGGGCCGAGTACCCCGATCTCCGGCATCGGCACATGGTCGAGTGCGGCGATCGTGGCGGGCGGTGTTCACTCCGCCATGCGCCGCTGGTCCTGCTCGTCCCACGCGCGGGTGTCGCGGGGCGGCACGTAGGGCTCCTCCTCGGCGGGAAGACCACCGGCGATGGCGCGCTGACGTGACAGCTCCGCGTCGAACTCCAGGCCGAGCAGGATCGCGATGTTGCTGATCCACAGCCATACGAGGAAGACGATCACCCCGGCGAGAGCGCCGTAGGTCTTGTTGTAGGAACCGAAATTTCCCACGTAGAAGGCGAACCCGGCCGATGCGATCAGCCAGATCACCAGGGCGATCACGCTGCCCGGGGTCACCCACTTGAAGCCGCGGCCCTTCACGTTCGGCGTCGCCCAGAACAGCAGCGCGATCATGATGGTCACCAGCACGACGAGCACCGGCCACTTCGCGATCGCCCACACGGTCAGGGCCGCGTCGCCGAACCCCAGGGCGGACCCCACGGTGTGCGCGAGACCGCCGGTGAACACCACGATGAGCGCACTGACGACGGCCAGCAGGAGCAGCACCACCGTCACGCCCACCCGGACCGGCAGCACCTTCCATATGGGCCGCCCCTCGGGCATGTCGTACACGGCGTTGGCGGTGCGGATGAACGCCCCCACGTACCCGGAGGACGCCCACACCGCCAGCGCGATGCCGACCACGGCCATGAGGGAGCCGACACCGCCCCGGCCCTCAAGCTGCCGCACGGCGTCGCCGATGATGTCCCGCGCCGAACCCGGCGCGAGCTTCTCGAGGTTCTCCAGCAGCCAGTCGATGGCCGACTTCCCCACGACACCGAGGAGGGAGACCAGCACGAGAAGCATCGGGAAGAGCGAAAGCACCCCGTAGTAGGTCAGCGCCGCCGCCCGGTCGGTCAGCTCGTCGTCCTTGAACTCACGGATCACTCCGGTGAGCACGGCCCGCCAGGACCGCTTCGACAACTGCGTCAGTTCTTCCGGCGCGCGTTCCGCGCTGCGCTCGGCATCCGATGTCCCGTTCATACTCTCCGGAGTAACCCGCAACCGCCCGACCATGCGCGAAGCGGGCGACCCGCACACGCCGGTGCCCCCTGCCGGAGTCGGCAAGGGGCACGCGGCGAAGCGGCGGGATCAGTCGATACCGGGGAGGATGTGCGGCTCCGCGAGGTCGTCCTCGTAGCCCGCGAGCCGGATCGGGGCCGCTTTCGCCCACGAGTCCAGGTTGCTGAGCTTGCGTGGTCTGCCGGCCCGCTCGCTGCTGTGTTCCGCCGGTCGCTTTTCCTGCTTCGTCAGATCTGGTGTCACCGCGCACTCCTTTGTGTCGCGTAACGGAAGGACTAGGGCTGTTCGGTCGCGGTGGCGCCGTTGTCGAGGCGGGAGCGCGGCCACGGTGGCGAGCCTGTCCCGGGGCGGCCGAGGGGTGCTTGTGGATCCCCTGGAGACCGTCCGTTCGCCTCACATTAACCAAATGAGCGCGCCCGCGCTCTATGGGTTCCGCCGAAGGAGTGGATTTCGGACAGTTGGTCACGGTGTGGGGGTGGCCCGCGGGCCGAAATTCCCTCAACGGGTCGGACCCATGGGCCTTTCCAGGCCTCCATGGGACCGTACGCGGATGACTTCTGCGCAGGCACGGGAAGGCGCGGTGGCTCTGGTGACCGGAGCCTCGCGAGGGATCGGGCTCGCCGTCGCGCGCGGCCTCGCGGAGTCCGGACATCGCCTTGTCATCACCGCCCGGGACCCGGACGCCCTGAAGGCCGCGGTGGCGGAACTGCGCGCGGACGGCGCGCAGGCCCTCGGATGCGCGGGCGGCGTGGCCGATTCCGCCCACGCCGATGCGTGCGTGGCGCTCGCGGTGCGCGCGTTCGGGCGGCTGGACGTGCTGGTGAACAACGCCGCGACGAACGCCCCTTACGGCGCGCTGATGGACGTCGACCTCACCCGGTGGCGCGCGGCCTTCACCGTGAACGTCGAGGCCGCCCTGCGCCTGACGCAGCTCGCCTGGCGGGCCTGGATGGGCGAGCACGGTGGCGCGGTGGTGAACATCTGCACCGAGGGCGCCTCCCATGTGGGCCCGAACGTGGGCGCGTACGGCACCAGCAAGGCGGCGCTCCTGCACCTGACCGCCCAACTCGCGGGGGAGCTCGCGCCCTTGGTCCGGGTCAATTCCGTCTCCCCCGGCCTCATCCGCACCGAAATGGCCCGCTTCGCCTGGGAGGGCGCCGAGGAACAGCTCGCCGCGAGCCTGCCGCTCGGCCGCATCGGCGAGCCGGAGGACGTCGCGCGGGCCGTCACATGGCTGGTCTCGGACGCGGCCGAATGGGTGACGGGCGCGGATGTGCTGGTGGACGGCGGGACGAGGGTGCGGGCAGCGGCGGGAGGGACCGCCGCGTACGCCGTGCACGAGCGGCTGCGGGCGGCGATGCCCGAGGCCACGGGCGAGGCCTGACCCGCCGCTCCGGTGGGCGTCAGCAACGTACGCCCGTATAAGACAGCCGTCTAAGGCCGGCGGCCCCTCGGCCGCCGACCCGCTGCTACCACTTGCCGGGTGCGTAGTCCTTGAGGAAGACGCCGAACAGGTCGTCGCCCGCCTCGCCCCGCACGACCGGGTCGTAGACCCGGGCCGCGCCGTCGATCAGGTCGAGCGGGGCGTGGAACCCCTCGTCGGCCAGGCGCAGCTTGTCGAAGTGCGGGCGCTCGTCGGTGATCCAGCCGGTGTCGATCGAGGTCATCAGGATGCCGTCGCTCTGGAACATCTCCTGGGCGCTGGTCCGCGTCACCATGTTCATCGCGGCCTTCGCGGCGTTCGTGTTCGGGTGGCCCGCGCCCTTGTAGCCGCGGCCGAAGACGCCCTCCATCGCCGAGACGTTCACGACGTAGGAACGGCCGCTCGACGCCTTCTTCGCGGCGTCGGCCATCGCCGGGCGCAGCGCGCTGATCAGGATGAACGGCGAGGTGTAGTTGCACAGCTGGGTTTCGAGGAGCTCCACCGGGGAGATCTGCTCGATGGTCTGCACCCAGGTGTTGCTGTCGACGACGTCCGGGACGAGGCCGCCCGCGTCGATGGCGGTGCCGTCGAGGTGCCGGGCGACGCTGGCGTTGCCCGCGACGAGCGCGAGGTCGGCGACCTGCTGCGCCTCCAGGCCGCTGGTGCCGACGGGCAGCGCGGCGAGGCCGTCCACCGCGCCGGAGTTGAAGGCGCCGATCACGGAGTGGGCGGGCAGCTCCCCTGCGGGCAGCGGCGCGCCCTCGCCGTCGACCAGGGCCGCGTACGCGGAGGGCAGACGCCGTACGGTCTGCGTCGCGTTGTTGATCAGGATGTCGAGCGGTCCCGCCGCGGCCACCTGCTCGGCGAGCGCGACGGACTGGCCCGGGTCGCGCAGGTCGATGCCGACGACCTCCAGGCGGTGCAGCCACTGGGCCGAGTCGTCCATCGCCTTGAAGCGGCGGATGGCGTCCTTGGGGAAGCGCGTCGTGATGGTGGTGTGGGCGCCGTCGCGAAGGAGGCGCAGCGCGATGTACATGCCGATCTTGGCGCGGCCGCCGGTGAGCAGCGCGCGCTTGCCGGTGAGGTCGGTGCGGGCGTCGCGCTTGGACCGGTTCAGACGGGCGCAGTCCGGACACAGCTGGTGGTAGAAGTAGTCGACTTCCACGTACCGGGTCTTGCAGGTGTAGCAGGAGCGCGGGCGCTGGAGTATCCCCGCGATCCGGCCCTCCTCGGTCTGCGAGGAGGGCAGCAGGCCCTCGGTCTCGTCGTCGATGCGCTCGGCGGAGCCGGTGGCGGTGGACTCGGTGACGGCCTTGTCGTGCGCGGTCTTGGCGGCCCTGCGCTCCTGACGGCGGCGCTGCTTCACGGTGCGGTAGACCCCGGCGGTGGCGCGGCGCACCGCGATCGCGTCGGGGTGGTCGACCTCGAGATCGTCCAGCTCGTCGAGCACGGCGAGGCAGACGGCGAGCCGGTCGGGGTCGATGCCGGGGCCGAAATCGACGGCCTCTTCGGTCGAACCGGCAGCCTCCAGGCTGTCCTCTGTCACCGTCATCGCCGCTGTCCTCGCGTCACTCATGCCGCGGCTCGTCGGAGTGACCGCGGAAGCTCCAAAGAAGAGAACTTTACGTAGCGACGGGCCCCTCTACCAAACGCGGACGGTTTACGCACGCTTCGACGAGCCCCGCGAGCTCCTCCCGCACGCTGCGCGCCAGAACGTCCAGGTCCGGCACGGCGGCCGCGTCGGCGACCAGACCGAAGTGCACCCGGCCCCGGTACGTCGACACCGCGACGGCGAGCGCCTGCCCCTGGGCGAGCGGCGCGAAGGGGTAGACGGCGGCGAGCGGGCAGCCGCCGAGCCGCAGGCCGAGGCTGGGCAGCGGGACGCTGGTGACGAGGATGTCGAAGAGCAGCCGGGCGGCCTGCGCGACGACGGGGCCGCCGATGCGGTGGCCGATCGAGGGCACGTGATCGGCGAGCAGGGCGACCGCGCCCGCGCCTCGGCCGGGGCCCGCGTCCTTGTTGCGGTCCATGGCGGCCCGCACCGTCCGCAGCCGTGCGACCGGGTCCGGATCGCCGACGGGCAGCCGGACCAGATACCCGGAGAGCCGGTTGCCCGGCGGCTGCGCCCCGCGCGGCCTGCGCCGGGAGACGGGGACCAGGGCGCGCGGCTCCACGCCCTCGCTGCCGTCGCCCCGCTCGTCGAGCCAGCGGCGCAGGGCGCCGGCGACCACGGCGATCAGTACGTCGTTGACGGTGCCGCCCACGGTCTTGCGCACCCGGTGCACGTCGTCCAGGTCGAGCAGCACCCCCGCGGTGCGCCGCGTGCCGGTGGCCTGTGACGTGAGGGCGGCCGACGACCGTACGCCCAGGGTGGCGCGGGCCACGGACGAGCCGATGTCCAGGGCCTGCCCCACGTCACTGACGGTGTCGCGGACGAGGCCCGGCAGCTTGCGCGGGTCGGGCAGCCAGGACCACCCGGAGGCCTCGGGCCCCACGGGCGCGGGGCGCGGGGCGGGCAGGTCCATGGGGTCCATGACGGCCGCAGCGAGCATCAGGGCGCGCAGGCCGTCCGCGAGGGCGTGGTGGAACTTGAAGAGCACGGCGAAGGAGGCGCCGTCGTGCCCCGGCAGCACATGCGCCTCCCACGGCGGCCTGCCGCGCTCCAGGGGGCGCTGCATGAGCGCGCCCGCCGCCGCCTGGAAGTCCCGCACGGGCTCCGCGAGGCCGACGTGGTCCAGCGGGTCGAAGGCGGGCGCGGGCTGCCGGACGGCGCCGCCCACCGGCAGCCAGACCGAACGGATCCGCAGCCGCAGTCCGGGCACGCCGGCCGCACGTGAGGCGAGGAGCCGGGCGGCTCGCTCTGCCGCGTCCGGCGAGTCGGCGTCGAAGACGCCCAGGGCCCCCAGGTGCATCGGGTGTTCGGCGGACTCGATGTTCCAGAAGGCGAGGTCGAGAGGTGCGAGCAGGTCGGAGGACTCGGTGGTCAGCGTTTTCAACGGTCTGCTCTCGCGTCGAGGGCGATGCGGGGGATGGCACGGACCTGCAGTCAAGCGCCGTTGCGCGACTACGGTCAAGTACGATCAAGCTACGCACAGTTAACAACAGATTAAGGCCCGCCTCTCTGGGAGAGGCGGGCCTAGTGGTGCGCAAGTGGCGTATGTCTTACGTCACTTCATCATCGGTCGGCGTACGTCACTTGAGCGCGGGCGGCGCCGCCCGCGTCGACGTACCCCACTGCGAGGGCTTGTCGCCCACCGTGAAGGAGAGCTCGCGGGTGTCACGGATGTCGTCCGTCGTCAGGTACGTCTTGCCGTAGTCGGCGCCGTCCGCGCGCGCCGACTGGATGTACCGGTCGGTGTCCGAGGTGCCCGGCGCCTTCACCGTGAGGCGCCCCTTCGGGTAGTAGCGGCGGTCGAGGGTGAGGTCGACGCGCTCGAAGACGGGCGTCGACAGACCCCAGGTGTCCGTGCCGGGCTGGACCGGGAAGACGCCGATCGAGGAGAGCACGTTCCAGGCGGACATCGTGCCGAGGTCGTCGTTCCCGGTCATGCCGGTCGGGGCGTCCGTGAAGAGCGTGAGCGCGGCGTGCACCACGTCGGTGGTCTTCCACGGCTGACCCGTCGACAGGTACGTGTACGGGGCGATGAGGTCGGGCTCGTTCTGCGGGTTGTACTTGTCCGCGTTGTAGTAGTCGTAGGGGCCGTTGACCCACACCTCGCGGGCCGTCTTCGCCGGGTCCTTCAGGAGCTGCTCGTACGCGAAGAAGGAGTCGAGGCGGTCGTTGGTGGCCTGCTTGCCGCCGATGAGATCCACCATGCCGGGCAGGTCCTGCGGGACGAGCCACTGGTACTGCCAGGACGTGCCCTCGTGGAAGCCCTCGCTCTTGGCCGGGTCGGCGGGTCCGGTGAAGGCCCCCTCGGCGTCCCGCGCACGGAAGAACCCGGTCGACGCGTCGAAGATCTTCCGGTAGTTCTGCGCACGGTCCGCGTACCGCTTCGCGTCGGCCTTGTGCCCGAGCTCACCGGCCATCTGGCCGAGCATCGCGTCCGAGAGCGCGTACTCCAGCGTCGCGGAAGCGCCGTGGTCGTAGTCCGAGTCACCGGGCTTGGCGTGCGGACGGCCCTTGATGTACGGCGCGAAACCGTCGCTCAGATACTCCTTGTTGGCCTCGCGGCCCACGGGCGCCGAGTCGGCCGGCGGGACACCGTCCGCGTTCTTCTTCAGCGCGCGGTACGCCTCCTCCTCGTGCCCCTTGAGCAGGCCCTGCTGGTAGGCGTTGGTGAGGAAGGGGGTGACCGGGTCGCCGGTCATGATGTTCGTCTCGACGGTGCCGTAGCCCCACTTGGGCAGCCAGCCGCTCTCCTCGTCGATCTTCAGGACGGAGAGCGCCATGTCACGGGACTCGTGCGGTGCGAGCAGCGACAGGAGCTGGGCCTGGGTGCGGTAGGTGTCCCACAGGGACCAGTTCTGGTAGTACGTGAAGCCTTTGGCACGGTGGGTCTTCTGGTCCCAGCCCGTGTACCTGCCGTCGACGTCGCTGCCGATGTTCGGCGCGAGGAACGAACGGTAGAGGGACGAGTAGAAGGTGCGGCGCACGGTCTCGCTGCCGCCCTTGGCCTTCACGTCGTCGAGCCGGTCCTCCCACGCCCGCTGGGCCGCCTTCTCCACCCGGTCGTACGAACGCCCGCCCTCCGCACGGAGGTTGAGCGCGGCGCCCTTGGCGTCGACGTACGAGAGAGCGGTGGTCGCCTCGACGGTGCGGTCCTTGGAGGTGTCGAACCGGACGTAGGCGCCGTTGCGCTCCTCGCCCGCCGACGACTTCTTGGAGCCCGCGGTGACGGTGTCGCCCTTCCAGGTGCCCGACGTGGTGAAGGGCCGGTCGAAGCGCGTGATCGTGTAGACCGTGTACGGCTTGGTGTCCTGGCAGAAGCCGCTGCCGGTGATCGCCGTGCGGACCGTACGGCTGTCGAGGATCTCGACCTTGGTGCTGCCCGTCTTGTGCAGCGACTGGCCCGCGTTGAGCAGGACGTTGGCCTTGTCGGTGGCGGGGAAGGTGTAGCGCTGCACGCCGGTGCGCTCGGTGGCGGTCAGCTCGGCGCCGATGCCGGACTTGAGGCCCACCTGGTACGAACCGGGGCTCGCCTTCTCGTCGTCGTGGCTGAACTCCGCCGCGTACTTGGCGTAGTCCGTCTCCTTGACGTCGCCCGTGGTGGGGAGCACCGGCAGATCGCCGCCCAACCCGCAGCCCACGCCCGAGAGATGGACGGTCGAGAAGCCGCGGATGTGCGTGTCGGAGTGGTCGTAGCCGGTGTTGTGCCCGGTGTCGGGCGAGAACTGGACCATGCCGAAGGGCACGGCGGCCCCGGGGTAGGTGTTCCCCTCGTTCTCGGTGCCGATGAACGGGTTGACCAGGTCGGTCAGCCGACCGTCGCCTGCCGGGGCGGCCTGGGCCGCCGGTATGGCGAGGGCTCCCCCGAGGAGCGTGGCCGCGGCCACCGCCACCCCCGTACCGCGTAGCCGTTGGGTCCATCTCATGGGTGGGAACGCCTCCTTGGACAACGTTGTCAAAGCGCGGAACGCGATCATTCTTCGGGGGTGGCGTCGCGTGCGTCAAGGGGTGGGAGGCGGGGAGAGGGCCGAGGACGAGGAGACCAAGAGCGGCTCAGGCGGTGTGCAGCCACACCCGCAGGGGTCCGATCGGGCTGAATCCCTGGCGGACAGCCGCGTCGAGGCTCTCGCCGCTCTCGTAGCCGACCACGGGCAGGCCCGGCCAGAGCCTGGCGACCTCCGTCAGGCAGCCGGACCAGGCGGACTCCTCCCCGCCCGGCTCGTCGCCGGTCGCGAAGAGGTTGGAGATGCCGACCACGGACTCGTCAGGGCTCGCGACGGCGCCCGCGACGATCCTTCCGTCGCGGGACGTTCCGGCGAGGAACGTCGTTGCGCCGTCGAGCAGTTCGGGGCGGAACAGTGCGGTGCTCCCGTCGCCGTCGCTCCACGCGTCCTCCCATGCGGACAGGGAATCGGCGCCCTTCAGCGGCTCCCAACGCACGGCCGGGGAAAGACCCGCGGGAGCCGCGCCCGCGGGCCGGTGGATCCACTGGGCCTCGAACAGCACCTCGAAGCCCAGCGGCTCCAGATCGAGGCAGGCGAAGCTGTCCTTGACGGAGCAGCCCGGTGACGCCGTGTCGATCCGGGCCACCAGGTCGCGCGCCGATGCCTCGGGGGTGAGGGAGATGCCGTCGGGATACAGCGGCGGCGTCCGCCGTGCGCTGCTCCAGGTCCCGGCGTCGAACTCCCCCGACAGGCCGTGCGCGCGGCAGACCGCGTCGCACCACTCGGCGTTGTTGCGGGCCGCGGCGCTCGTCCACTCGTTCTTGATGATCACGGAGTGATCGTGCCAAGCGAGCAGGTCCGCGTCCACGGAATTTGGCACTCCCGGAGCTGGCGCTCATGCAACAGGCGCTCCGGCC
>NZ_JBHUZJ010000121.1:0-20777 GCF_042667685.1 Streptomyces sp. NPDC057302 | reverse complement strand
CCCCGAAGCCGGGGTGCGGGCCTTCCTCGTACGCGTGGTGCGAGCGGGGGGCTACTGCCCCTTCGCCGCCTTCTTCTCGTCGGCGTCCTCGATGACCGCCTCCGCGACCTGCTGCATCGAGAGGCGCCGGTCCATCGACGTCTTCTGGATCCAGCGGAACGCGGCGGGCTCGGTGAGGCCGTACTCCGTCTGCAGGATCGACTTGGCGCGGTCGACCAGCTTCCGCGTCTCCAGACGCAGGGTGAGGTCGGCGACCTCGCTCTCCAGCGTCTTGAGCTCCGTGTAGCGCGAGACGGCCATCTCGATGGCGGGCACCACGTCGGTCTTGCTGAAGGGCTTGACCAGGTACGCCATGGCGCCGGCGTCCCTGGCCCGCTCGACCAGGTCGCGCTGCGAGAACGCGGTCAGCATGAGCACCGGGGCGATGGACTCCTCGGCGATCTTCTCGGCCGCCGAGATGCCGTCCATGACGGGCATCTTCACGTCCAGGATGACCAGGTCCGGCTTGTGCTCGCGGGCCAGCTCGACGGCTTTCTCGCCGTCACCGGCCTCACCGACCACGGTGTAGCCCTCCTCCTCGAGCATCTCCTTGAGGTCGAGCCGGATAAGAGCCTCGTCCTCTGCGATGACGACACGGGTCGTCAGCGGAGGCACGTGCGACTTGTCGTCGTCATCGGCTACGGGCTGGGGCGACTCGGGGGAAGTCACGGGGGCTCCTTGTTGCGGGCCGGGCAGGTACTGCTGCCTCTGCAGCCTACCTAGCTGCAGGCCGCGACGGTGACCCGGTATAGTTCCGGCAGTGCCTGCCGGGTTGGTGGAACGGTATACACGGAGGTCTCAAACACCTCTGCCTGAAAGGGCTTGCGGGTTCGAGTCCCGCACCCGGCACAGCGAAGGAGAAGCGGGTGCTCACGACAGCGTGAGCACCCGCTTTTCTGCTACGTGAATACCCTCGCCCATTACGGAAAGTAACCGGCAGGCGTTCTGGTGCCGATCCGGCACCCGCCCCGCGCCGCCCGCGCAATAGGACGCGTCACTCCCCTTCCGCGTCCCGCCTGGGAGCTGCCCCAAATCCCCGGCGAACCCTTGCCCCGCCCCGTTCCCCGCTGCGATCTTCGGCCGCATGACTCCCTTGAACCGGCGCAGCTTCGTCGCCGCCGCCGCGGGTGCCGCCGCGGCGGCCGTGGCCATGAATCCTCACACCGCGTTCGCGGTCGACCGTGACGGCACCGACCAGGGCGGTGACGACTTCGCCGACGCCGACAAGGGGTTCATCGCCGCCCTGACCCCGGGTGTCGTGAAGAACGCCAAGGGGCAGGTCGTCTGGGACGGCGACGCGTACGGCTTCCTCAAGGACGACGCCCCCAGGACCGCGCACAAGAGCCTGTGGCGCCAGTCGCGGCTCGTGTCGAAGCAGGGGCTCTACAAGGTCACCGACCGCGTCTATCAGGTGCGTGGTCTCGATCTGTCGAACATGACGGTCGTCGAAGGCGACACCGGCATCATCGTGATCGACCCGCTGATCTCCGCCGAGACCGCTGCCGCCGCCCTGAAGCTGTTCCGTGCGCACCGCGGCGACAAGAAGGTCACCGGGCTCATCTACACCCACCCCCACGTCGACCACTTCGGCGGCTGCCGCGGTGTGCTGCCGGACGGCGCGGGGGACGTACCGGTCCTGGCGCCCGAGCACTTCATGGAGCACGCCGTCTCGGAGAACGTCTACGCCGGTACGGCGATGCAGCGGCGCTCCGGCTACATGTACGGCGCGCAGCTGCCCAAGTCCCCCGCGGGGCAGATCGGTTGCGGTCTCGGGCAGACCGTCTCCGTGGGGTCGATCGGGCTGATCCCGCCGACCAAGGACATCACCCGGACCGGTCAGACCGAGACGGTCGACGGGGTGAAGTTCGAGTTCCAGATGACGCCGGGTACCGAGGCGGCGGCGGAGATGAACTTCGTGCTCCCCGAGCTGCGTGCCGTCTGCATGGCGGAGAACGCGACGCACACGATGCACAACATCATCACGTTGCGCGGCGCCCAGGTGCGGGACGCGCGGCAGTGGGCGCACTACCTGAACGAGTCGGTGGTCCTCTTCGACGGGCGGGTGGACGTCGCCTTCGCCTCGCACCACTGGCCGACGTGGGGCGGGGACACCATCGTGGAGCTGCTCGGACAGCAGCGGGATCTGTACGCGTACATGCACGACCAGACGCTGCGGATGATCAACGCGGGGATGACGGGGCGGGAGATAGCCGAGGAGATCGAGCTGCCGCCCGCGCTGGCCGGCGTATGGGCGAATCGCGGGTACTACGGGTCGCTGAGCCACAACGTGAAGGGCATCTACCAGCGCTACATGGGCTGGTTCGACGGGAATCCCGCGCACCTGTGGGAGCACCCGCCGGTCGAGGAGGCCAAGCGGTACGTGAAGGCGATGGGGGGCCGCACGGCCACGGTCGCGAAGGCCAGGGCGTTCGCGCGCGGCGGCGATCCGCGGTTCGCGGTGACGCTGCTCAACCACGTGGTGTTCGCGGACCCGGGCCACCAGGCGGCGAAGTCGGAACTGGCCAAGCTCTACACCACGTTGGGCCAGGCGTCGGAGAACGCCGTGTGGCGGAACTTCTATCTGATGGGCGCCCAGGAGCTGCGCGAGGGCGTGCGGCCCTCCCCGACGACCGTGACGAGCGCGGACATGCTGATGGCCCTCTCCGTGGACCAGCTGATCGACTCGGTGGCCATCCGCGTGAACGGCCCGAAGGCGTGGGACCTGAAGCTGCGGATGGACTGGAGCCTTCCGGCGCTGGGGAAGATCTGGCATCTGACCTTGCGCAACGGCGTGCTGACCTACCGCGGCGACACGAAGAGGGACCCGGCAGCGGGCGTCACCCTGACGATGACCAAACCGCAGCTGCTCGCGATGCTCGGCGGCAAGGGGCTCGGTGACATCAAGGTCGAGGGGGACGCGTCGCTCCTGGCCGGGCTGCTCGGCGTGGTGGACAAGCCGGACCCGAATTTCGCCATCGTGACGCCGTAGACGCGGGCACATGCCTGATGCGGCTACCTGGGGCTGTCGTCTACTTGGGGCTGTCGTCCTCGCCGATGTGGTGGATGCGTACGAGGTTGGTGGAGCCCGCGACTCCGGGCGGCGATCCCGCGGTGATGACCACGATGTCGCCCTTCTCGCAGCGCCCGTACCTCAGGAGCAGCTCGTCGACCTGGTTGACCATCGCGTCGGTGGACTCGACGTGCGGGCCCAGGAACGTCTCGACGCCCCAGGTGAGGTTCAGCTGCGAGCGCGTGGCCCGGTCCGGGGTGAAGGCGAGCAGCGGGATCGGCGAGCGGTAGCGGGAGAGGCGGCGGACCGTGTCGCCGGACTGCGTGAAGGCCACGAGGAACTTGGCGCCGAGGAAGTCGCCCATCTCGGCGGCGGCGCGGGCCACCGCGCCGCCCTGGGTGCGGGGTTTGTTCCGCTCGGTCAGCGGCGGAAGGCCCTTGGCGAGGATGTCCTCCTCGGCGGCCTCGACGATGCGGCCCATCGTGCGGACCGTCTCGATGGGGTACTTGCCGACGCTGGTCTCGCCGGAGAGCATCACCGCGTCCGTGCCGTCGATGACGGCGTTCGCGACGTCCGAGGCCTCCGCGCGCGTGGGGCGGGAGTTGTCGATCATCGAGTCGAGCATCTGGGTCGCGACGATGACCGGCTTCGCGTTCCGCTTGGCGAGCTTGATGGCGCGCTTCTGGACGATCGGCACCTGCTCCAGGGGCATCTCCACGCCCAGGTCACCGCGGGCGACCATGATCGCGTCGAAGGCGGCGACGATGTCGTCGATGTTCTCGACGGCCTGCGGCTTCTCCACCTTGGCGATGACGGGAAGGCGGCGGCCTTCCTCGTCCATGATGCGGTGGACGTCCTCGATGTCGCGTCCGCTGCGGACGAAGGACAGCGCGATGACGTCGAATCCTGAACGCAGGGCCCAGCGCAGGTCCGCCTCGTCCTTGTCGGAGAGTGCGGGGACGGAGACGGCGACACCGGGGAGGTTGAGTCCCTTGTGGTCGGAGACCATGCCGCCTTCGACCACGGTGGTGGTGACGCGGGGCCCGTCGACCGCGGTGACCTCCAGGGTCACTTTGCCGTCGTCGACGAGGATGCGCTCACCGGGGGTGACGTCGTCGGCGAGACCGCCGTAGGTCGTGCCGCAGGTCTGGCGGTCGCCCTCGACGCCCTCCTCGACGGTGATGGTGAACTCGTCACCGCGTTCAAGGAGTACGGGTCCTTCGCTGAAGCGGCCGAGGCGGATCTTCGGGCCTTGAAGGTCCGCGAGGACGCCGACGCTGCGGCCGGTCTCGTCGGAAGCCTTCCGTACGCGCTGATAGCGCTCCTCGTGCTCGGCGTACGTGCCGTGGCTGAGGTTGAAGCGGGCCACGTCCATTCCGGCTTCGACCAGTGCCTTGATCTGGTCGTACGAGTCGGTGGCGGGGCCCAGGGTGCAGACGATTTTTGCTCGGCGCATGCTTCGAGCCTAGGCCTTACCGGCCGGTAGAGAATTGGCTGGGCCTGACTACTCAACAACCTTTGCGTGAAAGGTTATTGACAAGTGTTGAATTGGGCGGGGCGCTGCTCTGATGAGCGATTTACCGAACGCCCCGCCGTGTCGGAACCTGCGTGACTACAGTCGCGGCGGCGTCATCGTGAAGCGCGCGTTCACCTGTGCGTAGACGTGCTGCCGCTGGGGTTCGAGGTCGAGGGGTGCGGCCTCCTGGAACGGGTCGGCCGCGCCGCCGTACGCGACGGTGCGCATGGCGGGCGCCGGGGCGCCGTACCCGTACGGCTGGGCGTTCTCGGCGCCGATGTCGGCGAGCTCGACGAGGGCGGCGAGCGTGGTCCCCAGCGCCTCCGCGTACTCCCGGCCCCGCTGCACCGCCTCCCTGACCGCGTGCTGGCGGGCGTCGCGGTGGGTGGGCGAGTCGGGGCGCAGGGCCCAGTAGGGGCCGTCGACCTGGGTCAGTTCGAGGTCCGCGAGGCGCGTGGTGAGCTCGCCGAGCGCGGTGAAGTCGGTGAGCTCGGCGGTGATGTGGACCCGGCCGTGGTAGGCGCGGACGCGTTCGCCGCGGCCGTGCTTGGTCAGCTCGGGGCTGATGGAGAAGGCGCCGGTCTCCAGCGTCTCGACGGATTCGCCGTAGGTCTTCACGAGGTCGATGACGCCCGCGTTGCGGCGCGTGAGGTCGTTCAGGGCGTCGCGCCGGTCGGTGCCGCGCGCGCTGACGGTGATCCCGATGCGGGCGATCTCGGGGTCGACTTCGAGGTGCGCCTCGCCCTTCACGGCCAGGCGCGGGGCGTCGGGGGTGCCGTAGGGGGCCGGAGTGGGGGTGGTCTCGTCCATGCGGCCACTCTCGCACTGGGGAGCGGCACCGGACAGTCATCGGATCGAAACCTGCGGGGTCTGTTGCCGGTGGGGCGGTCGGGGTCAGAATCTACGCGCGTTACATCGATCGGCCAAGGCTCCAAGGAGAGTACGAAATGCCGCTGAACCGCCGGAAGTTCCTGGGCAAGTCCGCCGCTGCCACGGGCGTGGCACTCGCGGGCGGCGTGGCCGCCGCACCCTCCGCGTCGGCGCGGGCGCACGGGAAGCCCGCCAAGCGGAAGAAGCGGTACTCGTTCACCGTGATGGGCACGACGGACCTGCACGGCAATGTCTTCAACTGGGACTACTTCACGGACAAGGAGTTCGACGACAAGGACCACAACGACGTGGGCCTGGCGAAGATCTCCACCCTCGTGAACGAGATCCGCAAGGAGAGAGGCCGCCGCAACACGCTCCTGATCGACGCGGGCGACACCATTCAGGGCACCCAGCTCTCGTACTACTACGCCAAGATCGACCCGATCACCGCCGCGCGCGGCCCGGTCCATCCGATGGCGCAGGCGATGAACAGCATCGGCTACGACGCGGCGGCGCTCGGCAACCACGAATTCAATTACGGGATTCCGGTGCTGCGGAAGTTCGAGGAGCAGTGCGATTTCCCGCTGCTCGGCGCCAACGCCCTCGACGCGAAGACGCAGAAGCCCGCTTTCCCGCCGTACTTCATGACGCGCCTGCGCACCCCGCACGGCCGTGACGTGAAGGTGGCGGTCCTTGGTCTGACCAACCCCGGCATCGCGATCTGGGACAAGGCCAACGTCCAGGGCAAGATGACCTTCCCGGGTCTGGAGGAGCAGGCGGCGAAGTGGGTGCCCAAGCTGCGCTCCATGGGCGCGGACGTCGTGATCGTCTCGGCGCACTCCGGCTCCAGCGGCACTTCCTCGTACGGTGACCAGCTCCCGTACATCGAGAACGCGGCCGGCTTGGTGGCCGAGCAGGTGCCCGGCATCGACGCGATCCTGGTCGGGCACGCGCACACGGAGATCCCCGAGTACTTCGTCGAGAACAAGGAGACCGGCAAGAAGGTCGTCCTTTCCGAGCCGCTGAAGTGGGGCCAGCGCCTGACGCTCTTCGACTTCGACCTGGTGTGGGCCAAGGGCCGCTGGACGGTGGAGAAGGTCGGCGCGAAGGTCCTCAACTCCAACACGGCGGCGGAGGACAAGAAGGTCACCCGGCTCCTCGCGGACGAGCACAAGAAGGTCGTCGCGTACGTCAACCAGGTCATCGGCACCTCGACGCAGGCGATGAGCACGGCCGAAGGCCCGTACAAGGACGTCGCGATCATCGACCTGATCAGCCACGTCCAGGCGGAGACGGTCAAGGAGGCGCTCAAGGCCGGCCCGTACGCGGCGCTCCCCGTGCTCTCGCAGGCCTCGTGCTTCTCGCGGACGGCGGGGATCCCGGCGGGCGAGGTGACGATCAAGGATGCGGCGGGGCTCTACCCGTTCGAGAACACCCTGGAGGCGCGGCTCATCACGGGCGCGCAGCTCAAGGACTACCTGGAGTTCTCGGCGCGCTACTACGTGCAGACGGCCGTCGGCGCCCCGGTGGACCCGGCGAAGCTGACGAACGCGGACAACACCCCGGACTACAACTACGACGCGCTGTACGGCGTGACGTACGAGATCGACATCGCCAAGCCCGTGGGTTCCCGGATCGCGAAGCTGAGCTTCGACGGCTCGGACATCGACCCGAAGGCCGAGTTCGTGCTCGCGGTGAACAACTACCGGGCGAGCGGCGGCGGCAACTTCCCGCACGTGCCGGCCGCCAAGCAGCTGTGGGCGAACTCGGACGAGATCCGCAACACGATCATCCAGTGGGTCCAGGCGAAGGGCACGGTCGACCCGGCCCAGTTCGCCTCGGTCGACTGGAAGCTGACGCGCGAGGGCACCCCGGTGTTCTGACGCCCCCCGGGTCGCGTCAGCTCTTGAGGCGTACGAGGGTCCCGCGCTGCTCGCCGATGAGTCCGGCGGCGGTGCGGGCCTGGGGCGCCTGCAGGCCGAAGCTGGTGAACGCCGTGCGCTGCGGGAGCGGGTAGGGGGACGTCCCCGTCAGGGAGTTGAGGATGGTGGCGCTGCGCCAGGCGGCGAGCCCCAGGTCGGGGGCGCCGACGCCGTGGGTGTGGCGCTCGGCGTTCTGTACGTAGACGTTGCTGCCGCCGCCGGTGATGGAGGGGTCAAGGACGAGGCGGTACTGCTCGTCGATGCGGGGGCGCTCGGAGGAGTCCCTGCGGATGTACGGGTCCAGGCCGCCCAGCAGCTGGTCCAGGGGGCGCTCGCGGTACCCCGTGGCGAGGACGACCGCGTCCGTGGTGAGCCGGGAGCGGGTGCCCTGCTGGAGGTGTTCCAGGTGGAGCTCCACGCGGGTGGTGGCGACGCGGCCCGCGGTGCGCACGGAGACGCCGGGGGTGAGGACGGCGTCGGGCCAGCCGCCGTGCAGGGTGCGCTGGTAGAGCTCGTGGTGGATGGCGGCGATGGTGTCGGCGTCGATGCCCTTGTGCAGCTGCCACTGGTGCGGGACGAGGCCGTCGCGCACGGCTTCGGGCAGGGAGTGGAAGTAGCGGGTGTAGTCCGGGGTGAAGTGCTCCAGGCCCAGCTTGGAGTACTCCATGGGCGCGAAGGCCTCGGTGCGGGCGAGCCAGTGGATCTTCTCGCCGCCCAGCGGACGGTGCTTGAGCAGGTCGAGGAAGATCTCGGCGCCGGACTGGCCCGAGCCGATGACGGTGATGTGGTCGGCGGCGAGCAGCCGCTCGCGGTGCAGGAGATAGTCCGCCGAGTGGATCACGGGGACCGCGGGGGCGTCCGCGAGGGGCTTCAGGGGCTCGGGGACGTAGGGCGCGGTGCCGACGCCCACGGCGATGTTCTTCGTGTACGTCCGGCCGAGCGCCTCGGCCTCGCCCTCGGCGTCGAGCTGGGTGAAGTCGACCTCGAACAGGCTGCGTTCGGGGTTCCAGCGCACCGCGTCGACCTGGTGCCCGAAGTGCAGCGCGGGCAGGTTCTCGCTCACCCAGCGGCAGTACGCGTCGTACTCGGCGCGCTGGATGTGGAACCGCTCGGCGAAGTAGAAGGGGAAGAGCCGCTCGCGGGTCTTGAGGTAGTTGAGGAAGGACCAGGGGTTCGCCGGGTCGGCGAGGGTCACCAGGTCGGCGAGGAAGGGCACTTGGAGGCTCGTGCCGTCGATGAGGAGCCCCGGGTGCCAGTGGAATCCGGGCCGCTGTTCGTAGAAGGCGGCGTCGAGTCCGGCCAAGGGCTGGGCGAGGGCGGCGAGGGAGAGGTTGAAGGGGCCGATGCCGATGCCGACCAGGTCCCGGGGGTCCTCGGGGGTGGTGAGCGGCGGGGCGGGCTTGTCGTTCTGGCCGGTCATCGGGGGGTGGTTCCTTCCACGAGCTTCAGAAGCTCGGCGAGGTCGCCGGGCCGGGTGTGCGGGTTGAGCAGAGTGGCCTTGAGCCAGCGGCGGCCGTCGATCGTGGCCCGCCCGAGCACGGCGCGGCCCTGGCCGAGCAGCTCACGCCGTACGTACGCGATGTGGTCGTCGTCGGCGCCGGCCGGCCGGAACAGGACCGTGCTGATGACGGGCCGGTCGTACAGCTCGAAGCCGGGGTGCGCGTCGACGAGGACGGCGAACTCCCCGGCCTGCGCGCAGACCTGGTCGACGAGCGCGCCGAGCCCCTGCTGCCCCAGGGCCTTGAGGGTGACGGCGATCTTCAGTACGTCGGGGCGGCGCGTGGTGCGCAGGGAGCGGCCGAGGAGGTCGGGCAGGCCCGCTTCGGTGTCGTCGCCCGCGTTGAGGTAGTCGGCGTGGTGGCCCAGGGCCGCGAGGTCGTGGGGGTCGCGCACCAGGATCAGCCCGGCGGCGACGGGCTGCCAGCCGAGTTTGTGCAGGTCGAACGTGATGCTGTCGGCGCGCTCCATGCCGTGCAGGAGCCCTCTGCGTACGTCGCTGAAGAGCAGCGGACCGCCGTACGCGGCGTCGACGTGCAGGCGGGCGCCGTGCTGCGCGCAGAGGTCGGCGACGCGGTCGAGGGGGTCGATGAGCCCGGCGTCGGTGGTGCCCGCGGTGGCGGCGACGAGGACGGAGCCGGGTGGTCCGGGGAGCCCTGCGAGTGCTGCGTCCAGCGCGGCCGGGTCCAGGACACCGGCGGGGGCGGGAACGACGACGGGTTCCGGCATGCCGAGGAGCCAGGCGGCGCGGCCCAGGCTGTGGTGGGCGTTCGCGCCGACGACGAGCCGGAGGGGGCCGTGCGCGGCGGTGCGCTCGCGGGCCAGGAGCAGGGCGAGCTGGTTGGACTCCGTGCCGCCGGTGGTGATGAGGGCGTCTCCCCCGCCGGCGCGGTAGGCCTGTGCCGCGAGGGCGCGCGTGACCAGGTTCTCGACCTCCGATGCGGCGGGCGCCTGGTCCCAGGAGTCCATGGAGGGGTTGAGCGCGGACGCGGCCAGGTCGGCGGCGACGGCCAGGGCGAGCGGCGGGCAGTGGAGGTGGGCGGCGCACAGGGCGTCCGCGGGGTCGGCGGCGCCCTCGGCGAGGGTGTGGACCAGCGTGCGCAGGGCCGCTTCGGAGCCTTCGCCCCGGGTGGGCAGGACCTCGCCGACGGCCTCGCGCACCCGGGCGGCGACGGCGGTGGGGCCGCCCGCGGGGAGCGGCCCGCCGCGGGCGGTCGCCCCGGTGCGCAGGGCGTCCAGGGCCGCGGTGAGCAACGGCCGCAGCGCGTCGGGTCCTTGGGCGCCTCCGGCGAGGGGCGGCGGAGTGCTCATGGGCGACGTCCTTCGGGTGCGAGGCTGGAGGGCCAGCCTGTCTGCCGAGCAGGCGGCACGCCCGGAGAGCTCAACGATCCGAACCCGAAAGTGGTACTGCCGTGCGGAGAGAGCGTGTCGGCGCGGGCAGGAATGCTACGGCCTGCGCGTGGCTGTTCCCGGGGTTCAGTTGCCCTGTGTGAAGTCCTCCCTGTGGTCCTGGGCCCACTGCGTGAACGTCCTCGCCGGTGTGCCCGTCACCGACTCCACGGTGGAGGTGATCTCCGGCGCGACACCGACGGCCGCGGCGAAGGACTTCAGGAGTGCCGGCAGCATCGCCGCGGGGACGTGCGGGAACATCGCCTCGGTCACTTCCTCCGGCGGCACCTCGTCGAACCGGAGGTCGCGGCCCAGTGCCCGGCCGATGGCGTGGATCTGCTCGTCGGTCGATACCGCGGTCGGCCCCGTGAGGCGGTGGACGGCGCCCCGGTGTCCGTCGTCCAGAAGTGCTCGAACGGCGACGGCGGCGATGTCGTCCTCGTGGATCGGCGCGGTGAGGGCTCCCGCGAAGGGGCCGCGGACGGTGTCGCCCGCCCGGATCTGGTCCGCCCACTGAAGGGAGTTGGTGGCGAAGGCGTTGGGCCGCAGGAAGGTCCAGCCGAAGCCACCGAGGCGCACCCGCTCCTCCAGGTCCGCGTGCGCGACGTAGAGGGGATGGGTCTGGTCGGCGCCGTCCTCGACGATGCCCGATGACAGCATGACGACGTGCTCGACGCCGCCCTTGCGGGCCGCTTCGAGCACCGCGTCGGCGTGCTCACCGACGGCCGCCATGTGCAGGAACAGCGCGGTCGCGCCGTCGAACAGCGGGGCGAGGGCGGCCGGTCCGGCGGCGGGGTCGAAGCGCGCCATCTCGGCGCCCGCGGGCAGCTTCGCCCGCCGCGGATCACGGGTCAGCGCGCGGACGGGTGCCTGCGCGGCGGTGAGCTGGGCGACGAGGGCGCGGCCCACGTTTCCGGTGGCACCGGTGGCGACGATCACAGGGAGCTCCTAGGGATTTCGTGCTGGATCTTCGACCCTAGGCGGGCGCGCGGGCCACGCAATCGTCGGCTGGGACCAAGTACGCGTAGGCCCGCGGACCTAGTCCCAGCACCGGTCAGGCCCTGGGCCCGGCGCCGGCCGCCCCCTGCTCCCCCGTCGCGTTGCGTACCTTCAACGCCCGTGCCAGGTCGTCCAGTTGGTCGGCCAGCTTGCGGCGCAGCGCCGGGATCGGGGCGGCGTCGCGCAGGCACTCCTCGCCCAGGCGGAGCGTCTCGGCGTCCACCGCGGATGCGGGGAAGGCCCACCGTCCGGCGACGTCGGCGATGGCGGGGCCGCGGCGAGCCGCCACGGCGACCGCGTCCTCGTAGTAGCGCGGGATGTACTCCCGTACGAGATCGGCCTGTTCGGGCTGCCAGAAGCCCTGGGCGGTGGCGGTGAGGAGGTAGTTGGAGAGGTCGTCGGAGGCGAACATGGCCTCCCACGCGCGGCGCTTGGCCTCCGGGTCCGGCAGCGCGGCACGGCAGCGGGCCGCGCCTTCCTGTCCGGTGGCGCTGGGGTCGCGCTCCAGCTCCGCGGCGATCGCGGACTCGTCGGCGGCGCCGAGGACGGCGAGGCGGGTCAGGACGCGCCAGCGCAGCTCGGGATCGAGCTCGGGGCCGCCCGGGACGGTGCCCTCGCCGAGCCACTCCTGGAGCGGGTCGGGGCGCGTCGCCACGTCGATGAAGCCGCGCACGGCGGTGAGCCGCAGGCCCGGGTGGGAGCCGTCCTCCGTGCGCCGGATCAGGTCGCGGCACAGCTCGGTGAGGGTGGTGAGGGCGAAGGGCCGCCGGGCCGGGGGCAGGAAGCGGCCCGCGACGTAGGTGGTGGCGAAGGCGAGGACGCCCTGGACGAGGGCGAGGTCGCTCTCGTCGGGGAGGTGGGCGCGGGCCGTCTCCAGGTAGACGGTGCCTTCCAGTTCGCCGTCGCGGACCATGTCGCGCAGGCTGTTCCACAGGACCGCGCGGGTGAGGGCGTCGGGGACGCGGGAGAGGCTGCGCAGGGCCGTCTCCATGGAGACGGCGTCCAGGCGGATCTTGGCGTACGTGAGGTCCTGGTCGTTCGGGACGATCAGCGCGGGGCGCCCGCCGTCGCGGGGCGGTGCGACGGGACCGGAGTGCGGGACGTCCGTCTCGTACCGCTCGCGCAGGACCAGGCCCTGGGTGTCGGTGAGGTCGCGGTCGAACACGCCGACGGCGACGCGGTGGGGGCGGCTGCCCTCGCGGTCGACGGCGAGGGTCCACTCGCGGGCGTCGTGGGTGACCGTCGGAGTGAGGGTGTCGACGCCGGTGGTGCGCAGCCAGGCCTCGGCCCATCCGTGCACGTCGCGGTCGGTGTTGTGCGCGAGGGAATCGATGAAGTCGGCGAGGGTGGCGTTGGCGAACTTGTGCCGGGCGATGTGGGTGTTGATGCCCGCGAGGAAGTCCTTCTCGCCGAGCCAGGCCACGAGTTGACGCAGGGCGGAGGCGCCCTTGGCGTACGAGATACCGTCGAAGTTGAGCATCGCGGACGCGGTGTCGGGCACGGCGTCCGGATCGGGTGCCACGGGGTGGGTGGAGGGGCGCTGGTCGGCGTCGTACCCCCAGGCCTTGCGGGCGACGCCGAAGTCGGTCCAGGTGTCCCGGAAGCGGGTGGCTTCGGCGGTGGTCTGGAAGCCCATGTACTCGGCGAAGGATTCGTTCAGCCAGATGTCGTCCCACCACCTGAGGGTGACGAGGTCGCCGAACCACATGTGGGCCATCTCGTGCGCGATGACCATGGCGCGGGTCTGCCGCTCGGTCTCCGTGACGGCGGAGCGGTAGATGAACTCGTCGCGGAAGGTGACGAGTCCGGGGTTCTCCATCGCTCCCGCGTTGAACTCCGGGACGAACGCCTGGTCGTACGAGTCGAAGGGGTAGGGCTCCTCGAACTTCTCGTGGTACCGGTCGTAGCACGCGCGCGTGACGTCGAGGATCTCGTCCGCGTCGGCGTCCAGGAAGGGCGCGAGCGAGCGGCGGCAGTGGATGCCGAAGGGCAGTCCGCGGTGTTCGGTGCGGACCGAGTGCCAGGGGCCCGCGGCGACGGCGACGAGGTACGTGGAGATCAGCGGGGTGGCCGCGGCCCGCCACACGCCCTCGCCGACGGGCTCGGTCACGCCGTTCGCCAGGACGGTCCAGCCCTCGGGGGCGGTGACGGTCAGCTCGAAGACGGACTTCAGGTCCGGCTGGTCGAAGGCGGCGAAGACCCGCTGCACGTCCTCCAGGAACAGCTGCGTGTACGTGTACGTCTCGCCGTCCGTGGGGTCGGTGAAGCGGTGCATGCCCTCGCCGGTGTGCGAGTAGCGCATGGCCGCGTCGACGCGCAGTTCGTGCTCGCCCGCGGTGAGGCCGGTGAGCGCGAGACGGTTCTCGACGAGGTCCGCCGGGTCGAGCGGGCGCCCGTCGAGGGTGACGGAGCGCAGCTCGGCCGGCTTGACCTCGACGAAGGTGTCGACCGTGGCCGCGGGCTCACCGAGCGCCGTGAACCGGATGACGGTACGGGAGTCGAAGGTCTCGGCGCCCTGGGTCAGGTCGAGCTCGACCGTGTACCTCTGGACGTCGATGAGCCGGGCTCGGGTCTGCGCTTCGTCGCGCGTCAGTACGGACATGGGTCCATGCTGCCCGACGCCACCGACAACCGGGCGGGAGGCCCGGATTCCGCGTTCAGCCCCCAGCGATACCGGGGGCGCTCCCGCCGGTCCGCCTCACGCCGACTTGGCGATCGTCTCGTGGTGGCGGATGACCTCCGCGATGATGAAGTTCAGCAGCTTCTCGGCGAACGCCGGGTCCAGCTTCGCGTTCTCCGCGAGCTCGCGCAGGCGGGCGATCTGGCGGGCCTCGCGGTCCGGGTCGGCGGGCGGGAGATGGTGGTTGGCCTTGAGATGGCCGACCTGCTGGGTGCACTTGAAGCGCTCGGCGAGCATGTGGACGACGGCCGCGTCGATGTTGTCGATGCTGTCGCGCAGGCGGGACAGCTCGGCGCGCACGGCCTCGTCCGTGGGCCCGGCGCCGTTCGCGTCACTTGTGTGGCTGGTGGTCATGGTCCACGAGCCTACGTTGCCGGTCCTTCGCCGCCGACGGCGGAAGAGCGCAAAATCGGCGGGTCGTCGGGGTCGGGAATCTGCTGCGACCAGCCGCCCGGGACCGCGCGTCCCTGCTGCTCGCGGAAGCGGACCGGCGCCATGCCGACGCGGCGCGTGAAGAGCCGCGAGAAGTACGCCGGGTCGTCGTAGCCGACCCGGCGCGCGACGGCCGCCACCGGCAGCTCCGTGGCGGCGAGCAGCTCCTTGGCGCGCCCCAGGCGGATGCCCAGGAGGTAGTCCTTGGGACTGCACCCGGCGCCCCGGCGCACCGCCGTGCGCAGCTCCGCGGGGGTCATGCCGTGCCGCGCCGCGTGCTCGGCGACGGAAAGTGGCTGGAAGGCGTCGCGGGCGAGCGCCTGGAGCACCGGGTCGCCGTCGGGGGCGATGTCGGCGCGGGCCCTGCGCAGCGCGACGAGGAGCTCGTGGACGGCGGCGCCCGTCTCGACCTCCAGGAGCGGATTGCCGCGCCGTGCCGCGCGCGCGATGCGCCCGACGGCGGCCCGCGCGCCGGTCGCGTCGGAGAGCGGCACCACCGGCCTGCCGGGCTCTATGTAGCCCAGTTCGGTGTACGTCGCCGTGGCGGGCCCCGTGAAGTCGACGAAGCACTCGTCCCAGCCGCTCTCCGGGTCGGGCCCGTAGTGGTGGCGCACTCCGGGGGTGAGCCAGATCAGCGCGGGCGCCGTCACCGTCGTACGCCTGCCGTCGGGCCCCTGGAACCAGCCGCCGCCCGCGCTGACGACCACGGCGACATGGTGGTCGAGGGTGCGCGGGCCCACGGTCGGCAGGAGGCCGTGCTGGAGTCCCACGCCGAGGCAGGCGAGGCCGAGGCGGTGGTGGGACGGGCTCGGCGTGAAATACCGCATCCACGTGTGGTACATCCGCTGATGCCCCTTTCATCCGGGCCGCGGCCCGCTCGCTGCGTCCAACCCGCCTAGATCTTTGTCCATGGACCCTGCCGCCCGCCAGAGGTGATCGTGGCTGATCAGTGGTGAGCGAGAGGGACACAAGGACACGATGAACGGCTTCAGTGTGGGCGAAGACGATTTCGAACTGGACGGGCGGCCCGTACGGCTGCTCTCCGGGGCGCTGCACTACTTCCGTGTGCACGAGGCCCAGTGGGGCCACCGCCTGGCGATGCTGCGCGCGATGGGGCTCAACTGCGTGGAGACGTACGTCCCGTGGAACCTCCACGAGCCGCGTCCCGGAGAGTTCAGCGACGTCGGGGCGCTCGGCCGCTTCCTGGACGCGGCCCGTGACGCGGGCCTGTGGGCGATCGTCCGGCCGGGGCCGTACATCTGCGCCGAGTGGGAGAACGGCGGTCTTCCGCACTGGCTGACGGGCGCGGTGGGGGCACGCGCGCGTACCCGCGACGCGGAGTACCTGGGCCATGTGGACCGCTGGTTCGGCCGCCTCCTGACGGAGGTCGTCCCGCGCCAGCACGACCGGGGCGGCCCGGTGATCATGGTGCAGGTCGAGAACGAGTACGGCAGCTACGGCTCGGACCAGGTCTACCTGCGCCACCTCGCCGATCTGCTGCGCTCCGAGGGCGTGAGCGCGCCGCTGTTCACGTCCGACGGCCCCGAGGACCACATGCTCACCGGCGGCTGCGTTCCGGGTGTCCTGGCGACGGCCAACTTCGGCTCGCAGGCCCGCGCGGCCTTCGAGACGCTGCGCGGGCACCGCCCCAAGGGGCCGCTGATGTGCATGGAGTTCTGGTGCGGCTGGTTCGACCACTGGGGCGCGGAGCATGTCGTGCGGGACGCGGTGGACGCCGCGGACGCGTTGCGCGAGATCCTGGAGTGCGGGGCCTCGGTCAACCTCTACATGGCGCACGGCGGCACGAACTTCGCGGGCTGGGCGGGGGCGAACCGGGGCGGCGGCGCGCTGCACGACGGCGTCCTGGAGCCGGACGTCACCTCGTACGACTACGACGCCCCCATCGATGAGTTCGGGCGCCCCACGGAGAAGTTCTGGCGCTTCCGCGAGGTGCTCGCCGCGTACCAGGAGGGACCGCTGCCGGAGCTGCCCGCGCCACCGCCCTCGCTCACGGAGCACGCCCAGGTCGGCCTCGCCCAGTGGGCGCCGCTGTCGGCCGTTATGGAGTCGCTCGGCGGCCCCGATGCGGAGTACGCCGTACCGCCCACCTTCGAAGAGCTCGACGTCGACCGCGGCCTGGTCCGGTACACGGTGACGGTGCCGGGTCCGCGGCGGCCGTATCCGCTGCGGGTGCGGGGGCTGCGGGACCGGGCCGTGGTGTACGTGGACGGGGTGCGGGCGGGCGTCCTCACTGAGGAGGAGCCCTCGCTTCCCGAGCCTGTCGCGGGGCACGCGCGCGTGGAGCTGTGGGTGGAGTCCCTGGGGAGGGTCAACTACGGGCCGCGGACCGGCGAGACGAAGGGCATCACCGGCGGGGTGCTGCACGAGCGGCAGTACTTGCACGGGGTGCGGGCCAGGGGGCTGCGGCTGGACGCGTTCGCCTCGGCGGAGGCCGTGCGGGAGGTTCCGGCGTCGGCGGAAGCGGCGGCGGGCCGCCCCGGCCTGTACCGCGGCACGGCAGAGGTGCACGGCCCCGGCGACGCCACGCTCCAGCTCCCCTCCTGGACGCGGGGGTTCGTGTGGGTGAACGGCTTCAACCTGGGCCGCTACTGGTCGGCGGGCCCGCAGACCTCGCTGTTCGTCCCCGGCCCTGTGCTGCGGGAAGGCACGAACGAGGTGTGGGTCCTTGAGCTCGAAGGGGCGGACGGGGCGGAAGGGGCCGAAGGGGCGGAGGAGGCAGGCGCGGGGACGGTCACGCTCTCCCCGGTCCCGCCGGAAGGGCTGTAGGCGGCGAGGGAGCCGGAGAGGCCCGCTGTCCGCGGCCTCTCCGGCTCCCTCGCGTCCCCTCAGACCTCGCGCACCTCGAAGGCGTCCAGGACGAACTCCGCGGTGCCGTCGTCCCCGCTCTTGCGCAGCCCGACCCACGCCTCGCCCTTGGCGGGAGCGGTGAACTCGTACGTCAGAGCGGTGGGCCCGGTAGCGACGGGCAGCTCCTTGCGCTCGATCTCACGGACCGCGGGTTCGTCGACGGCGGTGATCCAGGCGTACTGCCCCGCCTTCTCGTTCTCGTACCGGAAGGAGACGCGGTAGCGCTTGCCCGCTTCGAAACGGGCGGTGTGCGGCACGGTGCGGTAGACGAGCCCGGCGTTCTCGCCGCGGGACTTGAGGGACTGCCCGCCGTCGATGACGTCGTCGATCACCTTGCCGTTCCAGCCACGCTGCGTGAACGGGGCGTGCCGTTGCGCGATGTGCGTGCGCGGGTCGGTGACGTCCCCCGCGTCCCCCTTCACGAACGGCCCCCAGCCCTGTGGCACGTGCTCGAAGTCCTCGGAGGCGAGCGTGCCGCTGCCGGGGGCGCCCGCGCGCGTGGCGGACGCGCTGGAGACGATGCGTACGTTGTCGAAGCGCACGCGCGCGTGGCCCGCGTCGGCCCGGAGCGTCAGCTCGGCCGAGCCGCCCCCCGCGGGGACGGTGAAGGGCACGGACATCCGCTGGAAGCGGGTGCCGTGCTTGCGGTCGGCCGCCACGTAGTTGCCCGCCGTGGAGGTCCGCGTCCAGTTGGCGGCGGTGACGCCGTCGGCGGTGCGCACCTCCAGGGTGGCCTTCCGCTCGTCGCCGGCCTTCTCCCCGACCTCGACCTGTACGGAGGCGACGTACGCCCCTGCCTTCAGACGGCGCAGCCGCTGGCCGACGGCTGCCTTGCCGCCCGAGGCGACGACGAGTTCGTAGTCACCGAGCTTGCTCGGCTCGACGGAGGCCGGTCCCGAGACCTTCCAGCCGCGCAGGGACCCGGAGTTGAATCCGGGGTCGTGCAGCGGTGTGCCCTGCCCCCAGTCGGGCTCGGGCACGGCGGCGGCGCGCCTGCGGTAGAGGACGTAGGGCTGCTTGGCCTCGGCGTCCAGGGTCACCTTGCCACCGCGCACCGGCACATCGGCGACGAAGACGCGCCCTTGGTCGGTGAGCCGGTACAGGGCGACCTTGCCGAGCCCCGCCCATCCTCGCGGCAGCTGCCAACTGCCCGTCCCGCCCTTGGGGTTGTAGTGGTAGAGCTTGCCGGGATCGGTGGCCTTGCGGGGCTCCCAGGGAAGCAGATAGCTCCCCCCGTCATAGACGACGCGGCCGTCGGTCACGATCCGACGGGTACCCCCCGCGTCGGAGACCGTCGTTGCGCCGTCACCGAAGAAACAAATCTCGTGCTCGCCCCAGGACTTGATCGGGTGGGCCTGGAGATACTTGGCGGGCAGCGAGTCGGTCCAGATCAGATCGTAGAAATAGGACCAGTCGGTCTTTCCGACCCACCCTTCGAAGTTGCCCATGCGGGCGATGCCGAGAAGGGTCGGCCACTTGTCGGCGAAGACGTCCTTCTGATGGTTGCGGACGAAGCGGATCAGCCGCGAATTGATGCCGCGTGACGTGTCGGGACCGTAATCCGGTTCCGTGGCCCAGTGCGACCAGACGGACGAGCGCTCGAAGCCGTGTCCCCACTCGCTGGTGACGATCCAGCCCTGCTTGCGCAGCGTGCGCTGGAGCCGGTCGGAGGTCCACCCGGACTCGCGGAACACGTCGATATAGAGAGCGTTGAGCGCCCCGTCGGCTTCTCCCCGCAGATCGGCGAACCGCTTACCGATATCGCCCGACACCAGGTCACGCCGCTGATCGATGCGGTAACTCTGATCCAGCCAGTCCCACTGCTCGTCGGCTTTGTCGACCAGCTTCTCGGAGAACGCGTTGGCGACGGGATAGGACTCCGTGGCATTCACATGCACACTGAAGTCGCTGTTCCACTTCTTGCCTTCCCTGACCAGGGTATTGAGGTCCCCCAATCCCCCTGCGCGCTTATTGTAATTACCCGCGTAATCGGGATGGGCCGAGTCGTGCCCCTCGGACTGATACCCCTTGAGGAGCGTGTACTGGCGCAGGCCGTCCGTGGCCAGGTGGATCCGCTTGACGTTGTCGAGGGTCGCGAGGAACGGATTCGTCGCCTGCGAGGCGAAGTTGAACGGAATGTGCGGGACGACGCGCAGGTGCTGCTCGTCCGCGCCCAGCGGCTTCACCATGATGTCGCGGAACGCGATGGCCGCGTCCTGCCAGTCGACCTTGCCGTCGCCGTTGCGGTCGCCGGTGATGACGACGGTGGCGTACGGAAGGGGCTCGGTGTCGCCGACGGCCGCGGTGGCCGCGCGATGCGTCCACTGGCCGGGGGTCAGCCGGGCCTCCACGTAGCCGCTCCTCCTCACGGTCTCCCGCCAGAGCCTGCCGTTGTCCCAGGTGGTCCCGGCCTCGCCGGTGGGCTTGTCGTAGACGGTGTTGGTCTCGACGGCGCCGCCCAGCGTGTCGTGCGCGACGACCGCGTAGGCGCATCCGGTGGCCGCCTCCGCGGCGGTGTCCGGACCCGGCTTGACCTCGGTGTCCCCGCTCTTGGCCTTGTCGAGCTGGACCTTCGCGGCGAGCAGGGTGGCGCCCGGCTGATCACTGCGTACGGCGAGAAGAGCGAGGCCGGGGATGCGAAGGGTGCCGACGCGCAGGGCGTCACTGTCGTCGATCTTCGTCACGCGCCACTGCACCTGGCGCCCCTCGACGGCGATCTCGACGGCGACGGTGGCGCCGCCACCCCCCAGGGCGAGGCGGTACGCGGCCCGATCGCCCCCGACGGTCGCGGTCACCTTCGGGGTGTGCGTCACGTCGTCCACCAAGAGCGTGGTGACGGCCTCGGACTGGGCGTGCAGGACCGCTCTGGTCTTGCGGTCCGTGTACGAGATGACGCGGGGGAAGTCGGTGGCGACGCGTACGTCGAGGTCGCCGGAGCGCAGGACGGCTTCGCCCGCGGCCGCGGCGGCGGGAGCGGCGCCCCCGAGGCCGACGGCGACGCTGACGCCGGCCAGCGCGCCCGTGGCGACGACGGCTCTGCGGCTTGGGCCGGACGTGTCTGACGGCTGCATGGCACCCCTCCGTGGGACGGATCTCGGTGCGGTCACCCTGCGCCGGGAGGGACCTGTGCGCCCATGGACAAAGGGATTCAGGGTCTTGGACTATCGCCACCCCCCACTAGCCGCTCGGCTCCCACCAGCCCCCTCGTCCCCCGCATCCGCCTCCGGCCGAACAAGCCTTTCCCGCCCACCCGCCCGGTGCCCCGCATCCGCCCCTGATCGAACAAGCCTTTCCCGCCCGCCCGGTGCCCCGCATCCGTCTCTGGACGAACAAGCCTTTCCCACCTGGCCGCTGCCCCGCATCCGCCCCTGATCGAACAAGCCTTTCCCGCCCGCCCGGTGTCCCGCATCCGTCTCTGGACGAACAAGCCTTTCCCACCCGGCCGGTGCCCCGCATCCGCCCCTGATCGAACAAGCCTTTCCCGCCCGGCCGGTGTCCCGCATTCGATCCCGGGCCAGCAGAATTAGCGCGGGGCCGGACCGGGAAATCCGGTCC
>NZ_JBHUZJ010000120.1:0-20864 GCF_042667685.1 Streptomyces sp. NPDC057302 | reverse complement strand
CCCCTGATGCAGGGGGCGGGCCCATCGGCGTACGCGGGGAGCGGCTCAGCCGAAGATCACGCAGGAAGCGGCAGGGGCCTCCACCGACCCCGCGCGCCGCGGGATGCCCGTCTCCGGGTCCAGGGCGAACCAGGTCACGTCGCCGGAGCGCTCGTTGGCCGCGTACAGGAACCGCCCCGACGGGTCGATGGCCAGGTCACGCGGCCAGTGACCGCCGCAGGGGACGGTGGCGGTGAGGCGCGGCCTGTCCCCCGCCCCGTCGAGCGCGAGCACCGAGATGACGTCCTGGCCGCGGGTGGCGGTCCACAGGAAGCGGCCGTCGGGGGCGATGACGACCTCCGAGGGGAAGGCCTCGCCGTCACCGTCCGTGGGGCCCGGCAGGACGGCCGCCTCGCCGAGCGGCTTGAGGGCCCCATCGGCGGCGTCCCAGGCGCAGATCGTGACGGTGGGGGCGAGCTCGTTCAGGACGTACGCGCGATCGCCGCGCGGGTGGAACACGAGGTGCCGCGGGCCCGATCCCGGCCGCAGCGCCACCTCGCGGTGGAGGGTCGGCTCGCCCGCCGCCGTGAGCTCGCAGACGCGTACGGAGTCGGTGCCGAGGTCGACGCTGACCAGCCAGCGGCCGCTCGGGTCGGGCAGGACCTGGTGGGCGTGCGGCCTCTGCTGGCGCTGCGGGTGGGGCCCGGAGCCGGTGTGCGCGAGGACGCCGGAGGGTGCGGCGGCGAGGCTGCCGTCGGAGCGCACGGGCAGGGCGGTGACGCTGCCGGAGCCGTAGTTGGCGGTCAGGACGTGCCCGGCGTGCAGCGCCAGATGGGTGGGCGCGGCCCCGCCGACCGCCACCGGCGTGCCGGCCTGCTCGGCCTTGTCGCCGCTCAGGCGGTAGGCGGCGACGGCTCCGTCGGTCGTCTCACTGACGGCGTAGAGCATGTCGCCCGCGGCCGAAAGGGCGAGGTAGGAGGGGTCGGCGACCGTGTCCGTGGCACCGAGAACGGTGAGCGCACCGCTGTCCGCGTCAACGGCCGCCGTAAGGATCCCGCTCCCGCCCGCCGCGGTGAAGGATCCGATGTACGCCCGCTGACCGCTCCCGTACCTGCCGCCCACTGCGTTCCCCTCTCGACTCGACCGAGCGCCGGGTCCCGAGGCCGCTCGTGCGCCAGACGCTAGCAGGCGGTCTAGACCAAGGCGCTGCGGACGGGGGCGTCATGGACCCCCGGCAGGGACCCGCCCTAGACCGAGGCGTCCAGCGCCTCCGCGTCGCCGCACTCGCCGCGCGTCCTGGCGAGGGCCTCGGGATGGTGGACGTAAGCGGGGTGGCGCTCCACCGTGTCGTACGTGCGGTGGAAGACCGGTGTCGTGCTGCCGGACAAGGGCGGCACTATCCAGGACCAGTCGGCGCCGACCGCTCGGCCCTTGCTCTCCTCGCGGCCCAGGTGGGTCAGGAAGCGCCGGGACTCGGTGTGGTGGTCGGACATGGTGACGCCGGCCAGGTCGAAGGAGTGCAGCACCGCCCGGTTGAGCTCGACGAGGGCGCGGTCCTTCCAAAGGGAACGGTCGCTCGCCGTGTCGAGCCCGAGCCGTTCGGCGACGCGCGGCAGCAGGTCGTAGCGGTCGCTGTCGGCGAGGTTGCGGGCGCCGATCTCGGTGCCCATGTACCAGCCGTTGAAGGGCGCCGCCGGGTAGCAGACACCCCCGATCTCCAGGCACATGCAGGCCAGCGCGGGCACGGCGTGCCACCGCAGGTCGAGGTCGGCCCACCAGGCGTGGTCGGGGTGCTGGATCGGGACTTCGAGCACGGCGTCGGACGGCAGCCGGAACCAGTGGGGCACCTCGTCGGCGCCCTGGATCACCAGGGGCAGTACGTCGAAGGGGCTGCCCCGGCCGCCCGGCCAGCCGAGGCCGCGCGCGAACGCGGTGAGGCCGACGTTGCGCGGGTCTCCGACGACGCCTCCGCCGGGGCGCGGGTACCCGGCGTACCGGATGAGCTGCTCGTTCCAGATGCGGGGCCCCGGACGGCCCGGCGCGTCGGGGGCGAAGACGGTGATGAGGGGCCTGATCCGGCGCCCGTCGCTGACGGCCTCCCGCAGATGGTCCGCCGACGCGGCGGCCACGTCCCCGGCGGCCGTCAGCTCCCTGCGGTCCACGACCCGCAGGGAGCGCCAGTAGAGGCGTCCGATGCAGCGCGCCGCGTTGCGCCAGGCGAGCCGGGCGCCGAAGACGAGCTCGTCGTGGGTGTGGCGGTACGTTCCCGTCGCCGCGATCTCCGTGCACACCTGGGCGATCCGTGGTGCGGGGTCGCCGCGGTGGGCCTCGCCGTGGTGGAGGCGGATGAACTCGGCGGCGGCGCGGCGCAGGGCGGGCCCCGCCAGCGGCACGTCCGCGGGGTGCGGCGCCGACGGCCGTGCGGCTTCCCCGTGGCCCGCGGCCCGCTCCGGGCAACCCGTGTCGGCGGCACGCTGATGGAGGTCGGCCGGGACGTCGGCCGTGATGTCGGCACTGCGCGTGCCGCGGTCCGCAGAAGCTCCGTATCCGGCCCTGCGCAGGAAATTCCGCATGGTGCGTCCCCTGGGGCGGCTCGGGGGCACGGACCGCTCCCGCGCGGCCCGCACGTCTGTTAGCCGCGGAGTTACCCCTCACACAGGGTGATCCACCCTGTGGGTGCCCGGTGAACGTGCCTCAGAAGCGGGCGAGTCGTCCACACCGTGGCCGTGCGCAACAGGTCGGCGTGGGGTTCCCGGGTCAGGGAGAGGCGGTCGGTCAGGGGGCGGGAGAGGCGGTCAAGGAGAAGTCGCCGCGGTCGTGGGCGGCGTGGCGTCCTTGATGGCGGGGAGTGCGAGCGCGCCGGCCAGTTCCGCCAGTTCCTCGTCCGTGGGGCGGACGGGCCCCTCGGCGCCGTCCTCGGCGAAGGCCCGGATGCGCGGGGTGCGGATCCCGGTCTTGTCCGCGATCGCCTGCGGCGTCAGATGGCGGCGGCGCATGGTCTGTTGGAGTAGCTGAGACAGGTCGTCCATTGACCTCTCCTGCCCGAGAAGCACACTCTCATGCCCCGCGCCCGGTGCCATGCCCCGAGCCGCGCCTCACCGCCCGGCGCGCACCGCACGGCGGGCGGCCTTCATCGGGGCAGGACGGCCCGGATGGTCTTGCCGTTCGGCCCGCAGGTCACGCTGACCGCCTTGGCCATGTGCTTGACCATGGGCCAGCCGAACCCGCCGGTACCACCGGCCAGGTCGGGGGCCCGCTCCCGCGGCGGACGCGGATCGGCGTCGCCGACCACCACGGCGATGCCGTCCGGCTGCGCGTGCAGCTGCAGGGAGCACGACGTCCCGTGTGCGTGCCGTACGGCGTTGGTGACCAGTTCGGAGACCGCGAGTTCGATGCTCGCGGCGTCCTGCGTGCCCACGGCAGGGTGCAGCCCCGCCATGAAGGCGCGGGCGAAGTCCCGCGCGTCGGCGACGGCTTCCGGTCGCTTGTCGAAGACCGTCTGCTCGAACGGTCCGGTGTCCAGTCGCATCCCGTGCGTCTTCATGAGCCCTCCTCGTACGGGGTGGCCGCTGTCCGGATTATGGGTGGCCGCTGTCCGAGATGCACACTTGCCCGGCAATGCGCCACCTGTAACACCACGACACATAACGGATCTTGTTGCACAGTGGGGCGCATGAAGCTCCAGCGACTGGGTACGTGCGCCTCACCGGCCGGGGGGACGACGGAGGGCCGGTGCGGACAGGGAAGGCAATCATGACAACGGCCACCGGGACATCCACGGACACCGGCATCGCGGAACTGCCGGAGATCGCCTCCCCTCAGGGGGTCGGGCCCAAGGACGCCCGCGACTTGTCGAAGCTGTTCTTCACCAAGCTCGCCGAGCTCGAAGAGGGCACCGCCGAGCACCAGTACGCCCGCAACACCCTCGTCGAGATGAACATGTCGCTGGTCCGGTACGCGGCCGGGCGATTCCGTCACCGCAGCAACGACATGGAGGACATCGTCCAGGTCGGCACGATCGGCCTGATCAAGGCCATCGACCGCTTCGAGCTCTCCCGCGAGGTCCAGTTCGCCACGTTCGCCGTGCCGTACATCGTCGGTGAGATCAAGCGGTTCTTCCGCGACACCTCCTGGGCCGTCCATGTTCCGCGCCGCCTCCAGGAGGCCCGCGTCGAACTCGCCAAGGCCACCGACGAGCTCAGCACCCGTCTGGGCCGCTCCCCCAAGGTCAGCGAGCTGGCCGAGCTGATGGACCTCACCGAGGACGAGGTCATCGAGGCCCGCACGGCCTCCAACGGCTACAACTCCACCTCCCTGGACGCCACCGTCCACGGCGACCGCGACGACAGCGAGGCGGCCCTGGCCGACTTCATCGGCGCGGAGGACCCCGCCATGGAGCTCGTGGAGGACTTCCACGCCCTGGCCCCGCTGCTCGCCCAACTCAGTGACCGCGACCGGCAGATCCTGCGTCTGCGGTTCGTCGACGAGCTCACCCAGTCGCAGATCGGCGAATGCCTCGGCGTCTCCCAGATGCACGTCTCGCGTCTCCTGACCCGGACCCTGGCCCGCCTGCGCGCCGGGATGCTCACCACCCGCTGAGAGCACCCCGGCAGGGGGACCAGGAAGGAAAGCCCGGGTCCGGCCGCTCTCTTGGCGCTAACATCACTGCGCCGCTGATGTCCGACCGAGAAGGCGATTTCCCCGCGATGGCCGACGACGCTTACCTCTTCCTCCTTCCCGACCAGCACCCCCGCCTCGGTACGGCGCTGGCCGCCGTCGGCGCCCTCCAGTGCACGGAGACCCCCGCGGTCCACGGCTGGCTACAGGCGCACGACGTGGCGGCCTCGTCCGAACTGGTCAGGATCCTGCCCGCAGAGGCGCAGGCGTTCATCCCCGAGGGTGCCGAGCGCCTGCTCGTGCCGTTGAGCGAGGAGGAGGCGCTGCGGGTCCAGCAGGAGTGCGCGCCCCAGTCCGTCACGGACGTGGAGGGCGAACTCCTTCAATACCGGGAGACGACCCAGGACTGGGAGGCCCTGGTCCACAGGGCGCTGGCCGCGGGAGTCCCCGCGCCGCGCATCGCCCGCCTCACCGGCCTCGACCCGCAGGCCATCGGCCACCTGACCGTGCGCACCACTGACGCCTGACCCGCGGGCCCGTGCCGTGTGGTCAGCCGACGGCGGTGGGCCGCTTGGAGAAGCGGTGCCACCAGTGCCGGCGGCGGGGATGCACCGCACGGCCCAGCCTGCGGCCGATCAGCAGGTAACCGAGCACGGCGCCGGACGTGTTGAGCAGGACGTCGTCGACGTCGAAGGCCCGGCCGGTGACGAGGAACCCCTGGGCGAGCTCCACCAGCAGCATCACCAGTGCCGTGACGGCGATGACGCGCAGGAGACCCCGGGCGCGGGGCACGAGCACCGGCAGCAGCATGCCGAACGGCAGGCCGAGGACGATGTTGCCGCCGAGCTGTTTGACGGTGTCGCGGAACGCGGGCTGTGCGAGATAGTCACGGATCGAGTCGCCGGGGCGCAGATTGCTGTGCGTCAGGGATTCGGAGGCGGCCGAGGGCTCCAGCGTCAGCCGGGCGAGGAGCACGGCGAAGGCCACCGTCCCCGCGAAGGCGAGGAGCATGGCCACGCCGCGCGCCCACCTGGAGAGCGGGGGCGCACCGGGAGCGCTGCGGCTCTCCGTCCCCTTCAGGGCCTTGCCCTTCACGGTCTTGCCCTGCGGAACTGTCCGTGCCATCACGAGCCTCCACTCAGGGGATTCCCTCTAGGGGGTGTTCTGTCTGCGCTTTCGATTGCCCGTTCGGCGCGACTGCATGCGGTGCGCGGGGCTCATGTGGGGTCCGTACGACCGAAAAGACCGGCGTGCCCCGGTGGAAGCTGCGTGAGGATGCGGCGCAGCAGTGCGTCGTCGGTGACTTCGGCGAGCGTGGCGAGCACCGCGGTGACGGCGCGGCGGGCCTGGCCCGCGTCGACGTCGACGTGTGCGCCCACCGCGTCGATGAAGGCCGCGGGCGTCAGGGGTTCGCCGGCCGGGGCTCCCTCGGTGAGCAGGGGGCCGTACTGCCGGGGCAGCAGTCGGGCGAGATCCGTGCGGTCGTCCCCCACCAGGTGCGCGCCCAGGACCTCCAGGACGCTCTGCACGGCGCCGGCGGCCGCTCGGCGCTCCCTGTAGCCTCCACGGTCCTGGACTCGGTCAAGCAGCACTTCCACGGGCTCGTTCATGACCGTTCCTCCCTTCGGGCGCGTCGGCGTGCTGAGCGCGGGAGGGCTGCAGGACGGTGTCGGCGACGTCGAGCAGCGAGAGTCCGTCACGGGCGCTCACCCCCTGGAGCCACGCCAACCCCTCGGCGACGGCGCTGTCCTGGCGGGCGGCTACGTAGTCGGCCGCCTGGTGGATGCGTTCCCAGCGCGCCGCGCGGGTGCTGGTGGTCCACACGGGGCGTCGGCAGCCGGTGCCCGCGTGCACGGGCCGCCAGCGCAGCAGTGCTTCGAGGGCGAGCCCGACGGCGCGCTGCGCGTGCGCGATGTGGGTGGAGGTCACGTCGGTGTGCTCGGTGTAGTAGAGACACAGCACGCCGACCGGGGTGTGGCGGGAGTGCAGGGGGAGCGCGAGGACTCGCCGGGTGTCGGGCAGTTCCTCCGACAGGGGCGGTCCGGTGCGGCACGGGTAGTCGCGCAGGTCCGGCACGAACACGGGCCGCATCCCGAGCGCCGCGCTGACCGAGGGGCCTTCCGCGCGGGTGAACTGCGCGGCCTCGGCCTGGAGGGCGGGTTCGTCGGTGGCGTGCAGCAGCTGCCAGTCCTCGAGCCGTGGCAGCCAGGACAGGGCGGCCCGCTGGGCGCCGAGGGACTCCGTGAAGGCGGTGCAGAGCCGGTTCGGCAGCGCGTGTCGTCCGACCGCTGCCGCGATCGACACGTCATGCACGATCGACGGTGATTCCTCCTGCATGGTCAGCATCCCTCTCAGTCGCGCGCCTCACGGTCCGCCGTGCGCCTCCGGGCGGAGGCGCACGGCTTGGCCCGGCGTCCGAAGGAGCGGAAGTTCGTCTACCACGTGAGGGGCCACTCATGTCTCATCGGCCGGAGTCGTCGATTGATGTGACCGGTCCGACTTCGGGCGACCGAGGGGATGATGCCTGCTCAGGCCCCGATCAGGGGCGTACGAGTCGGGCTGCGCAGCGGCACGGCCAGTTCGACCAGTGCCTTCTCCAGGCCGTGCAGATGGGCCAGCACGGGCTCGACGGCGGAGGGGTGCGGCAGGGGAAGGGCGTCGGCGGCAGGTCCGCCCGGAGCCTGCGGAGCGGTGAGCGCCTCCACGGCGGCCTCCACGCGCCAGCAGGCCGCGGCGAGCCTGTCGTCGTGCGAGGCCTCGGGGTCCGCGGCGATCGAGGCGAGCCCGCGCACCTCGTGGGCGCAGGCGTCGAGCAGCGCGAGCACCTGCCGGGCGCGTTCCTTGCGGGCCCGCAGCGGACTGAACGGGTGCACGAGCGGGGCGAGCGAGAACCGCACCCTGCCCAGGAGCTGCTCCAGCTCGGCGACGCGCGGCGCGGGGTCGGCGTGCTCGGAACCGGCGAGCCGGGCCGCGGCCTCCTCGGCGCAGGCGTGCACGCACCGCAGGGCGCGCTCGATCCAGGCGTGCGTCGTGGCGTGTGTGGTGACGGGCAGCACGAGGAGTACGGCGAGGACGGCGCCCAGCGCCCCCACGCCGGTCTCCGCGACGCGCAGCGCGAGCAGCCCCGGGTTGAGCACGCCGAGCAGCCCGTAGAGCACCCCGGCCATGACGGTGACCGCGAGCATCATCCAGGTGTAGGAGACGGCGGCCGTGTAGAAGATCCCGAAGATGCTGACGGCGACGATGAGCGCCGAGGGCACCGGCGCACCGTGCAGCGGGACGGCGAGGACGAAGCCGGCGCCGATGCCGATGACCGTGCCGAGCACCCGCCGGAAGCTGCGCACCAGCGTCTCGCCGCTCGACGCGGTGTTCACGAACACCCACCAGGTCGCGCCGACGGCCCAGTACCACCGCTCGTGGGAGAGCACCTGCCCCGCGGCGAGCGCGAAGGCGCCGCCGAGCGTCGCCTGGACCGCCTGCCGGGTGGTCGTCCTGGCGAGGCCCCTGCCCCCGGGCACCGCGGGCACGACGGCGGGCGGCAGGCGGCGCTCGTAGCACCACAGCCCGAACCGGACGGCGGACGAGGCGCACAGCGAGAGCAGGACGGCGGCGAACAGCTCGGGCAGCTGCCCCGGCACCGTGTGCAGGAACTGGGTCGCGAAGAACATCATGAACGCGAACACCCCGAGCGAGTGCCCGCGCGGCCCCCACCGCCGCGCGTACACGCCCGCGCCCAGCACGGCGAGGAAGGCGACGTCCCGCGCCACCGGTACGTCGTGCAGCACCGCCGCGAGAGCCAGCACGGGGAACCCGACCACGGACAGCAGAGCCGTGGTGAGGGCCTGCCCCTTCACGGTCGCGTCGCCCACGGTGAAGAGGGCGAGCAGCGCGGCCAGCCCACCGGTGATCGCCGCGACGAGCGAGTGCCCGGCCAGACCGCACACGGACACCGCCAGCGCGATGCCGATGACGGCCCGCACGGCGAACCGCAACCGCACCCGCCCCGGATCCGGCGCCACGAACACCCTCTTCAGCACGGCTTCCCCGCCCCTTTCGCGTCCAGCTCGACCTGTCCCCATGCAAAAGGCGCCACGGGAATCCGCGGCGCCATCGACAGCCACATCACACCATCCGAAGCCCTGCTGGCTCAACCCGTACCAGTTTCACTGTGCCATTGGCCCATTCTCACACCGTCACGCCGTGCCACACGGGGGCCAACGGACCATTCCTGCCGCCGGTGGCCCTGACAGAGGCCGCACACCGGCGGGCCGCGCGAACACCCCGTCGTACGCTGTCGGTTCTCTCGTCTTAGGAGTCGGCATGGCCGGAATCATCAGTCGCATCAAGCAGTTCGTCCGGAGCCCGCAGGGGCAGCGCGCGATCAGCCAGGCCCGCCGGGCTTCGGCCGACCCCAGGAACCGGGCCCAGGCCAAGCGGCTGTTCCGCAGCATCCGGGGGCGCCGCTGAGTCAGGCGCCCTCGCCCCGGCCGCCGGGTGAGATGAGGCCGCTCTCGTAGGCGAGCACGACGGCCTGGACGCGGTCGCGAAGGTCCAGTTTGGACAGGATGCGACCGATGTGCGTCTTGACCGTGGTGGGACTGAGGAACAGGCGGTCGGCGAGCTCGGCGTTGCTGAGGCCCGTCGCGAGCAGGCGCAGCACCTCGAGCTCGCGGGGCGTCAGGCCGGAGAGATCGCGGTGGAGGGTGGCGGGTTCGCTCTCCTCCTGGGTGGCGAAGCGTTCGATGAGGCGGCGGGTGATCGTCGGCGCGAGCAGGGCGTCCCCGGACTGCACCAGGCGTACGGCGGCCACCAGGTGTTCGGGGGTGACGTCCTTGAGCAGGAAGCCGCTGGCGCCCGCGGTGAGCGCCGCGTAGACGTAATGATCGAGGTCGTACGTGGTGAGGATGATGACCCGCGTCGCGTGCGGGCCTTCGCCGCCCAGGATGCGCCGAGTGGCTTCGATGCCGTCCATCAGCGGCATCCTGATGTCCATGAGTACGACGTCGGGCCGCGTGCGCCGGACGGCGGCGACCGCCTCTGCCCCGTCGGCCGCCTCGGCCGTCACCTCGATGCCGTCAGCGGCCAGGATCATCCCGAAACCGGTGCGTACGAGGGCTTGGTCGTCGGCGATGACGATACGCAGCGGGGGCCAACTCATGCCGTGCTCCAGGGTATTCGGGCCGCGATGCGGTAGCCGCCCGTGAGGGTCGGCCCGGCGGTGAGTTCGCCGCCGTAGACCGCGAGGCGCTCGCGCAGACCGATGAGACCGCGGCCGTTGCCGCCCGTCGCCGGGGTGTCCGGCGACGCTGTGCCCGGCGGGGCCTCCCGCGCGCCTCCGGTGTCGATGACCTCGATCTCCAGGTGGCCTTCGGTCCAGCCGATGGTGACGGCGGCTTCGGCGCCGGGCGCGTGTTTGATCGTGTTGGTCAGGGCTTCCTGGACGACGCGGTAGGCCGCTAGGTGCAGGCCGGGTGACAGCGGATCGGGTGGCAGGTCCACGGTGACGGCGACCGGTGTCCCCGCGGCACGCACGCGTTCGATCAGGGCGTCGAGCTGTCCGAGACCCGGCTGGGGTTCCAGACCGTCCGCCGGGCTGTCGGGTCTGCCGGTGTCCGGGGCAGCCAACAGGCCCATCACATGGCGCAGTTCGGCCATCGCGGCCCGGCCTCCGGCCTCGACCGCGAGGAGCGCCTCCTTCGAGCGTTCCGGTGCCGCGTCCATCACCTTGCGTGCCGCGCCCGCCTGGATGACCATCACGCTCACATTGTGGGTCACCACGTCGTGCAGTTCTGCGGCGATGCGGTTTCTCTCCTCGTCCACCGCGCGGCGCATGGCCTGCGACTGCGCCAGCTCCAGCTTCGCGTACCGGTCCTTGCTCGCCGTCAACTGCCGCTGCCAGAGCCGGACGAGGCCCGCCAGTACCCCCGCCACCAGGAGGACGACCGCCGGGCTCGACCAGCCGGGCAGGACGGGTTCCGTGTCCCGGAAGCCGATGCCCGCCAGGACCGCGGCGATGAGCAGCACCAGCATCGCCCGCATCCGGTAGCGGCTGTACATGACGGCGCTGTAGGCACCGATGACGCAGGTCAGCACGTTGATCCAGGAGGTCCTGTCCTCGCCGATGACCAGCGCCACGCCCAGGACCGCCGCGAACGCGGACAGCGGATACCGGCGCCGGACCGCGAGCGGCAGCGCCGAGAGGGCGACGAGCATCCAGGGCGCCGCGTACTGCTCCTCGTGGATCCGGACCCCGGGCCCCGGAGGCGGCGGCTCGGGCGCCGCAGGCGGCCCGGGAGGACCTGACGAGACGTCCTGCCCGATCGTGGCGGGCCCGCTGGTGGGGTAACGCGCCGCCACGATCAGGGCGATGACCATGAGCAGCACCGCGAGGGCCGCATCGATCCGCACCGCCCGGCGCGAGAGCGGGGCGGGCCGCTCCTCCGGCCGGAACGCGTCGCGCAGTTGCTGACGCCGTCCACGCCGCTCTCCCGTGTCCACCGGCACATTGTGCGACCCGCCCGCTCCGGTCCGCATCAGCCTGCGCGGCGAAGGTGCCGTCCCGCGGGAGTACGTCGCTGTGAGGACCCCGCGGCAGGGTCCTTCGCGCGGAGCACCGGATGTCGGCGCCGCGGCCGACGCGCCCCGAAGCCCTGCGCTCCTAAGTTCGCTGAGCCGGGCCGGCCACCGCACGAGCCACCGACCATGAGCCACCGACCGCGAGGACGGACACCTGCCATGACTCACGTGATCGAACTGAAGGACGTGGCCAAGCGCTACGACAGCGCGGGCGCGCCCGCGCTGGGACCGCTCGACCTGAGCGTCGCCCGGGGTGAGGCCCTCGCGGTGACAGGACCGTCCGGCAGCGGCAAGTCCACGCTCCTCAATCTCGTCGCGGGCCTGGACAAGCCGACGGACGGCACGGTCACGGTGGCGGGGCGGCGCATCGACCGGCTGAGCGAGCACGCGCTCGCCCGCTTCCGCCGCGAACAGGTCGGCATGGTCTTCCAGTTCTTCAACCTGCTCGACGACCTCACCGTCGCCGACAACATCCAGCTGCCCGCCCAACTGACCGGTACGGCACGGAAGAAGGCGGCGTCCCGCGCCGTCGAGCTGATGGAGATCCTCGGCATCCAGAAGCACGCCCGCGCCTATCCGGGCCGCCTCTCCGGCGGTGAACGCCAGCGCGTCGCGGTCGCACGGGCGCTGGTCAACCGCCCCGCGCTGCTCCTCGCCGACGAGCCGACCGGCGCCCTGGACACCGCGTCGGGCCACGACGTGCGGGAGCTGCTCGTGGAACTGCACCGCGGCGGGCAGACGATCGTCCTCGTCACGCACGACCTGGCGCTCGCGGAGGCCTGCGCGAGCCGCACGATCCACCTGGTCGACGGCCACGTCGCCCTCGACACCCCTGCGCAGGCGCTGCGATGAGCCGCGTCGGCGGCGGAGCGCTGGGCCGCGTCGTGCGCTCCGGGGTGGGCCGGCGCCGGGTGCAGACCCTGGTGATCGCCGTGGCCACGATGATGGCCGTGGCCTCGGCCGTCGTCGCCGGGTCCCTCATGGTCGCCGCGAACGCCCCCTTCGACCACGCCTTCGCGCAGCAGCACGGCGCGCACCTCACCGCCCAGTTCGATCCGGCCGGGGCGAGCGCGGCGCGGATCGAGGCCACCGGACGGCTGGACGGCGTCACCGCGACCGCGGGGCCCTACCCGCTCACGACGATCCGCCCGGTGGCACCGGACGGCGGCCGGGTGCCGACCCTGACGCTGGCCGGGCGCTCCACCGCGCACGGCGCCGTGGACGACCTGGACCTGAAGTCCGGCCGGTGGGCGGCGAAACCGGGGGAGATCGTGCTCGACGAGTCCTTCGCCGGACCCGCCTTCGAGCTCGGCTCCACCCTGAGGGCGTCGGACGCCGCGGGCGCCAAGGCCCTCAAGATCGTCGGCCTCGCCGTGTCGGTCAGTAGGACCGCCGGCGCCTGGGCGACGCCCGCGCAGGTCAGGGCGCTGGCGTCGAAGGACGGTCCGGTCACGGCCCAGATGCTCTACCGCTTCGACTCCGCGGCGACGAAGGCGCAGCTCGCCGACGCCCGCAAGAAGCTCGCCGACGCGGTGCCCTCAGGGGCGCTGCTCGGCACCCAGTCCTATCTGGACACCAAGCGCGCCGCCGATCAGGGCGCGGCGCCGACGATCCCGTTCCTGATCGCGTTCGGTGTGCTCGGCATCGCGATGTCCGTGATCATCGTCGGCAGTGTGATCAGTGGTGCGGTCGGCACGAGCCTGCGCAGGATCGGCATCCTCAAGGCGATCGGTTTCACACCGGGCGAGGTCGTGCGCGCCTATGTGGCCCAGGCGCTGATCCCGGCGGGCGTCGGCATCGCGCTGGGGGTCGTGCTCGGAAACCTGCTGGCCGTCCCGCTCCTGGAGGACACCGAGGAGGTGTACGGCACGGCCTCGCTCTCGGTGGCCTGGTGGGTGGACATCGTGGTGCCCGGTGCCGCGCTGCTCGTCGTCGGCGTCGCGGCGCTGGTCCCCGCGCTGCGGGCCGGGCGGCTGCGGACGGTCGAGGCCATCGCGGTGGGCCGGGCGCCGCGCACGGGGCGCGGTCAGTGGGCACACCGGGCCGCGGGGCGCCTTCCGCTGCCGCGTGCGGTGACCTACGGTCTCGCCAGCCCCTTCGCGCACCCCGTCCGTACGGTCGCGATGCTGCTCGCGGTGGCCTTCGGCACGGTCGCGGCGACCTTCGCGGTGGGTCTCACGGCGTCGCTCGGCGCGGTCGGCGACGCCTCGGATCCCGAGGAGCGCGCCGCCGTCACCGTGTTCAGCAGCGGGCCGCCCGAAGGCCCCGGGGAGCCCCGTCCCGGAGAAGGCCCCGGAGAGCCCCGCTCCAAGGGGGGCCGGGCTGCTCCCCCGGCCGCCGACCCGGCGAAGGTGCGGGCCGCTGTCGAGGCGCAGGCGGGCACCGCCTCGTACTACGGCCTGACGCAGACCGAGGTCACCGTGGGCGGGATCTCGGGGCCGGTCCAGGCCAGCCTCTACGAGGGCGACACCGGGTCTGGGAGCTACGAGATGATCGCCGGGCACTGGATCACCGGCGCCGGGCAGCTGGTGGTGTCCTCGCGCTTCCTGGAGAGCACCGGCACCGAGATCGGCGACACCGTGCGGGTGACCCTCGAAGGGCAGGCGCGGACCCTGCGGATCGTCGGCGAGGCCTTCGACACCTCGGACGACGGCCTGCACCTGCACGCGGACATCGGCGCCTTCCCGAAGGCCGAGCCCCAGACGTTCCTCGTCGAGGTCGAGAGCGGCGTCTCCCCCGCCGCGTACGCCGAGAAGCTCGCCGCGCGGCTCAGGCCGCTGGGCGGCGACGCCATGGCCAACACGCCGTCCGAGCAGGAGGGCACGGTTCTCGTCCTGAAGGCGATGGCGGTGCTGCTCACCCTGATGCTGGTCTGCGTGGCGGGCCTCGGCGTGCTCAACTCCGTCGTCCTCGACACCCGGGAGCGCGTCCACGACCTCGGCGTCTGCAAGGCGCTGGGCATGTCACCGCGGCAGACCGTCGGGCTCGTCCTCGCGTCGGTGGCGGGGATCGGTGTGGTCGGCGGGCTCGTGGGGGTGCCCGCCGGGTTCGCCCTGCACGGCCTCGTGCTGCCGGTGATGGGGCGCGCCGCGGGCACGGGTCTGCCGCCGTCGGTCCTCGACGTGTACGAGACGTCGCAGCTGGTCCTGCTGGGGCTCGCCGGGGTGTTCATCGCGCTTCTCGGGGCGCTGCTGCCCGCGGGCTGGGCGGCCAGGGCCCGCACGGCCACGGCGCTGCGCACGGAGTAGCGGGCGGGCGGCGGGGCGGGCTAGGGCGCCCTCGGCGGCCACTGGGGGCGCTCGTCCTCCGGGAGGGTCAGCAGGGCGTGGCCGACGGTGCGGTGGGCGGGGAGCAGTTCCGTGCTGCCGGTCAGCGCCAGCATCTCCGACAGGCGGCGCCCCGCTCCCGCGAGCAGCAGCCTGCCCTCGCGGCGGGCGAGCAGGTAGCGGACGGCGAGCAGGCAGTTCAGGCCGCGCGAGTCGCAGAACATCAGCGCCGTCACGTCCAGGACCAGATGCCGGTGCCCGGCCTCGACGGAGGCGCCGAGGGTACGCAGGAAGAACTCCTCGCAGGACTGGTCGAGCTCGCCGCTGACCCGAAGCACCGCGGAGTCGGAGCAACTCGCGAGCTCGGTGATGGTCAGGCGATGGGTCTCAGTGGACATCGCACCCCCAAGAGCCATCGTACCGAGATCAGCCCAGTGGCCTCTCCCGAAACAGCCCGGCGCCGCTCGCGACCGCCCGCGGGCCGCCGCTACCTCTTGTCGAGGAGCTTGACCCGCAGCCGTCCGAGCACCCGGCTGAGGATGCGCGAGACGTGCATCTGGGAGATGCCGAGCTCCGCGCCGATCTCGCTCTGCGTCATGTCGGCGGCGAATCGCATCGCGAGTATCTTGCGGTCGCGTTCCGGCAGCGCGGCGATGAGCGGCTTGAGGCTGTGCAGGTCCTCGACCTTGTCCAGCTCCGGGTCGCGGTAGCCCACGTGGTCGGCCAGCGTGTCGTCGGAGTCGACGCCGTCGGCCGGAAAGTCGAGGGAAGAGGTGGTGTAGCCGTTGGCAGCGGTGAGGCCCTCGCTGATCTCGGCCTCGTCCAGGTCCAGGTGCGCGGCGAGCTCGGCCGTGGTCGGGGCGTGTCCGTTGGTCTGCTCGAGATCGGTGGTGGCCTTCACCAGGTCGAGGCGGAGCTCCTGCAGCCGCCGGGGAACGCGCACGGCCCAGGTGGTGTCGCGGAAGAAGCGTTTGATCTCGCCCATGATGGTCGGCAGCGCGAAGGTCGGGAACTCCACGCCCCGCTCCAGCTCGAAGCGGTTGATCGCCTTGATCAGACCGATCGTGCCCACCTGTACGACGTCTTCGTACGACTCGTCGCGCGGGCGCATCCGATGCGCCGCGTACCGCACGAGGTTGAGGTTCAGCTCCACCAGCGAGTTGCGTACGTAGGAGTGCTCGGGGGTGCCTTCCTCCAGCGCGTCGAGGCGGGTGAAGAGCGTCTTGGAGAGGGCGCGGAGATCGGCGGTGCGCTGCCCGCCTGCGGCGGCCAGGGGCGGATCGGTGAACGTCGGCTCGGCTGCGGCGATGTCGGGGCCGTCCGTATGCCGCTCGGCGAGCGGCACCCTGGGTGCTTGGCTGCTGGGCGTCGAGGCCACCATCGTCACTCCCGGAACACAAGGCGCTCTCGGGGTGAGAGCGCGCCGTGCACGGGCTCTTACCCACCATCTCCCGTTACATTCCCGTGACTTGACTCTCCGTATGACTGTCTGCTTTCGGGGAACTCGAGTCCACCGCGGGACGACACGGGAGGTGGACGGCTGTGATCTGGTGGATGTGGCTGGCCGTGGTACTGGTCGCACTGCTCCTGCTGGGCGGTGCGGTCCTGGCGACCCAGGCCCGGCGCCGGGGCGGTGGCGCGATCGTGGTGCGTCGGGGTCGCCGTGCGGGACGCGGGAGGACACAGTGACGATGCCGCCGATGCCGCCGACGCCGATGACACCGACGACGCTGATGCTCGCCGCCGGGCTGACCAAGCGGCCCGTGGTCACGCTCGGCGGGGAGGCGGTGGCCCAGGTCAAGGACACCGTCTTCGACGCGGCGGGCGGACGGATCACCGGGTTCACGCTGGCGGGCCGCGGGCTGCTCTCCGGTCCGCTCAAGCAGAGCCTGCCCTGGTCCGGGGTCCACGCGCTGGGACCCGACGCGGTGATGATCACTGCCGTCGAGGTCCTGCAGGCCCGGGACGCGGTGGTGGACCGGGGCGAGGCCGACACCGGACAGGTGCGCGGCGCCCGGGTGTTGAGCGATGCGGGCCTCGAGCTGGGCACGGTCATCGACGCGGTGGTCGAAGGCGGCGCCAGTGGCCTGGTGGCCGGCTTCGAGATCACCACCACCGAGGCGATGGGCCGCCACGAACGCCGGGCCTTCGTGCCGACGCACGGACAACTGGCCATGACCGGGGACACGTTGGTGCTCCCGGCCCGGCTCGCCGAGCAGGCGGTGGACGACCTCGGCGCGCTGACCTCCGCCTGGGAGCGGATCCGCGCGGCGGACGGGACGGGGCTTGGGACGGGATCCGGAACGGGGTTCGGGACGGGATCCGGGACGGGGTTCCTGAAGGGGGACGACCGATGATGCTGCTCAGTCAGGTACTCGGGCACCCGGTGATCAGCGCCGAGGACGCGCGCCCCGCCGGGGAGGTGGCCGGACTCGGCATCGACCCGCGGACCCGCCGGATCACGGAGCTGTATCTGCGGGACGCCAAGGGCGGCGACAGCGTGCCGTGGAGCGAGGTGCGCGGGGTGGGCCCGGACGCGGTGATCATCGACGCCGGCGCCACCACCGAGGCCGCCGGGAGCAGTTCGCACTCCAAAGCGCACAAGCGGCTCATCGGCAAGCGGGTCCTCACCGAGTACGGCGAGGACATCGGCACCCTCACCGAAGTCACCTTCGACCCGGACACCGGCGCCGTCGGCGATCTCTACGTCGGGCGCGAGCAGGTTCCCGGCAGCCGCCTGGTCGGCCTGGGCCCCTACGCGCTGGTCCTCGGCGCAGGGCCCGCGCCCACGCCCTGATCCGGGAATCTCCCCGTCGGCCGGTCACCCCATTGGGGGAGTGTGTGCCCCGGGGCACCGGGCACCCGAAGCGCCATGCGACTCACAAGCCTCATCGAACACACCATGGAGCGATGGACGACGACCCTGTGGACCCTGCTGCTCCCGACCCGGCACCAGCGCGGCGAAGTGGTCGCCACCCTTCGACGGCAGTGCGACGACAGCGCGTTGATTCTCGGACACGAGCGCGTGCTCGTCCCCAACGCGTTCGTCATCGAACTGCCGCCGGAGAGCCACCGGCGCCTCACGACCACCGGCCCGGAGCTGAGCCGCCACCTCGCCGCGCAGGTGCACCGGCACGCCGCCGAGCAGGGCTACACGTTCGCGGGCCCCGTCGCGGTCAGCCTGCGCCCGGCCGGTGCGGAGGCCGTCGGCAGGTTCCGGATTCACGGCCGTATCGCGCCACACACCATGGGGCGATCCGCCGGCCGACCCGCTGCGGCAGAAACGCTGTGTTTCGAGTGAACCAATATGTGTGTCGGCCGTGAGAGAAATCAGCGTGAGGCGCTCTAAGAGTTTCTCGCGCACCGGCTGGAACGGCATTTTTTACCACACAGGGCCGACCGCACCGTGCTACTGTCGATCTCAGTTGCAGTTGTGGTTCCCAAAAAACTTCAAGTGCCCTCACCCGCTCTTCTGTGCAGGTGGGAGCACTTTTGTATTTCCGGTCATTTCCGGCGGGGCAATCATCGCGGCGACACGGAGTCCGCACAGTGCGGCTCCGGGCACTGCCCCGAAGGAGATTTAAAATGGCTATTGGCACCGTGAAGTGGTTCAACTCGGAAAAGGGCTTCGGCTTCATCGAGCAGGACGGCGGCGGCCCCGACGTCTTCGCCCACTACTCGAACATTGCCGCCCAGGGCTTCCGTGAGCTCCAGGAAGGCCAGAAGGTGAACTTCGACATCGCCCAGGGCCAGAAGGGCCCGACGGCCGAGAACATCGTTCCCGCCTGACGCTCACGCGTACTTCGTAGCTGGGGCCCGCACCTTGGGGTGCGGGCCCCAGCTCGTGCATTTCCCGCAGCATCCAGGGCCACGAATTCTCGGATTCTCAGCGCGAACACTGTGTCATCGACCTTCAGTTCGCCGTGCCCCTGTCCGGAACGTCAATCGTTCCCGCGCATCCGCCCGCAGAACACTGCAGTAGGCCGGATTCGCTTTACGCATTTCCCCCGGCCCGTGTTCTCGTGATTCTCCGCGCTGCGTCATCGCTGCGGAATTTCCTTGGTACGTGCCGCATCAAGGAAGGTTCCGCATGAACCGCACACGCACGAACGACCGCTCCTCCCGCGCCCGCTCCGGCGGCTACGGCTCCGGGTCGGGCTACGGCTCCGGTTCGGGCTCTGCCTCGGGTTCGGGCCGCAGCGGCGGTGGCCGCTTCGGCGCTCCGTCCGGCGGCCGCTCCGGCGCTCCGAGCCGCTCTGGCGGCTACGGCCGCCGACCGTCCGCGCCCCAGGGCGAGTTCGCCCTGCCGGTCACGGTCACCCCCGCGCTCCCGGCCGTCGAGGCGTTCGCCGATCTCGAGATGCCCGCACCGCTGCTCGCCGCGCTCGTCCGCGAAGGCATGAGCGTGCCGTTCCCGATCCAGGGAGCGACGCTGCCCAACTCCCTCGCGGGCCGTGACGTACTGGGCCGCGGTCGCACCGGCTCCGGCAAGACCCTCGCCTTCGGTCTGGCGCTGCTCGCCCGTACGGAAGGCCAGCGCGCCGAGCCGCGTCAGCCGCTCGCCCTGGTCCTCGTCCCCACCCGTGAGCTGGCCCAGCAGGTGACCGACGCGCTCACGCCGTACGCCCGCGCCCTGAAGCTGAAGCTCACCACCGTCGTCGGCGGCATGTCGATCGGCAAGCAGGCCGGTGCGCTGCGCTCCGGAGCCGAGGTCGTCGTCGCCACGCCGGGCCGGCTCAAGGACCTCATCGACCGCGGCGACTGCCGGCTGAACCAGGTCGGCATCACCGTCCTGGACGAGGCCGACCAGATGGCCGACATGGGCTTCATGCCCCAGGTCACCGCGCTGCTCGACCAGGTGCGCCCCGAGGGCCAGCGGATGCTGTTCTCCGCCACCCTCGACCGCAACGTCGACCTGCTGGTCCGTCGCTACCTCTCCGACCCGGTGGTCCACTCCGTCGACCCGTCCAAGGGCGCCGTCACCACGATGGAACACCACGTGCTGCACGTGCACGGCGCGGACAAGCACCAGACGACCACCGAGATCGCGGCGCGCGAGGGCCGGGTGATCATGTTCCTGGACACCAAGCACGCCGTCGACAAGCTGACCGAGCACCTCCTGAACAGTGGCGTGCGCGCCGCGGCGCTGCACGGCGGCAAGTCCCAGCCGCAGCGCACGCGGACCCTGTCCCACTTCAAGACCGGCCATGTGACGGTGCTCGTGGCGACCAACGTCGCGGCACGCGGGATCCACGTCGACAACCTCGACCTGGTCGTGAACGTCGACCCGCCCACCGACCACAAGGACTACCTCCACCGCGGCGGCCGCACCGCCCGCGCGGGTGAGTCCGGCAGCGTCGTCACCCTGGTGACGCCGGGTCAGCGCCGCGACATGAGCCGCCTGATGGCCGCCGCGGGCATCACCCCGCAGACCGCCCAGGTGCGCTCCGGCGACGAGGAGTTGAGCCGTATCACCGGCGCCCAGACCCCTTCGGGCGTCCCGGTCACCATCACCATGCCGGCGGCCGAGCGTCCGCGGCGCGGCAGCGCGGCCTCCTCCCGGGGCCGCCGCAGCCGCAGCGCCCAGGACCGGCGCACCGACCGGGCTCCGCGCCGCGCCGCCCAGGGTCCTTCCGCCTCCAGCTCGGCGGCCTAGGCTTCGCGATCACCAGGCTCACCCATCCCTGTAGGAGACACCTTTGACACCGGTTCAGACGCAGCCCCGCCCGGCGGACACCGCCGACGTCCCGCTGACCGACGGCGCCGTGCGCGCCGGCGGCACGGACGCGAGCGGACCTCAGGTCCGCGACGACATGACCGTCGAACTGGCTCTGTCGGTCATGTCCGGCTCGGGCGCCGGCCATCTGTTCCTGTGCGACGAGGACGACCAGTGCACGGGTCTGATCACCCGGGCCCAGCTCATCGCCGTCCTCGAAGGTCCCGCCTACACGGACCAGGTCCGCCTACGGGACGTTCTCGCCCTCACGCGTTGATCGCCCCACCTCTCTCAACCGGCCCCTCTCCTCACCTGTGAGGCATCATGCGCTGCGTCATCGCCCGTTTCCCGTTCGACCTCACCAAGAGTGGGGTGCTGGACGCGATGAAGGGCATCAAGCCCGAGCCCATCACGGGCGACTCCGTCATCGTCGGCCGCCGCCACTACCCCATCAAGCAGGTGGGGGCGGTCATCACCCGCCAGGACCGTCGTGACTTCAGCGCCGGGGAAGTCACCCGCGCCATGACGCAACTGGGCTTCACCTGCCGCACCCCCTCCGAGGACGCCGCCCCGAGCGACCTCACCCCGCTCCAGACGGCGTCGGCGCTGCTCGGCGCCTCCACTCCCGTCTAGCGGGACACGCGGGGCGCGCGGGAAACACGGGACGCGACACCCGGACCACGAAGAGGGCCCTGCCGGCACATGCCGGC
>NZ_JBHUZJ010000119.1:0-21008 GCF_042667685.1 Streptomyces sp. NPDC057302 | reverse complement strand
CGGTCTCAGGGGGAACTCGGCGGCGGCGTCTGTGCGTTACGCGGCTGTCCGCGGGTGCGGGCGTCAGCTCTCCGCGCGGGGGGTGCCCCCGTCGGCGTTCGGGCCTGTGTAGTCGTCGCCGTAGGCACCCTTGGAGGGGCGGCGGCGGCGCATGGGCGGCTCGACGCCGTCCGCGAGGCGGCGGGCGGTGAGCAGGAAGCCGGTGTGGCCGATCATGCGGTGGTCGGGGCGGACCGCGAGGCCCTCGACGTGCCAGTTGCGGATCATCGATTCCCAGGCGGTCGGCTCGTTGAAGCCGCCGATCTCGCGGATGGACTCGACGGTCCTGGCGAGCTGGGTGGTGGTCGCCACGTAGCAGCAGAGGATGCCGCCGGGGACGAGCGCCTTGGAGACGACGTCCAGGCACTCCCAGGGGGCGAGCATGTCGAGGATGACGCGGTCGACGTCGGTGTCGCTCAGGTTGTCCTGAAGGTCTCCGACGGTGAGCTGCCAGGCAGGGTGCGGGGAGCCGAAGTAGCGCTCCACGTTCTGCTGGGCGATCTCGGCGAAGTCCTCGCGGCGCTCGTACGAGTGCAGCATTCCCTCGTCGCCGATGGCGCGCAGGAGGAAGCTGCTGAGCGAGCCGGAGCCCACACCCGCCTCGACGACACGGGCGCCGGGGAAGATGTCCGCGAAGGCCAGGATCTGCCCCGCGTCCTTGGGGTAGACCACGGCGGCGCCGCGGGGCATGGACAGGACGTAGTCGGGGAGCAGGGGGCGCAGCGCGAGGTAGGCGACGTTTCCCGTGGTGCGGACAACGCTGCCCTCGGGAGCACCGATCAGCTCGTCGTGGGGGAAGGAACCCTTGTGGGTGTGGAAGTTCTTCCCGGCCTCGAGCGTGAACGTGTAGTGGCGGCCCTTGGGGTCGGTCAGCTGAACCTGGTCCCCGACCTTGAAGGGCCCGCGTCGGCGGGCGGCACCGGTCGGTTCGGACATGTGACCAGCCTACCGGCCCGTTCGAGGGCCGAAGACCAGGGTGGCGGCGTCAGCTGGGGCGGGCCATCGCCTTGACGAAGGCGCGCTCCACATCGGTGGCGGACAGTACTCCGTAGATCTCGCCGGAGGCCTCGACCACGAGGTACTCCGTGGCGGGCGTCGCCCGCAGGGTGTCGAGGAGTTCCTCGCCGGCGAGCTCGGCGGAGATCCGCATGCCCTCGGTGATGTCCTGGGCGAGGCCGCTGACGGTGACCCAGGGGCGGCGGTGTTCGGGGACGCCGACGATGGCCGCCTCGCGGACCACCGACATCGGGTCGCCGTCGGCGTCGACCACGACCAGGGCGCGGGCCCCGGCGTCGTTGGCGCGGCGCAGCGCCTCGGAGAGCGGGGTGTCGGTCTCGACGGGGACGGCGCGGCGGGTCAGGGCGCGGGCCCGGAGTTCGGGCAGGTGCTGGCGCAGGCGGGCCATGCGCAGGCTGTTTCCCGCGCCGGTCCAGATGATGGCGGCGAGGATCGCGGCGAGCAGGGCGTCCGTGACGGTGTCCATGCCGCCGATGTCCTGGGTCTCGCCGCCGAGCGCGCCGGACTGGTTGAGGAGCGGAAGGCCGATCAGGACGGAGATGGCCAGGGCGCGGCCGACCCAGGCGGCGGCGATCGTGCCGCTCATGGGCTTGCCGGTGATCTTCCAGACGACCGCGCGGAGCATGCGGCCGCCGTCCAGGGGCAGGCCCGGCAGGAGGTTGAAGGCGGCGACGATGAGGTTCGAGATCATCAGTCCCGCGAGCAGGACGCCGGGCACGGTGCCGGGCTCGACGGCGCGCATGCCCCCGTAGAAGACGCCCGCGAGGACGAGGGAGAGCAGCGGGCCCACGAAGGCGAGGACGAACTCGCGTCCCGGCGTCTCCGACTCCTTCTCGATCTCCGATACGCCGCCGAAGAACTGGAGCTGGATGCGGCGCACCGGCAGCTTGTAGCGCAGGGCGACGACGGTGTGCGCCAGTTCGTGGACGAGCACGGAGGCGTAGAAGGCGACGGCGAAGAAGAGGGCGACGAGATAGCGGGCGGCGCCCAGTTCGGGCAGGACGCGGTCGAGCTGGCCGCCGAAGACCCAGGTGATGAGGGCGGCGACGAGGAACCAGCTGGGCGCCACGTACACGGGCACGCCGAAGGGGCGCCCCATGAGCAGGCCTCCCCCGGGTCCCTTCTTTCCGTTGGGCGGAGTCGTCTTCGGGGCGGGGCCGTGGGTGGCGTGCGCGTATTCGGGATGGGTGTCCCGCGGCGATGCCTTCCCGGGCGTGTCCTGGGGGGTCTTCGTGAAGCGGTCGCCGGGTTGGCCGGGTTCTTCCGTGGGGCGCGGTGTCCCGTCGGGAGCCTGGGACCGGGTCGTGTCGTGGGCGCTCTCGGTGTCGGGGGCGCTCTCGGCGCCGTCGGGGGCCTGCGCGCCCTCGGGGTCGTCCCGCGTGGGCCTCGCCGATGCGGCCGTGTCCACCGGACGTGTCGATTCCGGGTGACCGGGGCCCTGCGCGGCACCCGGCCGCCGATCGTCCGTCCCGTCGGACCGCGGCCTGCCGCTCCCGCCGCTCTCGTCCACGATGTCCGGTGTCCCCTCGTTCGAAGCGTCCCTCGCCCCTGTCAGGTGTCCGGCGCGGTACACGCACGATCATGCAGGGCGAGAGGGTCTGTCGTCGATGGTATGCGGCCGTTGTCAGTGGCGGGTCGTAGGGTCTGTCCTCATGGAAACAAGGACCGAGGGTGCCGTGACGGCCGTGCGGCCGGCGTCCCTGTCGCCGTCGCGCGCCAGTGACTTCATGCAGTGCCCGTTGCTGTACCGGTTCCGGGTGATCGACAAGCTGCCCGAGAAGCCGAGCGAGGCGGCCACCCGCGGCACGCTGGTGCACGCCGTCCTGGAGCGGCTCTTCGACGCGCCCGCGGGCGAGCGGACCGCGCCGCGCGCCAAGGCCCTGATCCCGGGTCAGTGGGACCGCCTTCGCGAGGCCAAGCCGGAGCTGACGGAGCTGTTCGCGGACGACGAGCAGGGGGAGCGGCTCGCGCGCTGGCTCGCGGACGCGGAGCGGCTCGTGGAGCGGTGGTTCACGCTGGAGGACCCCACGCGCCTGGAGCCCGCCGAGCGCGAACTGTTCGTGCAGGCGGAGCTGGACTCGGGCCTGAAGCTGCGCGGCATCATCGACCGCGTGGACGTGGCGCCCACCGGCGAGGTGCGGATCGTCGACTACAAGACGGGCAAGGCTCCCCGCCCCGAGTACTCCGAGGGCGCGCTCTTCCAGATGAAGTTCTACGCCTTGGTGGTGTGGCGTCTGAAGGGCGTGGTCCCGCGCCGTCTCCAGCTCGTCTATCTGGGCAGCGGGGACGTCATCACGTACGACCCCAGGACCGAGGACCTGGAGCAGGTCGAGCGGAAGCTGCACGCGCTGTGGGAGGCGATCACGCTCGCCACGGAGACGGGTGAGTGGCGCCCCCGGCCCACGAAGCTCTGCGGCTGGTGCGACCACCAGGCCGTATGTCCGGAATTCGGTGGGACTCCCCCGCCGTACCCCCTTGCGGTGAGGGTGCCCGAGTCCGAAGAGGACACGCAGGGCAGAATGGCCCCGGGCTAGCGAAGGAGAGTTACGTGGCGATCCGTGTCCTACTGGTCGACGACCAACCACTGCTGCGCACGGGGTTCCGGATGATTCTGGAGGCCGAGCAGGACGTCGCGGTGGTCGGCGAGGCCGGAGACGGTCTGCAGGCTCTCGACCAGGTGCGGGCGCTGCAGCCCGATGTGGTCCTGATGGACATCCGTATGCCGAGGATGGACGGCGTCGAGGCGACCCGGCAGATCACCGGGCCCGGCCGGGACGGACCGGCGAAGGTCCTGGTCCTGACCACCTTCGACCTCGACGAGTACGTGGTGGAGGCGCTGCGCGCGGGCGCCAGTGGCTTCCTGCTCAAGGACGCCCCGGCGAACGAACTGGTGCAGGCGATCCGGGTGGTCGCGTCGGGCGAGGCGATGCTCGCGCCGAGCATCACGCGCAGGCTCCTCGACAAGTACGCGGAGCATCTCCCCTCGGGCGACGAGCCGGTGCCGGACACCTTGCACACGCTCACCGAGCGGGAGGTCGAGGTCCTCAAGCTGGTGGCGCGCGGCCTGTCGAACGCGGAGATCGCGGCGGACCTGTTCGTGAGCGAGACGACGGTCAAGACACATGTGGGCCATGTGCTCACGAAGCTGGGCCTGCGCGACCGGGTGCAGGCCGCGGTGTACGCGTACGAGAGCGGTCTGGTGCGGCCCGGCGCGCAGTAGGAACTGCTTGACCGAACGACGAAGGTGGCCGTCCCCGTGGGGGCGGCCACCTTCGTCGTTCGTCCGTGCGGTCAGGCCTTGCTGAGCTCCCAGAAGCGGAACACCGTCGACGCGTCGAGGCACGACTCCACGCCGTACACGTCGTCGGAGATGACGGCGTACTGCTTGGCCTGCCAGACCGGCAGGATCGGCAGCTCGTCGGCGACGACGTCCTGGAGCTTCGAGTAGTCCTCGTCGGTCTTGGTGCGGTCGGTCTGGCCCGCGGTGCCGGGGATGATCTTCCCGGTGATCTCGCTGTTCCGGTAGCCGTTGCTCAGGACGTTGCCCTTGCCGAAGAACGGCTGCGTGAAGTTGTCCGGATCCGGGTAGTCCGGCACCCAGCCCTTGACGTACACGCCGTACTTGCCGGACTTGATGTCCCGCTCGTACTGACCGAACTCGATCGACTTCACGTCGGCGTCGAAGAGACCGCTCGCGTTGAGCTGCTTGGCGATCGCCTTCAGCTCCTGGTCGGTGGCGGGGCCGTAGCGCGAGGGGGTGGACCAGAGCGTGAGCTTGACCTTGCCGCTCAGGCCTTCCGCGCGCAGCGCGGCAGCGGCCTTGGAGCGCTGCGGGCGGGCGCCGTAGGTGTCGAAGAAGGCGGTGTTGTGGCCGCCGATCCCGGCCGGGACGATCGAGTACAGCGGCGTGGCCGTGTCCCGGTAGACGTCCTTGACCAGGGCGTCCCGGTCCAGGAGGTACGCCATGGCCTTGCGGACGCCCAGCTTGCCCGCGACCGGGTCCTTCATGTTGAAGACCAGGTGCTGCACCTCGGCGCTCGTGCCCTCGACGACGTCGATGTTCTGGCTCGCGCTGGAGGTGTCCTGCTCGATGTCCGCGATGTCGTCGGCGGCGAGGCCTCGGTACGCGATGTCGATCTTGTCGTCCAGGAGCGCCTTCTTCAGGCCCTTCTGGTCGTCGTGGAAGAACTTGAGGGTGACGCCCTTGTTCTTCACCTTGGCGGTGCCCTTGTAGTCGGGGTTGACCGAGAACACCGCCTGCCCCTTGTCGAAGGAGTCGAGCTTGTACGGTCCCGAACCCGTGGCCCCGCTGTCCCCGCGCAGCCCGTCCATGTCGTACGACGCGTGGTCGACGATGGAGCCGGCGCCGGACGCGATCTTGCTGGGGAAGGTCGCGTCGGCGTACTTGAGCTTGAAGACGACCTTCTTGGCGTTCGGCGTCTCGACGCGGTCGAGCATCGGGAACATGATCGCCGGTCCGGCGTCGTCGTTGATCTTCATCATGCGGTCGAAGGAGTACTTGACGTCCTTCGAGGTCAGCGCGTTGCCATTGCTGAACTTCAGGCCGTCCCGCAGCGTGCACGCGAAGACTCTGGTCTCCGTGTCCGTGAACGCGCACTCCTTGGCGGCCTCGGGCTCCGGCTCCGTGGACCCGTTCGGGAAGCTCATCAGGGACTGGAAGACGTTGTTGAACAGGAGCCACGACCCGGGGTCGTAACCGGATGCCGGGTCGGTGGCCAGGACGTCGTCCGACATCCCCATCACCACCGAGTCGCCGTTCTCCCCCGCTCCCCCCGATTCCGTGCCGCAGCCGGTCAGCAGGGCGGCGGCCAGCCCTCCCGTGAGGGGAAGGGCCAGCCACTGGTTGCGCAATTTCACGAACGTGCCTTGTCGTTGATGTTCATCGGTGGAGCGAAGCCCGGCGGTGGTCGTGTGCCGGTGTGCGCGGAGGTCAGCCGCTCACACCGCGGCCGAGCTCCCACAGCTGCAGGTTCGAGGAGGCGTTGAGGGCCCACTCGACGCCCGTGATGTCGTCCCGGGCGGCGATGTACTGCTTGCCCTGCCAGAGGGGAAGCACGGGCACGTCCTCGGCGACGATGTCCTGGATCTTCTTGATGCTCTTGGAGGCGGTGAGCCGGTCCGCCTCACGGCGCGAGTGCGGGAGCAGCTCGTCGTTGATGGTGGGGTTCACGTACGGCGAGCCGAGGATGTTGTCCTTGTCGAGGAACGGCGTGAGGAAGTTGTCGGCGTCGGGGAAGTCCGGGAACCAGCCCATCCCGTAGACGTCGTACGCGCCCTTCTGCTCGGCGGGGCGGAAGGTGTTCCAGGCCGTGCCCTTGATCGACACGTCGAACAGGCCGCTCGCGTTGAGCTGCTTCTGAAGGACCTCGAACTCCTTCTTGGTGCCCGGTCCGTAGTGGTCCGTCGTGTAGTGCAGGGTGAGCTTCACCGGGGTGTTGATGTCGGCCTTCTGCAGCAGGCCCCGGGCCTTGGACGGGCTCGGGTTGCCGTACTGGTTGAAGAACGAGTTGGTGTGGCCCGTGATCGTGGCCGGCACCAGGGAGTAGAGCGGCTCGGCCGCGTCGCCGTAGACACCGGCCGCCAGCGCGCCGCGGTCGACGACCTGCGCCATGGCCTGGCGGACCGCCCTGGCCTTGACGGTGGTGGCGTCCGTATTGAAGCCCAGGTAGCGGATCTCCAGGCCGGGCGTCTCGACCAGCTCGATGTTGTTGCCCGGGTCCTCGTCGAGCTGCTTGATCTGCTCGGGCGACATGGTGCGCGTCATCATGTCGAGGTCGCCGCTCTTGAGGGCCTTGCCCATGGCGTCGGCGGACTCGTAGGTGCGCATCTCGATCTTGTCGCTCTTGGGCTTGAACGCACCCTTGTAGTTGGGGTTCTTGGAGAACACCGTCTTGACGAGGTCATTGCCCTTGACCTCTTGCTCGGCCGTGTAGGGGCCGGAGCCGTCCAGGTCGAAGCCGTCGCGCAGCTTGTTCTTGGCGTAGTGGTCCGCGCTGACGATGCCCGCGATGGGGGTGGCCAGCTTGTACGGGAACGTCGCGTCGGAGCTCTTGAGGTGGAAGACGACGCTGCGGTCGCCCTCGGTCTCGATCGCGTCGACGTTGGACACCATGCCGGCGGAGCCACTGGGGTCCTTGATCTTGATGTCCCGCACCCGCTCGATGGAGAACTTCACATCGGCGGCGGTCAGCGGCTCTCCGTCGGAGAACTTCAGGCCCTTGCGCAGCGTGCACTCGTAGCGCTCGTTGCCGGTGTCGGTGAAGCCGCACTTCTCGGCGGCGTCGGGCTCGGGGTCGCCGCCGCCGCGCGGGGCGGCCATCAGCGTCTGGACCGTCTGGCGCACGACGTTCCAGGAACCCGCGTCATAGGCGTACGCCGGGTCGAAGGGGGCCGGGATCTCGGGTGAGGTGGAGAACCGGTCCGTGGTGCCGACGGCGATCGCGTCGTCTCCCCCACCGTTGCCCGTCCCGCCGCACGCCGCGAGCGCGGGAGCGAGCAGACCTATGACGGCCGGCAGCACCAAAGTCTTACGGTTCATGCTCGACGTTCTCCAGAGCTGTTGGTCCCGTCAGGACCGACAACGAGGGGTGGGGTCAGTCGGTCCGTGGGGGCGGGGCGATGTTCTCGCGACGACATTAGTCCGCACCACCAGTTGGGCCGGAAGGGACCGGAGTTGACCCTCAATCACGCAGCGAAACCGGGCGCGGACGCACCGATAACCCGACACGGGAAGGTTTCGTCAGGTTCGCCTCAATCGGGACACAACGGCACTCCACAACTCGCCCATATCGGCGGTCCGGCACAGCCCTGACCGGCTGTCGACCCCTCCCGGAGTGGGAAAGGTCACATCTTCAACTGCTCAGCACTTTCCAGCCATCAGACCTTGTAGGAAGGGCAGGTTGACGTGTTCGAGGGACGGGACGACGGTCCTGCCGGATGCTGCGGCGATGGGCGCCACCGAGGGGACGGCCACCACTCGGCAGCCAGCGGCCTCGGCCGCCGCGACGCCGGTCGCGGTGTCCTCGATGACGGCACATCTGGCCGGATCCGCGCCAACCCCGGCCGCCGCGAGGAGATACGGGTCGGGGTGCGGCTTGGTCCGGCTCACCTCGTCGCCCGCGACGGTGAGGGTGAAGTGGTGGGCTCCGATCGAGTCGAGGACCCGGTCGATGATGCGCCGGTGCGACGCCGAGACCAGCGCCATCGGCACCTCGTGCGCGGCGAGTTCGGCGAGCAGCCTGGCGGCGCCGGGCATCAGCGGCAGCGTGCGGCCGATGCGGTTCTCGAAGCCGTCGTTGAGCAGCACGGTCAGTTCGGGGACGGTGATGTCGGCGCCGGTGGACGCGATGAGGAATCCGGCGCTGCGCGTCATGGGGCCGCCGACCACCACGTCACGCCAGGCCTCGTCGAGCGTATGTCCGAGTGCGGCGAAGACCTCGACCTCCGCGTCCCACCAGAACCCCTCGGTGTCCACGAGTGTTCCGTCCATGTCGAGGAGCACAGCCTGCAGAGCGGAGCCTTCGGCCGTTCGGGTATCGAGCGCGGGAACCGTACTGGTCATCCGGGCACACCTCCATGAGGGACGAGAAGGCCGGCTGCCCCCTTTTGACGGGTGGGCAACCGGCCTGCGCTGGACCGACAAGTGTACGACTTGACCGCTTAGCGCGCGTTGAAGTATTTCGCCTCGGGATGGTGGATGACGATCGCGTCCGTGGACTGCTCCGGGTGGAGCTGGAACTCCTCGGAGAGCTCGACGCCGATCCGCTCGGGCTCCAGGAGCTCGGCGATCTTCGCGCGGTCCTCCAGGTCGGGGCAGGCGCCGTAGCCGAGGGAGAAGCGCGCACCGCGGTACTTCAGGTCGAACATGTCCTCGACGGCGGCGGGGTCCTCGCCACCGAAGCCCAGCTCGGCGCGGACGCGGGCGTGCCAGTACTCGGCGAGGGCTTCGGCCAACTGGACGGACAGGCCGTGCAGTTCGAGGTAGTCGCGGTAGGAGTCGGCCTCGAAGAGCTTCGCGGTCGCCTCTCCGATCTTCGAGCCGACGGTGACGACCTGGAGGCCCACCACGTCGGTCTCGCCGGACTCCTCCGGGCGGAAGAAGTCCGCCAGGCACAGCCGCCGGCCGCGGCGCTGGCGGGGGAAGGTGAAGCGGGTGCGCTCGTTGCCCTGCTCATCGAGGATGATCAGGTCCTCGCCCTTGGAGACACAGGGGAAGTAGCCGTAGACGACGGCCGCCTCCAGCATGTTCTTGGTGTGCAGCTCGTCCAGCCAGCCGCGCAGGTGGGGGCGTCCCTCGGTCTCGACGAGCTCCTCGTAGGTGGGTCCGTCGCCCTTGCGGGCCTGCTTGAGGCCCCACTGACCCTTGAACAGGGCGCCCTCGTCCAGCCAGGACGCGTACTCCTTGAGCTGGATGCCCTTGACCACCCGGGTGCCCCAGAACGGCGGGGTGGGCACGGGGTTGTCGATCGAGGTGTCCGAGCGGGCGGGGCCCTCGTCCTCGGTGACCTCCAGGACCGGGGTGTCCTTCTTGGCCACCCGGCGCTGCTTCAGCTCGGGCAGCGTGGCGCCGGGCACCCCGCGCTTGACCGCGATCAGGGCGTCCATCAGGCGCAGGCCCTCGAACGCGTCGCGGGCGTAGCGGACCTCGCCCTCGTAGATCTCGTGCAGGTCCTGCTCGACATAGGCGCGGGTCAGCGCGGCGCCGCCCAGGATCACCGGGAAGTCCGCGGCCATCTTGCGCTGGTTGAGCTCCTCCAGGTTCTCCTTCATGATCACCGTCGACTTCACCAGGAGGCCCGACATGCCGATCACGTCCGCGCGGTGCTCGGCCGCGGCGTCCAGGATCGCGGCCACGGGCTGCTTGATGCCCAGGTTGACCACGTTGTAGCCGTTGTTGGAGAGGATGATGTCGACGAGGTTCTTGCCGATGTCGTGCACGTCGCCGCGGACGGTGGCAAGGACGATGGTGCCCTTGCCCTCCGAGTCCGACTTCTCCATGTGCGGCTCCAGGTGGGCGACCGCGGTCTTCATCACCTCGGCGGACTGGAGCACGAAGGGCAGCTGCATCTGTCCGGAGCCGAAGAGCTCGCCGACGACCTTCATGCCCTCCAGGAGGGTGTCGTTGACGATGTCCAGCGCCGGGCGGGTCTGCAGGGCCTCGTCCAGGTCGGTCTCCAGGCCCTTCTTCTCGCCGTCGATGATGCGGCGCTGGAGGCGCTCGTCCAGGGGCAGCGCCAAGAGCTCCTCGGCCTTGCCCTCCTTCATCGACTTCATGTTGACGCCCTCGAAGAGCTCCATGAGCTTCTGGAGGGGGTCGTAGCCCTCTTCGCGGCGGTCGTAGATCAGGTCGTGGGCCGCCTTGACCTGCGCCTCGTCCAGGCGCGCGATCGGCAGGATCTTGGAGGCGTGCACGATCGCCGAGTCCAGGCCGGCCTTGACGCACTCGTCCAGGAAGACGGAGTTGAGCACGACACGGGCGGCCGGGTTGAGGCCGAAGGAGATGTTCGACAGTCCCAGGGTGGTCTGCACGTCGGGGTGGCGGCGCTTGAGCTCGCGGATCGCCCCGATGGTGGCGATGCCATCACCCCGGGACTCCTCCTGGCCGGTGCAGATGGTGAAGGTCAGGGTGTCGATGAGGATGTCCGACTCGTGGATGCCCCAGTTGCCGGTCAGGTCCTCGATGAGCCGCTCGGCGATGGCCACCTTGTGCTCGACGGTGCGGGCCTGGCCCTCCTCGTCGATGGTCAGCGCGATCAGCGCCGCGCCGTGCTCCCTGGCCAGCGCGGTCACCTTCGCGAAACGCGACTCGGGGCCGTCCCCGTCCTCGTAGTTGACGGAGTTGAGGACGGCGCGCCCGCCCAGCTTCTCCAACCCGGCCTGAAGGACGGGCAGTTCGGTGGAGTCAAGGACGATCGGCAGCGTCGAGGCGGTCGCGAAACGGCCCGCGAGCTCGGCCATGTCCGCCACACCGTCACGGCCCACGTAGTCGACACACAGGTCGAGCATGTGGGCGCCCTCGCGGATCTGGTCGCGGGCCATCTCCACGCAGTCGTCCCAGCGGGCCTCCAGCATGGCCTCGCGGAACTTCTTCGAGCCGTTGGCGTTCGTCCGCTCGCCGATCGCCATGTAGGCGGTGTCCTGGCGGAAGGGCACCGTCTGGTAGAGCGAGGCCGCGCCGGGCTCCGGGTGCGGCTCGCGGCGGACCGTCTCCACACCGCGCACCCGCTGCACGACCTGGCGCAGGTGCTCGGGGGTCGTGCCGCAGCAGCCGCCGACCAGGGAGAGGCCGTACTCGCGTACGAAGGTCTCCTGGGCGTCGGCAAGCTCGGCCTCGGTCAGCGGGTAGTGGGCGCCGTTCTTGCCCAGGACCGGCAGGCCCGCGTTGGGCATGCAGGAGATCGGTACGCGCGAGTGGCGGGCGAGGTAGCGCAGGTGCTCGCTCATCTCGGCCGGACCCGTGGCGCAGTTCAGGCCGATCATGTCGATGCCCAGCGGCTCCAGGGCCGTCAGGGCGGCGCCGATCTCCGAGCCGAGCAGCATCGTGCCGGTGGTCTCGACGGTGACCGAGCAGATCAGCGGGAGGTTCGTGCCGGTGGCGTCCAGGGCGCGGCGGGCACCCAGGATCGCGGACTTGGTCTGCAGGAGGTCCTGGGTGGTCTCCACCAGGAGCGCGTCGGCGCCGCCCGCGATCATGCCTTCGGCGTTGATCTGGTAGGCGTCGCGCAGCACGGTGTAGGGGGCGTGGCCCAGGGTCGGCAGCTTGGTGCCGGGGCCCATCGAGCCGAGGACCCAGCGCTGCTGTCCGGTCGACGCGGTGAACTCGTCGGCGACCTCGCGGGCGATGCGGGCGCCCGCCTCGGAGAGCTCGAAGTTCCGCTCGGGGATGTCGTACTCGCTCAAGGCGGCGAAGTTCGTGCCGAACGTGTTCGTCTCGACGCAGTCCACGCCGACCGCGAAGTACTCCTCGTGGACCGAGCGGACGATGTCCGGGCGGGTCACGTTCAGGATCTCGTTACAGCCTTCGAGGTTCTGGAAGTCCTCGAGGGTGGGGTCCTGTGCCTGGAGCATCGTGCCCATCGCGCCGTCGGCCACCACGACACGGGTGGCGAGGGCTTCGCGGAGGGCATTGACTCGGGTTCCGTTCGAGGAACCGGACGAGGGGGTCGGCAACGAGGCCATGAAAGAGCTCCCTGAGGTGCGACGGCTGTCGGCTTTGCGCTTCGGTGGAAGGCGCACTCGGTCAGGGTAGCGGGACGAAGGTCCACAGCGTGCGAGTGTTCACGGGGCGGACGCCGCGCCCCGGCCCGGCCCGTCCGCGGGCACGCGGTTCGGCGCCCGGCGGGAATCGGCGGGAACCCGCGAGAAACACAGCCCGCCGCTCTGTCGCGGGAGGTCGACAACGACCGATAGTGTTCAGCATTGTCGAACGTTGGAGTCGGAGGGGACGGAGGAAGGGGCTGCGATGGCACGGAACATCCAGTCGCTCGAACGGGCGGCCGCGATGCTGCGGCTCCTCGCGGGCGGAGAGCGACGGCTCGGCCTCTCGGAGATCGCATCCGCCCTTGGCCTCGCCAAGGGCACGGCCCACGGCATTCTGCGCACCCTCCAGGCGGAGGGATTCGTCGAGCAGGACTCCGCGTCGGGCCGCTATCAGCTCGGCGCCGAGCTCCTGCGCCTGGGCAACAGCTACCTGGACGTGCACGAGCTGCGGGCCCGCGCCCTGGTGTGGACCGACGACCTGGCCCGCTCCAGCGGCGAGAGCGTCTACCTCGGCGTGCTGCACCAGCAGGGCGTCCTGATCGTGCACCACGTCTTCCGGCCCGACGACAGCCGCCAGGTCCTGGAGGTCGGGGCGATGCACCCGCTGCACTCCACGGCCCTGGGCAAGGTGCTCGCCGCCTACGACCCGGTGGCGCACAGCGAGGCCGCCGAGGCCGACTGGCCCGTCCTCACCACACGCACCGTCGTGGACCCCGAGGCCTTCGAGGGCGTCCTCGACATCACCCGCGCGCGCGGGTACGCCTCCGACGTCGAGGAGACGTGGGAGGGCATCGCCTCCGTGGCCGCCCCCATCCACGACCGGCGCCGCATGCCGGTCGGCGCGGTCGGCATCACCGGCGCGGTGGAGCGGGTGCAGAAGGACGGGGAGCTGCGGCCCGATCTGATCGCGGCCGTACGGGACTGCGCGCGCGCCGTGTCGCGGGATCTGGGCGCCGGGCGCTTCTAGCCCCCGGACCGCCGCCCGCGCTCAGCCATCTGCCCCCTGCTCAACATGCAGGGGGCACCCTTCTGCGCGATCATCGATTCACGTGTTTCACCCCGCGGGGACCGATAACCCGGAACGATCAATAACGATCGTGTTTTCAATAACAGAGCTCTTGACGGGCAAGTAACCCCGGGGTGAGACTCGCGTCCATCGGTCGGCATTGTCGAACACCTACCGGCATTACGCGTTAGAGTGTGACAAGGCCAAGGGCCGGCAACGACCTCACCTGAGGTCGCGGACCACCGGAGGGACCCGGGGTTCGCCTTCCCCTGGACGAAGGACAAAGGAGTCGCGGGTGTCCAGCTCCGACATCTTCATCGGCGAGACCATCGGTACCGCCATTCTCGTACTGCTCGGCGGTGGCGTCTGCGCCGCCGTCACGCTCAAGGCCTCCAAGGCCAAGGACGCCGGCTGGCTCGCGATCACCTTCGGGTGGGGCTTCGCCGTACTGACCGGCGCCTACCTGGCGGGTGGCGTGTCAGGCGCCCATCTCAACCCGGCGGTCACCGTCGGACTCGCCATCGAGGGCGGCACCAAGTGGAGCGATGTTCCGCTCTACCTGGGCTCGCAGCTGCTCGGCGCGATCATCGGCGCCGTTCTGGTCTGGCTCGCCTACCTGGGCCAGTTCAAGGCACACCTCACGGACCCGGCGATCCTCGCCGCGCAGCCGATGGAGGAAGGCCTCGTCGACCAGAAGGCCGCCCCCAAGGCAGGACCGGTGCTCGGCGTCTTCGCGACCGGCCCCGAGATCCGGAACTACGCGCAGAACGTGCTCACGGAGGTCATCGCGACCACCGTGCTCGTCCTGGCCATCCTCACCCAGGGCCTGAACGACAACGGCAACGGCATCGGCGTCCTCGGCGCCCTGATCACCGCGCTCGTCGTGGTCGGCATCGGTCTCTCGCTCGGTGGCCCCACGGGCTACGCGATCAACCCGGTCCGTGACCTCGGTCCGCGCATCGTGCACTCCCTGCTCCCGCTGCCGAACAAGGGCAGCTCGGACTGGTCGTACGCCTGGGTGCCCATCGTCGGTCCGCTGATCGGCGGCGCCATCGCGGGTGGCCTCTACAACCTCGCGTTCAAGTAGGAACGCGAAGCCACCGACGACCGCTGAGACAGACCGCCGAGCACGACATCAGGAGCACACCGTGACCAACGACGCGCACACCGGCCCCTTCATCGCGGCCATCGACCAGGGCACGACTTCGAGCCGCTGCATCGTCTTCGACAAGGACGGCCGGATCGTCTCGGTCGACCAGAAGGAACACGAGCAGATCTTCCCGAAGCCGGGCTGGGTCGAGCACGACGCCACCGAGATCTGGACGAACGTCCAGGAGGTCGTCGCCAGCGCCATCTCCAAGGCCGGGATCACCCACGCGGACATCAAGGCGATCGGCATCACCAACCAGCGTGAGACCACGCTGCTCTGGGACAAGAACACCGGCGAGCCGGTGCACAACGCCATCGTCTGGCAGGACACCCGCACCGACGCCCTGTGCAAGGAACTCGGCCGCAACGTCGGCCAGGACCGCTTCCGCCGCCAGACGGGCCTGCCGCTCGCCAGCTACTTCGCGGGGCCCAAGGCCCGCTGGCTGCTCGACAACGTCGACGGCCTGCGCGAGCGCGCCGAGGCGGGCGACATCCTCTTCGGCACCATGGACTCCTGGGTCATCTGGAACCTGACGGGCGGTGTCAACGGCGGCAAGCACGTCACCGACGTCACCAACGCGTCGCGCACCATGCTGATGAACCTGCACACCATGCAGTGGGACGAGTCGATCGCCGAGTCCATCGGCGTGCCGATGGCGATGCTCCCCGAGATCCGCTCCTCCGCCGAGGTCTACGGAGAGGTCACCGGCGGCAAGCTCGGCGACGTCCTGCCCGGCATCCCCGTCGCCTCCGCGCTCGGCGACCAGCAGGCGGCCCTCTTCGGGCAGACCTGTTTCGCCAAGGGTGAGGCCAAGTCGACGTACGGCACCGGCACCTTCATGCTGATGAACACCGGTGAGTCGGCCATCAACTCCTACTCGGGCCTGCTGACCACCGTCGGCTACCAGATCGGCGACCAGAAGCCGGTCTACGCGCTCGAGGGCTCCATCGCGGTCACCGGTTCGCTGGTGCAGTGGATGCGCGACCAGATGGGCCTGATCAACTCCGCCGCCGAGATCGAGACGCTCGCGTCGTCGGTCGAGGACAACGGCGGCGCCTACTTCGTACCGGCCTTCTCCGGCCTCTTCGCCCCGTACTGGCGTTCCGACGCCCGCGGTGTGATCACCGGTCTCACCCGGTACGTCACCAAGGCGCACATCGCGCGCGCCGTCCTGGAGGCCACGGCCTGGCAGACCCGTGAGATCACCGACGCCATGACCAAGGACTCCGGCGTCGAGCTCACGGCCCTCAAGGTCGACGGCGGCATGACCTCCAACAACCTGCTGATGCAGACGCTCTCGAACTTCCTCGACGCACCGGTGGTGCGCCCGATGGTGGCCGAGACGACCTGCCTCGGCGCCGCCTACGCCGCCGGTCTCGCCGTCGGCTTCTGGTCCGGCACCGACGAACTGCGCGCCAACTGGCGCCGGGCGGCGGAATGGACCCCCCGCATGGACGCGGACACCCGCGCCCGTGAGTACAAGAGCTGGCTCAAGGCCGTCGAACGTTCCATGGGCTGGCTCGACGAAAGTGGCGAGGAGTAAGAACATGACCACCCTGCAGAGCGTCCCTGCCCTCGGGACGCATCCGGCTGCCGGTTCACGCGCTTCTTTTGGAGTGGCGAGCCGCGCCGAGACCCGGGAGCAGCTTTCCAAGGCGACGTACGACCTCCTGGTGATCGGTGGCGGAATCCTGGGCATCTCCACCGCCTGGCATGCCGCGCAGTCGGGACTGCGGGTGGCCCTGGTGGACGCCGGTGACTTCGCCGGCGCCACCTCCTCCGCCTCCTCCAAGCTTCTCCACGGCGGTCTGCGCTACCTGCAGACCGGCGCGGTGAAGCTGGTCGCGGAAAACCACTTCGAACGCCGTGCGGTGTCCCGTCAGGTGGCCCCCCACCTGGCGAACCCGCTCACCTTCTACCTGCCCGTCTACAAGGGCGGCCCGCACGGCGCCGCCAAGCTGGGCGCGGGCGTCTTCGCCTACAGCGCGCTGTCCGCTTTCGGTGACGGCGTGGGCCACCTGCTCTCGCCGTCGAAGGCCGCGCAGGACGTGCCGGAGCTGCGCACGGACAACCTGAAGGCCGTGGCCGTGTACGGCGACGACCAGATGAACGACTCCCGCATGGCCCTCATGACGGTCCGCGCGGCCGTCGAGGCCGGCGCCGTCGTCCTCAACCACGCCGAGGTCACGGGCCTGCGCTTCACCAAGGGCCGGGTCACGGGCGCGGAGCTCAAGGACCGCATGAGCGGCGACGAGTTCGGCGTCAACGCGCGGCTCGTGCTCAACGCCACGGGCCCGTGGGTCGACCACCTGCGCAAGATGGAGAACCCCGACGCGGCCCCCTCCATCCGCCTCTCCAAGGGCGCGCACCTGGTCCTCAAGCGCACCGCCCCCTGGAAGGCCGCGCTCGCCACGCCGATCGACAAGTACCGCATCACGTTCGCCCTGCCGTGGGAGGACATGCTCCTTCTCGGCACCACGGACGAGGAGTTCGAGGGCGACCCGGCGGACGTGAGCGTCACCGAGGCCGACACCGCGCAGATCCTGGACGAGGCCGCGTTCTCCATCCGCGACCAGCAGCTGTCCCGCGACCTGATCACGTACTCCTTCGCGGGCCTGCGCGTGCTGCCCGGCGGTCCCGGCGACACCTCGAAGGCCAAGCGCGAGACGGTCGTCACCGAGGGCGCGGCCGGCATGCTCTCCGTCGCGGGCGGCAAGTGGACGACCTTCCGCCACATCGGCCGTACGGTGATGAAGAAGCTGGAGTCGCTGCCGGGCCACCCCCTCGGCGACGACTACGAGCCGATCTCGCAGCTCCAGAAGCGTCTTCCGCTGCCCGGCATCGCCAACCCGCGGGCGGTCGCGCACCGGCTCCTCGTCGACGGCCCGGCGCCCGGCCCGCGCATGTCCGCGGACACCGCCAAGCACCTGGCGACGCACTACGGCTCGCTCTCCTTCGACATCGCCCGCCTGGCGAACGAGAACCCGGAGCTCGCCGAGCGCGTCTCGCCGGACGCCCCCGAGATCTGGGCGCAGGTCGTCTACGCCCGCGACCACGAGTGGGCCGAGACGGCGGACGACGTGCTTCGCCGCCGGACGACGCTGACGATCCGCGGCCTCGCCACGGACGACGTCCGCGCCAAGGTCCAGGACATGCTCGACGACAAGTAGGCACTGGATTTAAGGCACCGGATTCAGGCACCGGATGACCGAAGGGGCGGCTCCCGCTGGGGGCCGCCCCTTCGGCGTACCCGGACGGGCCGCCATACCGCGTACATACGCGTGCAATACGGCGCGGGGAGGCTGGAAGGCCGTACCACGGAAGAGGCCCCCATGAAGTTCCAGGTCCTGTCGATCATCGGCCACGCCCCGCACCCCCTGACCGGCCAACTGCCCACGTCCGCCGACCGGTTGGCGGACGTGATCGAGGTCGGCGTGGCGGCCGAGCGGCTCGGCTACGACGCGTACGCCGTGGGCGAGCGGCACGCGGGCGCCTTCCTGTCGTCGAGCCCGACCGTCGTGCTCGGCGCGCTCGCCGCACGCACCACCCGGATCAAGCTGCTCACCGGCGTCACCGTCGTGGCGATCCTGGACCCGGTGCGGGTCGCCGAGGACTACGCGACGCTCGATCAGATCTCGCGCGGGCGCATCGAGTTGGTGATCGGAAAGGGCGCGGAGGCCGGGCACTTCGATCTCTTCGGTCTCGACGAGGACCGGCAGTGGGATCTCCAGAAGGAGAAGTACGAGCTGCTGCGCCGCCTGTGGAGCGAGGAGAACGTCGACTGGGAGGGCGAGTTCAGGCCCGCGCTGAAGGACGTGACGACGGTGCCGCGCCCCTACGCGGGCCTGCCGCGCATCTGGCACGGCTCGGCGACGTCCCTCAACTCCCCCGATCTGGCGGCCAAGCACGGCGATCCGCTCTTCACCGCCAACGCCATCCAGCCGCGTGCCGCGTACGCGAAGCTGATCGCGCACTACCGCGAGCGGTTCGAGGAGTACGGGCACGATCCGGCGGGCGCCCGGGTGGCGGCGGGCTCGGGCGGGCTGCTGATCGCGGACTCCGCGGAGCAGGCGGTGGCACGCTACGGCGAGCTGTACGAGGCGAAGGTGCGCCAGAGCTTCAAGCCGCATCTGGCGGGGAAGGCGGGCTACAACACCCCCTTCCGTACGATCGAGGACGCGATCGCCGACGGTCCGCAGCTCATCGGCTCCCCGCAGCAGATCATCGACAAGATCCTGGGCTACCACGAGGTGTACGGGCACGACCTGCAGTCCGTCACCGTGGACGGCTTCGGTCTGGAGCGGGGCGAGCAGATCGAGACGCTCCAGCGGTTCGCCGAGGAGGTCGCGCCGGTGGTGCGCGCGGCGGCGCCGTCCACGCTGTGGGACACCGTGTGACCCGTCAGGGCCGCGAGCTACGATCCGAAGACGAAGACATCCCTGACCTCCTGACCTGCCCTGGAGCGATCAATGACTCTCCTGACGACCTGGCCGGAGTCCGGCCCCGAGTCCGTCGTGCGCCGCACGTCGGACCCGGCCGAGATCGCCGCCGCGCTCGCCCCCGTCGGTGTGCGCTACGAGCAGTGGCCGGTGCGCGAGGACGTGCCCGCCGACGCGGACAGCGACACCGTGTTCGCCGCATACCGCACGGAGATCGACAAGCTCAACGCCGAAGAGGGTTTCCAGACGGTCGACGTGGTCGCGCTGCACCCCAGCGACGACCCCGAGTGGCCCCAGAAGGCGAAGGCCGCCCGGCAGAAGTTCCTCGCCGAGCACACGCACGACGACGATGACGAGGTGCGTTTCTTCGTCGCGGGCTCCGGCATCTTCTACCTCCACGTGGGCGGCGAAGTGCACGCGGTCTACTGCGAGAAGGGCGATCTGCTCGGGGTGCCGCGCGGCACGACGCACTGGTTCGACATGGGCACGTCCCCCGCGTTCACCGCGATCCGCTTCTTCCACGAGGAGGACGGCTGGATCGGCACGTTCACGGGCAGCCCGATCGCGGACCGCTTCCCGGACTTCGACACGATCCACGCGGGGTACGCGGCGTGAGCGTCCGTTTCGACGCGGGTTCCGTGGACGCCGTGGTGCTCGACATCGAGGGCACCACGAGCGCCACGGGTTTCGTGGTGGACGTGCTCTACCCCTACGCCCGGGAGCGCTTCGGGAAGCTGCTCGCCACGCGGGGCGAGCAGCCGGAGGTGGCGCGGGCGGTCGCGCAGGTGCGTGAACTGGCCGGGGAGCCCGGCGCGGACGCCGCCCGGGTGGAGAAGATCCTGGGCGAATGGGTCGACGCCGACCGCAAGGCGACGCCCCTCAAGACGCTCCAGGGCATCCTCTGGGCGGAGGGCTTCGCGCGCGGCGAGCTCGTCTCGCACTTCTACCCCGAGGTGATCGGTGTGCTGCGGGGCTGGGCGGCGGAGGGGTTGCGGTTGTACGTGTACTCGTCCGGGTCCGTGGCGGCGCAGCGGGCGTGGTTCACGTACTCGCCCGAGGGGTCGCTGCTGGACCTCGTGGGCGGTTTCCACGACACCGAGAACGCGGGACCCAAGCAGGAGCCGGAGTCCTACCGGTCCATTTCGGCCGCGGTGGGGGTTCCCGCCGGCCGCACCCTCTTCCTCTCCGACCGCCTCGGTGAGCTGGACGCGGCGCGGGACGCCGGGTGGCTGACCGTCGGTGTACGGCGGGCCGGGGAGCCCTACTTCGCCGCCGGGGTCGGCGGGCATCCGCAGGCCGCGGCCTTCGACGAGATCAGCCTTGCGAGGAGCGTTCGATGAGTTCGACCGAGACCACTGCCGCGTTGGACCTGGAGGAGGCGGGCGCCGTCCTCGCCGCCGAGGCCGCGCGCTTCGCCTCGTTCGGCTGGATGCGGGGCACGTCCGGCAACCTGTCCGTCGTCCTTTCGCGTACGCCGCTGCAGCTCGCGGTGACGGCGAGCGGGCGGGACAAGGGTGAACTGACCTCCGCGGACGTGGTGTTGACGGATGCCTCCGGTGCGGCGCTGGGTGCGGGGCGGCCCTCGGCGGAGGCGGCGCTGCATGCGCGGGTCGCTGCGCTCACCGGGGCCGGGGCGGTGGTTCACGTGCACACCGTGGCGTCGGTGGCCATGGGGCATCGGAAGCCGGGGGGTGTCGCGTTCCGGGACCTGGAGATGCTGAAGGGGCTGGGGCACGGGACGCATGAGGTTGCCGTGACGCTGCCGGTGATCGAGAACAGCCAGGACATGGGAGTGCTGGGGGATCGTCTTGAGGCGGCGCTCTCGCCCGGGATGCCGGCGGTGGTTGTCGCTGGGCACGGGCTGTATGTGTGGGGGGCGGATCCTCGCGAGGCGCGGCATCGTACTGAGGTCGTGGAGTGGTTGCTGGAGCTTGAGCTGACGCGGGGCTGAACTTCCCCGACCCCGCCCCTTCCCGAAAACCCGCTCTGGCGCGGGGGCCTTGGTTGCCGGTGATCACCGGCTCCGCCGAGTTCGTCCTCAAACGCCGGACGGGCTGAAAGTCTTCAGCCCGTCCTC
>NZ_JBHUZJ010000118.1:0-21329 GCF_042667685.1 Streptomyces sp. NPDC057302 | reverse complement strand
CCCCCAGTCTCTTGGGGGCGCCCTCATCCACGTACTGACACCAACGACTGACGGCTACTGGCCCTCTGTCAGCCCGCGAGCAGCTTCTTGACCACGGCGGCGACGCGGCCACCCTCGGCCAGGCCCGCGACCTTCGGGTTCACGATCTTCATGACCTGGCCCATGGCACGCGGACCCTCGGCTCCGGCGGCCTTGGCCTCCTCGACGGCCTGGGCGACGATCGCCTGGAGCTCGTCCTCGGAGAGCTGCTTGGGCAGGTACTCGGCGAGGATCTCGCCCTCCGCCTTCTCCTTCTCGGCCTGCTCGGGACGGCCGCCGTCGGCGAAGGCCTCCGCGGCCTCGCGGCGCTTCTTCGCCTCGCGGGCGATGACCTTCTGCACCTCGTCGTCGGAGAGCTCGCGGGCCGTCTTGCCCGAGACCTCCTCCTTCGTGATGGCGGTGAGGGTCAGCCGGAGCGTCGAGGAGCGCAGCTCGTCACGCCCCCTGATAGCGGCGGTGAGGTCTTCCTGGAGCTTCGACTTGAGCGTGGTCATGCGGTGATTGTCGCAGGTGCGTACGGCCCGACGCCCGCAGATTTACGGGGCCTTCGGGTCTGAGACGATGGGTGGATGCGCGCGCGATACGCAGTACCTCTGGGAATCACGGCGACGGCCGCCGCCGGTCTGGCCTACTCGGTGGGCATCGAACCCCGCCTCTTCCGCCTGCGACGGATCACGGTGCCGGTCCTCCCGCCGGGGATGCGGCCCCTCAGAGTCCTCCAGGTGTCGGACATCCACATGGTGTCCGGGCAGCGCAGGAAGCAGCGCTGGCTGCGCTCGCTCGCGGGTCTGCGCCCCGACTTCGTGATCAACACCGGGGACAACCTCTCCGACCCCGAGGGCGTGCCGGAGACGCTGGACGCGCTCGGCCCGCTGATGCAGTTCCCCGGGGCGTACGTCTTCGGGTCGAACGACTACTACGGACCCAAGCCGCGCAACCCCGCCCGCTACCTGGTCGAGAAGTCGCAGGGCAGGCACGGTCTGAACGGCAACGCACCCGTGGTCGGCGTGATCCACAACCCGTGGGAGGGCCTGCGCGAGGGCTTCGACGCCGCGGGCTGGGTGAACCTGACGAACACGCGGGGCGCGCTGAAGATCGAGGGCTACGAGATCGGCCTCACCGGCCTGGACGACCCGCACATCAAGCGCGACCGGTACGCGAGCGTGGCGGGCGGTCCCGACGCGGGCGCCGACTTCTCGATGGGCATCGTGCACGCCCCGTACCTGCGCGCGCTCGACGCCTTCACGGCCGACGGCTACCCCCTGATCCTCGCGGGCCACACCCACGGCGGCCAGATCTGCATCCCCTTCTACGGGGCGCTGGTCACCAACTGCGATCTGGACGCGGCGCGCGTGAAGGGCCTGTCGACGCACGAGGCGGAGGGCCGGAAGTCGTACATGCACGTCTCAGCGGGCTGCGGCGCCAACCGCTACACCCCGATGCGCTTCGCATGCCCTCCGGAGGCGACGCTGCTTACGTTGACTGCGGGGCGGGGTTGAGGGGCGACTGATTGGGGCTGGGGCTGGGGCGGTCGGGGCTTGGGCGGTCGAGGTTCGGGCCCTGGCGTCCTGCTCCTGCTCCTGCTCCTGCGCGGCTGATGCTGATGGCCCGGTGTTACGGGCCGTTGCCGCGTGGGTGCGCCCCGGGGGAGGCGGGCCGGTGGTTGGGCTGACGGGCCGGGCCGGCGGACGGCTACCGGGTGGACGGACTGACCGGCGGACGGGCGGACGGGATGCCGCGCGGACAGCCTGACCGGCGGACGGGCGAACGGGACGCCCCGCGGACGGGCTGACAGCCTGACCGGCGGGTGGGCGGGGCCGGCGGACGGCTGACAGGCGGACCCGCTGAGCGTTGCTTACCGTGGGGACATGATCACGCGGACCTCGTCGACCGCCCCCGCGGAGGCGGTCGTACCGCGCCCGCGCCGCCCCGTGACCGCGGCCTTCCGGGCACTGGTCGCCCTGGCCGCGGTCATCGGTATCGTGATCGACCTGGTCATCGGCAGCCCACTGCGGGTGCTCAGCTACTTCACCATTCAGAGCAACGTGCTGCTGGCGGTGGTCTTCGCCTTCTCCGCCCTGCGCGCCTGGCGGGGCCAACGCCCGCTGCCTGGGCTCCTGACCGGCGGCACGCTCCTCTTCATCCTGATCACGGGCCTCGTCTACCACTTCGTCCTGGCCGACGACTCGAGCGGCTTCGCCATGACGGACGACGTCGAGAGGCTCTCCGGTTGGCACTCCCTGTCCAACCACCTCCTGCACACGGTGACCCCGATAGGCGCACTCCTCGACTGGCTCCTGCTCACCCGCCCCGGTGGCCTCCGCCTGCACCACGCGGCCCAGTGGATGCTCTACCCGCTCGCCTACCTGGCCTTTGCCCTGACCCGCGGCGCGATCATGCCCCCGGGCTCACCGGCCCGCTACCCCTACCCGTTCCTGGACGTCGAGGCACACGGCTACGCGGGGGTCCTGGCCAACGCCGTCTTCTTCGGCCTGGCCTTCTACGCGCTCGCCCTGCTGCTCGTCGGCCTGGACCGGATCCGCCCTGGTCTCCGGGGCCGCGGGGCCCGTGGCCCAAGCCTCGAAAACCGGATTTCGTCTCCGGCCGCCGGTCCGCTAAAGTAATCGATGTCGCCACGACCCGCGCAGCGGGCCAGTGGAGCAACGACATCGGGGTGTAGCGCAGCTTGGCAGCGCGCTTCGTTCGGGACGAAGAGGTCGTGGGTTCAAATCCCGCCACCCCGACAGCTGAAACACCAGGTGAGGCACCTACGGAATCCGTAGGTGCCTCACCTGTTTCTGTGTGCGTGTCTGTCTGGGTGTCTTCCAGGCCGGGAGGCTACGGCGCGGTGGCCGAGCCGTCGTAGATGTTTTTCGGGGTGGCTACCGCTGTGATCGCGCGGGCCAGCAGCGTGGATGGCTCCTGGTTTTTGCTCAGGATGTCGGTGTTCATCATGACGACCAGGGTGGCCTTCTGCGAGGGGAGGTAGACCGTCACCGTCTCGTAGCCCGGGATGGAGCCGTTGTGGCCGATCCAGCCGTGGGTCTTGAGGATGCCCAGGCCGTAGGTGGTGCCGGGGATGCCGGTGGGGAGTGTCTTGAGCCGCTGCTTCTGGGTTCCCGGGCTGAGCAGTTGGCCGGTGGCGACCGATTTCGCCCAGAGGCGCAGGTCGTGCAGGTTCGAGATCATCGCCCCTGCCGCCCAGCCCCAGCTGGGGTTCCAGTTCGTCGCGTCCGCCACCTCACCGCTCAGGGTCTGGTCGGTGTAGCCGCGCGGGTGGGGCTGAGGGAACTCGTTGCCCTGTGGGAACAGTGTGTGGCGCAGGTGTGCCGGGTGCAGTACTCGGTGGTGGATGACGTCCGCCAGGCTGTGGCCGCTCACCTTCTCGATCACCAGGCCCAGCAGGATCAAGTTGGAGTTGGAGTACTGGAACTTCTTGCCCGGAGCTGAAGTGTTGCGGTGCTTGTAGCCGTACGCGAGGGACTCTCGCGGGGTGAAGCTGCGCTGCGGGTCGCTCAGCAGGTCGTGGACGAAGGCTGCGTCCTCGGTGTACGGGAACAGGCCGCTGCGCATCTCCGCGAGGTGGCGCAGCGTGATGCGGCGGCCGTTGGGCACGCCCTTGACGTAGGTGGAGATCGGGTCGTCCAGCTTGACCCGGCCCTCGTCCACGAGCTGGAGCAGCGCGGTGACGGTGAACGTCTTGGTCTCGCTGCCGATCCGTACGAAGGAGTCGGCGGCCATCGGCTCGCCCGTCCTGGTGTCGGCGACGCCCATGGACCGGACGTAGCAGCCCTTGCCCGGCATCCACAGACCGACGACGGCCCCCGGGATGTCCGCCTTCCTGCCGACGTCGTTCATGGCCTTGTCCAGGCGGGACGTGAGCTTGCGGCCCAGGCTGTTCGGGCAGTCGCCCTTGTCGGGGTGCGCGGCGATCGGCCGCTGATCGGCCGCGGCGGGCTGGGCCGCCGTCGGCGCCCACAACGACGCGACGAGCAGCGCTGCGCAGAAGGTACCGATACGGCGGGAGGTGGAACGTCTCATTCGGGGGCGCCTCTTCCAGACAGGGGGAGCGGAGACAGCACAGGGGGGAGAGCGGAGACGGGAAGACAGGGGGCGGAGACGGGGAGACAGGGGCGAAGCGTCATGAACATCACCAGCTCTGCCCGCGTCGCAGGCGCGACCGTCCTCTGTGTCAGGAAGTCCACTCGTTCGGCGCCACCCCGCGCATCGGCCGGGCACCTCTGGCTAACCGGTCAGCTTCACGGGCGAGAGGGGCCGGGGAGGCGGGGGCCGGGGAGGGCCGAGGGCGGGGGCGGGTTCTCGCGCGCCGCCGCGTCGTTTCGGCACCGGTCCCTCCCCTGTGGGGACCGGTGCCGAACGACGGACTGCATCGATCCCCGCCATGTCGGCGTATCGGCGCGGATCGAGGAAAGACGGATCCGTAGTCCAAGTGACAACGGTCCGGAGGCGATCGGCGAAACCAGCCGAGGCCATGCGGCGTCGCGAGTCACCTCTGCGAGTTGCCCCGAGCTGGTGACCTGCCCTGACGCTGCGCGGTTGGTTCGCTACTGAATCGCGATCCTGCCAGTTGAGGCCATGGAGGAGGAGGTTCCATCGTCATCCGGACGTCTTAACCGCAGGTCAGCCGTATAGGGTGAGTTTTCCGGTCCGGATGTTCAGGTGCGGGGGAAGTAAGGGGTGGAGGCCTTGAGTTCCCACTCAGGGGCACGCACAGCCTTCGCGGAGCGTCTCGCGCTGCTGTACAAGGAAGCCGGCAACCCTCCCCTCCAACGCGTGGCCGAGGCGGTCGTCCGGCACCAGCGGGTCGACGAACGAGGGCGGACCGTGCGCGTGTCCGCCCAGCGGATCAGCGACTGGCGACGCGCCAAGAACGTGCCTGCACAGTTTGCTGCCCTCTCGGCGGTACTCCATGTCCTCATACCCGAAGCGCGGCGCGAGCAGCCCGCGCCGGTGTCCGCGGGGCTGTACGACATGGCCCAGTGGCAGCTCCTGTGGGAGCGCGCGGTGGCCGACCCGGTCAGCGGTCGCGCCGCACCGACCTCCGCGGACGACGAGGAACGGCTTCGGGTCGAGGGGCTGACCGCCGACCCCGGTGTCTGTCCCTACCGTGGGCTGGCCTCGTATCGGCAGCAGGACGCCCGCTGGTTCTTCGGGCGCGAGCGCAGCACGGATGCCCTCGTCGCTCAGCTCCGCGCCGCGGAGAAGACCGGCGGCCTGGTCATGCTCGTGGGCGCGTCAGGTGCCGGGAAGTCCTCCCTCCTCAACGCCGGCCTCGTGCCCGCGCTGAGGAATGGGGCCGCCCTGAGCGACGGAGGGAGCGAGGCAGGGCCCGTAGCCGGACCCGTAGCCGGGCCCATGGCCGGATCCATGGCCGGATCCATGGCCGGACCCGTAGCGGGCACCGCAGCCGGACCCGTAACAGGACCCGTCGCGGGCCCCGTACTGCAGCTCGTGCCGGGAAGTGACCCTCTCGCCGAGCTCACCCGGCAGATACCCGAGCTCGCGCACGCCCTCCCTGCTTCTTCTGCTTCTCCCGCCTCTCCTGCCTCTCCTGCCGCCGCCGAGGGACCGGCAGCAGTGGCAGGGGCAGAACTCGGCACCCCGCAATTCGCGAACGCCGTGCGAGACGCCGTCACCGCTTGGGCGCAGCGCCAGACGTCCCCCGGCGGCCGTCCCGTCCTCATCGTCGATCAGTTCGAGGAGACGTTCACCCTCTCCTCCGACGAGGCGAGCAAGCGCACCTTCATCCAGCTGCTGCAGGCCGCGTGCTCCCCCGGTGAGGACCGCGGCCCCGCTCCCGCCCTCGTGGTCCTCGGTATACGCGCCGACTTCTACGAGCAGTGCCTCAGATACCCCGAACTCGCCGACGCCCTGCAGCACCGGCACATGGTGCTCGGGCCGCTGACCGCCACGGAGTTGCGTGACGCCGTGACCGGGCCGGCCAAGGCCGTGGGGCTGGAGTTCGAAGCGGGGCTCGCGGAGCTGATCGTCCGGGAAGTGAGCGCGGACGGGCCCCGCGGGGTGCACGACGCGGGAGTTCTGCCGCTGCTCTCCCATGCCCTGCTCGCCACCTGGCAGCGGCGGAAGACGGGCCGGCTGACCCTGGCCGGCTACCGCGCCGCGGGAGGCATCCAGGGAGCCGTGGCGGCGAGCGCCGAGCGTGCCTGGTCCGATCTCGACCCGGCGGCGCGCACGGCCGCGAGGCTGCTCCTGCTCAGGCTGGTGCGGCTCGGCGAGGACACCCACGCGACCCGTAGACGGGGGACGCGGCGGCAGCTGGCGGAGGAGTCGACGGACCCCGGCAAGACGGACGAGTCGCTCGAAGCCCTCGTACGCGCCCGGTTGGTGACGCTCGACTCGGAGACCGTGGAGATCACCCATGAGGCGCTGCTCCACGCCTGGCCCCGGCTGCGCGACTGGATCGACGAGGACAGGAACGACAACCTGCTGCGGCAGCGGCTCGAGGAGGACGGCAGGACCTGGGAGGACTCCGAGCGCGATACGTCGCTGCTCTACCGGGGTTCCCGCCTGGAGCAGGCCCGCGCCTGGCGGAAGACCGCGAGCGGCACGTTCCTGACCCGGGGCGCGGTGGAGTTCCTTGCCGCGTCGGCGAAGCTTCGTAGGCGCACCGTCCTGATCATTCGGGGCGCGGTGGCGGCCCTGGTCGTGCTGGCCATGGTGGCCGTCGTGTCCGCGGTGGTCGCGTGGCAGCAGCGGGACGACGCGGTGTTCCAGCAGGTCGTCGCCGAGGCGGATCGTGCCCAGCACACCGATCCGTCCCTGTCCGCCCAACTCGACCTGGTGGCGCACAATCTGCGGCCGGACGACGAGAGCACGAAGAACCGGCTGCTCTCGATCGTGAACGCGCCGCTGGCCACCCCGCTCCTCGGCCACAAGGGCGCCGTCTACCTCACCTCGTTCAGCCCGGACGGGCGGACCCTCGCCACCGCCAGCTACGACCGGACCGTACGCCTGTGGGACGTGTCGGAGCCCTCGCGCGCCAAGCCCCTGGGCAAACCCCTGACCGGGCACACGAGTTGGGTGAGCAGCGCGGTCTTCAGCCCGGACGGCGACACCCTCGCCACCGCTTCGGACGACGGCACGGTCCGGCTGTGGGACGTCCGGGATCCCGCCCACCCGCGTTCGTTGGGGGCGCCCGTCGACGCTCACGCGGGCGCGATCTATCTGGTCGCCTTCAGCCCGGACGGACGCACGCTGGCATCCGCCGACGACGACCACACCGTACGGCTGTGGGACGTGCACGACCCGAACCGGCCGAAGTCGCTCGGCGCGCTGTCCGGCCACACCGCCGCCGTGCGCTCCGTGGCCTTCAGCCCGGACGGGCGCACGCTGGCGGCCGGTGGTGACAGCGGCACGATCAGGCTGTGGAACATCGCCGATCCGCGCCGTCCGAAGTCGATCGGCGAGGGACTGAGCGGCCATACGAGCACGGTGCACTCGGTGGCGTTCAGCCCCGACGGGCGCACGCTCGCCAGCGGCAGCAGGGACAACACCATCCGCCTCTGGAAAGTGACCGATCCACGCCGTGCGAAGTCGCTCGGCGCACCGCTCACAGGTCACACCGGCGCCGTGTGGTCGGTGTCCTTCAACCCCGCCGGGACGATGCTCGCGGCCGCCAGCGCGGACAGCACGGTGAGCCTGTGGAACGTCCGCGATCCGGCGCACCCCTCGCAGGTCGGCGAGTCCCTCGCGGGCACCAGCGGGGAGATATACGCCCTCGGCTTCAGCCCCGACGGACGGACCCTCGCCACGGGGAGCGGCGACAACAAGGTCCGCCTGTGGTCGATACCGACGTCGGACATGGTCGGCAGGATCGCGGTGTTCCGCCCCGACGGGAAGGTGCTCGCCACGGCCGGGCGGGACGACCAGCTCCGGCTGTGGAACGTGGAGCGCCCCAACAGGCCGGTGGCGATGGGCAAACCGTTCAAGCCCGGTGACGGGGACGTGCGTTCGCCGGTGTTCTCCCCCGACGGCCACACGCTCGCGGTGCTGACGGGAAACCACGCGGTGCAGCTGTGGAACGTCACCGACCCGGCGCACCCTGTCCCCTACGGGCCGCCCGTCGCCCTGCGGACACGGTTCGCGGCCGCGATGGCCTTCAGCCCGGACGGGCGCACGCTCGCAACGCCCAACACCGACCGCACCATTCAGCTGTGGGACGTCAGCGACCCGTCCCGGCTCCGGAAGCTCGGCGCGCCGCTCACGGGGCACAAGGGCTACGTCAACTCCCTCGTCTTCAGCAAGGACGGTCACTCTCTCGCCAGCGCCAGCGCGGACGGCACGATCCGGCTCTGGAACGTGTCCGAGCCGCGCCACACCGCCCGGATCGGCCGTCCTCTCAAGGGGCACCTGGGCCCCATCAACCAGCTCGCCTACAGCCCGGACGGCCGTACGCTGGCCAGCGCGAGCGACGACGGCACCGTACGGCTGTGGAACGTCACCGACCCGCTCGACGCGGCCCAGCTGCGCCCTCCGCTCACCGGCCACACCGACGCGGTGGTGTCGCTGACGTACAGCCAGGACGGCCGCACGCTGGCGAGCGGCGGCAACGACAACACGGTCCGCCTCTGGGACGTCTCGCACCCCGCCGACGCCTCCCCCATCGGCCAGTCCATGAGTCCCAACGCCAAGACCGGCAGTTTCCTGTCGTTCAGTCCGCACGGCGAGATGCTCGGAGTTTCGAGCGGCACGGATACGGTCCGCCTTTGGAACTTGGACACCGACCAGGCGATACGCCGCATTTGCTCGACCACTCGGGGCGTTCTCACGCAGGAGAAATGGCGCGAGTATCTGCCGCGCCTCTCGTACGCGCCACCCTGCGACGACTAGCGTTCGCCGGTCGGCCGACAGCCCTCCCCAGCGGATCACCCAGCGTGATCCCGGTCACAACTCGACATTTCGACGGAGCACTTTCCTCCCCTTGCCCGGGCGGCCTTGTACGGTTGGCCACAGCCCGATCGCTGGTGCATCCCCCGTCGCCAGCGGTCGGGCGCTTTCGTGGGCTCGCCACCCCATAAGGCGTCCAGTTGTCGATGCTTTTCGGCGCTGCGGGCCCGCTGGCCGAAATTGAGGCATGGGCGGCCATATATGTCCGTACCAACTGGGTGGTTGGGCCATGCTTCTTGAGAGCGCACCTTGCATAAGGCAGATCCGACCCGGCTGACCGACCCGATAGCGAATAGGGTGAACGCCCGAAGCCGAGAGGCTGCCCGGCCCTTCGGTTCACTTGGAAAGGTGGCGGGTCGTGACCCGGCGCATCATCATCGTCACGGCCGTCCATGCCCCCTCGGCGCACTTCCTGGCCACCGCGTACGCGTCCCTGCGCGAGCAGGAGTTGCCCGCCGGGTGGGAATGGCACTGGCTGATCCAGGAGGACGGGACGACCGACCAGGTCGCGCCCCAGGTCCCCGCCGACGCCCGGATCACGTTCAAGCAGGGCCGCTCCGGAGGCCCCGGGGTCGCCCGGACCATCGCCCTGGCGCACGCGTCGGACGGTGAGTACGTCAAGGTCCTGGACGCCGACGACCAGCTCACGCCGGGCGCGTTGGCCCGCGACCTCGCGGCCCTCGAAGCCGATCGGACCATCGGCTGGGCGACGTCACGTGTGCTCGACCTGCTCCCCGACGGGTCCACCGCCGGTTTCCCCGGCGACCCCGAGCAGGGTCCGATCGAGCGCCAGGCGGTGCTCGATCACTGGGCTTCTCACGACTACCTCGCCCAGGTCCACCCGGCGACGCTCTTCGTCCGCCGCGACCTGCTCGTGGCCCTCGGCGGCTGGATGGCCCTGCCCGCATCCGAGGACACGGGCCTCCTGCTGGCCCTGAACTCGACCTCACGCGGCTGGTTCTCGTCCGAGGTCGGCTTGCTCTACCGCAAGTGGGAGGGCCAGGCGACCAGCCAGGCCGCGCACGTCGACACGGCGGAGCGCGCAGCCCGCATGGCCGTGATCGAGGCCAGGGCGCGCGCACTTGCGTCCTTCCAGTGGCGCTACCCGCTCGGCTCGCGTTGATCGGGTCGGGTCGGGTCGGCTTGGCTCGCGTTGATCGGGTCGGCTTGGCTTGGCTCTGGTCGGATCGGCTTGGCTTGGCTCGGCTCGCTCTGATCGGCTCGGCTTGGCTCAGCTTGGCTCTGATCGGCTCAGCTTGGCTCTGATCGGCTCGGCTAGGCCCGCCTCAGCGCTACGGAGGGGTGATCCGCGCCCCGGAGCGGCTCTGCGGATCTTGCCGCGGTCGCGCCGGACTCCGTACGGTCACCGCTATGTCTCCTGCCTCCCCCCGCCCCGCCCCGGAACTGCTGGCCACCCTCGGCCGCGGCTACGTGCGCAACGCGCCCGGCTCGCTGCTCAAGGGGCCGCTCGCCGCCCGGTACCTCAATCCGTACCTGCGTGACCATCCGCGCCGGCGCGTGGTCGAGGCGCGGTTCGGAGCCCGCTTCGCCTGCGACTCCCGCGACCTCATCCAGCGCTACATCAGCCTGTTCGGCGTGTGGGAACCGCACATGACGCGGTGGTTGCGGGGCCGACTGGGCGCCGGGGACACGTTCGTCGACGTGGGTGCCAACATCGGCTACTTCGCGATCCTGGGCTCGCGGCTCGTCGGCAGCGCGGGCCGGGTGGTGGCCATCGAGGCGTCCCCCACCTTCCACGACCGCGTGCTGGAGCACGTCAGGCTCAACGGCTGCAGCAACGTCCGCGCGGTCAACGCCGCGGTCTCCGACAGCCACAAGAAGCTGACCTTCGTGCTCGCCAGCTCGAACAACATGGGGGCGAACTCGATCGTCCCGTACGACGGCCCCGCGGAGTCGAGCTTCGACATGGAGGCCCGGCCCCTGCCCGAGATCCTGGACGCAGACGAGCTCGCCGAGGCCCGCGTGATCAAGATCGACGTGGAGGGTGCCGAGGGCGGAGTCATCAGAGGGCTGGCCCCCGCCCTGGGACAGCTTCGCCCCGATGTGGAGATCGCCGTGGAGGTCACTCCGGACCGGATGGTCCAACTGGGCGATTCGATCGAGGAGTTGATGGAGACCATGGCCCGGCACGGCTTTCACACCTACCGGCTGCCCACCGACTACAGGCCGGAAAACTACCCCCGTGCCCTTCGGCGGCCGGAGCCTCCGGTGCGGTGGCGCGGTCCCATCGTGGGCGAGAGCGAGCTGGTCTTCTCCCGTATCGACGCCGAATCCTTGCGCTGACCCGGCGCGACGCTGTGCTGACCCAGCGCTGACCCTGCGCCGGCCCGCTCGCTTCGGGTCCCGCCGCCCGGTGGTGGAGCCGGCCGCTCCCGGCCCACCACGAGCCATGAGTGGACGCGCCTACAGGTCCCGGTCGAACGGCAGGTCCAGCATACGAATGGCATTCCCGCGCAGCAGCTTGTACGCCACGTCCGCGGGGAGGTGGCCGACGTGGTCCTCGGCCACCGCCTTCGTGTGCGGCCACGTCGAGTCGACGTGCGGATAGTCGGTCTCGAAGGTGGCGTTGTCGACACCCACGGTCTCGATCGAGGCGACACCGTGCTTGTCCCGGAAGAAGCAGCAGAAGATCTGGCGGTAGTAGTACGTCGACGGGGGCTCGGGGATCAGGTCCTTCACGCCGCCCCAGGCCCGGTGCTCCTCCCATACGTCGTCGGCGCGCTCCAGGGCGTACGGGATCCACCCCATCTGCCCCTCGCTGTAGGCGAGTTTGAGGCGCGGGAACTTCACCAGGACCCCGGAGAAGAGGAAGTCCATCATCGAGGCCATCGCGTTGTTGAAGCTCAGGGAGGCCTGGACGGCAGGGGGTGCGTCGGGCGAAGCCGCCGGCATCTGCGACGACGAACCGATGTGCATGTTCACGACCGTGCCGGTCTCCTCGCACGCCGCGAAGAACGGGTCCCAGTAGCCGGAGTGGATGGACGGCAGCCCCAGGTGCGTGGGGATCTCGCTGAAGGTCACCGCCCGCACGCCGCGAGCGGCGTTGCGCTTGATCTCGGCGACGGCGAGGTCCACGTCCCAGAGCGGGATGAGGCACAGCGGGATCAGTCTCCCGCGGCTGTCACCGCACCACTCCTCCACCATCCAGTCGTTGTACGCCCGGACGCAGGCGAGCCCGACCTCCTTGTCCTTCGCCTCGGAGAAGGTCTGCCCGCAGAAGCGCGGGAACGTCGGGAAGCAGAGGGAGGCCTCGACATGGTTGATGTCCATGTCCTTCAGGCGGGCCGTCGGATCCCAGCAGCCCCGGCGCATCTGCTCGCGCGTGATGCCGTCCAGCGTCATCTCGTCCCGCGAGAAGCCGACGGCCGCGATGATGCGCTTGTACGGGAAGATCTCTCCCTCGTACTCCCACCAGTCGGTGACCTGTCCTTCCGGGTCCGTCGTGAACTTGTACTTGCCGCCGATGTACTCGAGCTCGCCGATACCTGCGGTGAAGGGCTTGGGGCCCCGGTCGCGGTACTTGCTCGGGAGCCACTTCTCGAAGAGGTGCGCGGGTTCGATCACGTGGTCGTCCACGCTGATGACGCGGGGGAGCTCCTTGGCCCCGACCTCGTTGTTGTCCACTGCTATGCCCCCTACTACCTGCCGGTTTCCCTTACACGCATCTGACGGTCCATCAGATTGAGGTTATGGGCTCACCTCTGTGACGGCAACAGCTCTCCTGAAACTGGACCCCTTGCGCGATCGGCCCGCATCCGGTGAACTGACGCTCCGTCAGGTCAGCTTGAGGGAGGGCGCTCGATGGAGACGATGTGGCTCAGCGGAGCCGAATGGGTCGCCGTGCTTCGGATCGGGCTCGGCCTGTGGTGGCTGGAGAGCTGGCGCCACAAGGACAAGAAGACCTGGTTCACGGGCGGCGGTATCGACTGGGCCGCGGGGATCGCCGACAAGCATCGCTGGACCTTCGTACGCTCGGGCTTCGACGTCGTGGTGAAGCCCCGGCCGCGCACGATGGCGTACGTCGTCGCCTACGCGGAACTGGCCCTCGGGCTGGGCCTCATCGTCGGGTTCCTCACGCCGATCGCCCTCGTCTGCGGGCTCGCGCTGAACCTGATCTACCTCGTGCTGATGATCCACGACTGGGGCGAGCAGGGGCAGAACCTGATGATGGCGCTGATCTCCGCCGTCGCGCTCTTCACGATGTCCTGGCAGGTCTGGTCACTTGACCATGCGTTCGGGCTCTTCACGTAGGGGGTGTCCGTGTTGGGCTGCCCGTGCCTGGCCGGCTGTTCGCGCGTGACTCTGGTCTGTTGTACGGCGACGTGCCACCCTGCCCGACACATTCGCCGTCCATTAAGGAGGTGCCGGTGAACGAGCACAACGACGACGCGGAGCGGGAGCCGACGGCCGCAGCCCTCAAGGCGGGGCACGCCGCACGTGCCGAGAGCGCGGCCGCGCGGGCGGCGGCCCTCAGCCGCCATGTCGAGCGGAATGCCTCCGCCGACGCGGACGCCGTGTGGAAGGCGGCTCACGCGGCCCGCGTCGCGGCGCAGGCCCTCGCCGTACTCTCCGAGAGCGAACCTGACCCCGCCGCGGACGCACGTTGCGCCAGGAACGCGGCTTCGTCCGCCGCCCAGGCTTCCCAGGTGGGCCAACGCGTTGATGGTGGGGCGGAGTTGTCCGCGCTCGCCTGCAAGGCGGCCCTCAAGGCTTCCCTCGCCGCCGGGGCCGCGGCGGGCGCCAGGTCCCTGGGCGTCGACGAAGGCCTGAACGCCGAAGCCGACGCTGCGGAGCGAGCCGCCGTGGCCGCCGCCGAAGACGCGGGATGGATCCGGCCCGGCGAGGACATACCCAGCGTGGAGACCGGTGTGCGGAGCCCTGAAGTGATGTCCATGCTGCACCTTTGAGCTGCATCCTTGGGCTGCATCTGAGCCTCAGCCGCCCAGGGTGATCGCGGCTGCTATCGCCGGGCCGAAGGCGCCGCCGAGCTGGTAGCAGAGGCTGAACAGGCCGATGGCCGTGGGGCGTTGGGCTGCCGGTGCGGCTCCCGTCGCGTACACCGCGAGTGTTGCCTGGCCCGCGCTGGTGGCGAAGACGGCCAGCGTCGCGACCAGCAGGAGCAGCGGCGCCCAGGGGCTCAGCAGGGCGGTGAGCGGGGCGAGTGCGCCGACGCCGAGCAGGATCGTCACGACCCGGGGGCGGCTCATGCGCGCCGATGCCGCCGCCAGCGCCATGGAGAGCGCCGAGCCGGTGAGCAGGGCGGCCAGCTGGCCGGTGCCGATCGTCGAGGCCGACCAGTCCGTGCGGTCGCCCAGCAGCTGCGGGACGGTGAAGAGCAAGGTGAAGTACGAGGTCGCCAAGGTGCAGGCGAGCGCGGCGGACAGGACGAACACCCGGGTGCGCAGCAGCGAAGCCGGTACGAAGCCGGTGGGGTTGGACCGGATGTGCAGGGCCAGCAGCGCGCCCGTCGCCAGTGCGGCGGCCACCGCCGGGAGCGGGTAGCGCGGGATGAGCACCAGGGACGTCGCCGTCAGGACCAGCAGGGCGGCGCCCCGGCCGTCGAAGGGTGTGCCGCTGGGCGGAGCGGCCAGGTCGGCGCGGCGCATCACCGCGGGCAGGGCGAGGAGGGCGACCGCGCCGACGGCCAGGGACACCCGCCAGGAGGCGGCGCCCGCGATCGTCGAGCCGAGCAGCGGTCCGACCGCCCCCAGCGTTCCGAAACCGGCGGTGATCACGCCCATCCGGCGGACCGAACCCGCCAGGCTCATCGCCGCGGTGACCAGTCCCGCACCCCCTGCGGCCTGCGCCGCCCTGCCCGCCATGGCGAGCGGCAGCCAGGGCGCCGCGGCGAGGACCGCGGTGCCGGTCACGAGCAGAGCGGCGCTCAGCTTGAGCGTGGCGCCCAGGCCGCGGCGGCGGAGCAGGGCGGCCATCAGCGGGGTGCCGACGGCCATGGCCCAGGCGAAGACCGTGACGAGCCAGGTCGCGGTGGCCGTGCGGATGCCGAGCGAGTCGGCCATGCCGGGGAGGATCAGGACGGGGCCGTTCGCGCTGGCGGCAACGGGGGCGGCCAGCAACGCCAGCCACAGGGCCGGGACTTGGCGGGGCGTGGAGGGCCGGGGCGATGTGCGGGGGGTGTGAGGGCGGGGGCGGAGACGGGCGGGGTGGATCTGGGCGGGGGCGGACATGCTGGCGACTCCTGAAGGAAGGTGTGGCGGCGGTCGGCGGGGAAGGGCACTGACACCGGGGCGGCGGGCCGCGCGGAACAGGCGGGGCGTGGCTCGGGCGGGGCGGGGCTCAAGCGGTGCGCGGCTCGGGCGGGGCGCGGCTCAAGCGGTGCGCGGCTCGGGCGGGGCGCGGCTCAAGCGGCCCGCGGCTCGGGCGGGGCGCGGCTCAAGCGGCCCGCGGAGCAAGCAGCCCGCGGCTGAGGCGGGGCTCCGGCTGCGCGCGGCTCAAGCGGCCTGCGGCTCAAGCGGCGTACGGATCACGCGGCCCGCGGATCAAGCAGCCCGCAGCTCAAGCGGCGTACGGATCAAGCGGCGTACGGATCAAGCAGCCCGCAGCCCGCAGCTCAAGCGACGCTGACGACCTGGTCGTAGGCGAGCCGCGGTGAGCGGGGGAACCAGGCGTCCGGGCCCGGACGGCCTATGTTCACGACCATCAGCGGGGTGTGGTCGTCGTCCAGGAACTCCTTCTGTACGCCCGGGAAGTCGAACCCGGTCATGGGCCCCGCGGCCAGCCCCGCCGCGCGTACACCGAGGATGAAGTACGCGGCCTGGAGCGTCGCGTTGATCAGTGCGGACTCCTCCCGCACCAAGCGGTCGGCGAAGAAGAGGTCCTTGGCCTGCGGGAAGTGCGGGAGCAGCGCCGGGAGTTCCTCGTGGAACTCGTTGTCGGCGGCGAGCACCGCGACCAGCGGGGCGGCCGACGTCTTCGGCCGGTTGCCCTCGGCCATGAGGTCCACGATCCGCTCGCGGGCATCGGTGGAGCGGATCAGAACCACCCGCAGCGGCGACTGGTTGAACGCGGTGGGTGCGTACTTGACCAGGTCGTAGACCGCCTGGACCTGCTCATCGGTCACCGGCTCCGCGGTGAAGGTGTTGGCGGTGCGCGCCTCACGGAAGAGGAGGTCCTGGGCGGCGGCGGGGAGGGTCAGCTCGGACATCGGGTGCTCCTGTCGTTCGATCTCGTCAGTCTCAGCAATCTCGGCAATCTCGGCCATCTCGATAGTGAGATAAGAGCATTCGACTTTCTCAGAGTCAAGTATCTCGAAACTAAGAGACTTAAGACTGGTAGAGTCTGTACTGAGATAGCCCGTATCGAGAGGAGTGACGCGATGAGCGACGCCGTGGACGCGATCGTCGGCCAGTGGGTCGAGGAGCGGCCCGACGCCGAGGACGACCTCTGGCCGGTGCAGCTCTTCGGGCGCATCCAGCGGCTTGACCTGCTGGTCGACAGGACGGTCAAGGCGACCGCGGCCGAACACGGCCTGGATGCCGGTGAGTTCGACGTCCTCACCACGCTCCAGCGTTCCGGGCCGCCCTACGCCCTCACCGCCGGGACCTTCCTCAAGGCCTCCATGGTGTCGTCCGGCACTATCACCAACCGCATCGACAAAATGGAGGCCAAGGGCCTGGTGGAACGGGTGCGGGACGGAGAGGACCGGCGCACCGTCAAGATCCGCCTCACCGAACGCGGGCACGAGGTCACCCGCGCCGCCTTCGGCGACCATCTGGCGAACTACGCACAGCTGCTCGCCGGTGTGGACCGCGAGCTGGTCGAGAAGGCCGCCGAAGCACTCCGGCCGGTGCTGGAGGCCCTCGGCGACACCTCCATCAAGTGATGTCGTTCCCGGCGGCCCTCAGATCGGGCCCCTGATGCCGGGCCCCGAACGTCGCACGGTGGACCCGCGCCGCACTGACCCGGTGCGATGTATACCCGACGCCCCGTTCCGCTCACCGTTTCGTGGTGCCACCATGCGGAGTCCAGGGGTGTCGAGGGGTGTCGAGGGGTCCCCCTCGACGGGGGCGGGCGGAGGAACGAAATGGCAGAGGTGTTCTTGCGGCGGCTGAGCCGGTGGCAGGCCGAGCAGCAGCGGGAAGCGGTCGCCGACGTCTACGTCGAGGCTTACGAGGGAGACGCCGGGGCCGAGTACCGGGACCGGCAGGGATTCCTGCGCATTTTCGAGAACACCGTGCAGCGGCCCGACTTCGACATGGTCGTCGCCGACGCGGCGGGCCTGGTCGGCTGCCTCTACGGCTACCGCGCCGCGCGCACCGGCGAATGGTGGGAGGGGTTCCGCGGCGTCCTCCCCCCTGAGGTGGAGGAACGTACGGCCTCGGGCCGGGTCTTCATCCTGACCGAGCTGATGGTGGTGCCCGCCTACCGGCGCCAGGGCGTCTCGGACCGCCTGCGCACGCTGCTCCTCATCCGGCACGCCACGGATCTGGTCGTCGCGGTCATCAAGCGGGACGACGATCTGGGGCGGGAGGTCCTGCGGTCGTGGGGCTGGACGAAGCTCGGGGAGTTCGACCCGGGGGCGCCGGGATCGACGGCACCGCCCCGCCGGGGAGAGACCGAGGCCCCGGCCCCGGACGGGCTCGTGTGGGAGGGCTGGATGCGGCCGGCGGGGACGCTCTGACCGGGGGGTGGATCAGCGGGTTCAGTGGTTCTACCGGCGTCGCGCCTTGCTCGCCCGCAGGGAGTACATGAGGGGGATGCGCGGGCGGTCCACCGGGAACTGGTAGACGCCGTCGCGGAGTTCGAGGCTGCCGAAGCGTTCGAAGAGCGTGGTGTCGTGCTCGTGGAGGAAGTCGATGCGCAGGCCCGCCGACGCCAGGGCCGTGACGACCTCGCCCACCGGGTGCTGCCACTCCACGCTGCGGTTGTGGACCGTGGGGGTGGTCGTGTCCGCGTAGCCGCCGGAGGTCTCGTCGATCCAGGCGTCGCGGGCGAAGTAGTCGTACGCGATCCGTGAGCCCGTCGCGTCGTCGAGGATGTCCGCGAGCGGGTGGAACTCCGCGAGGTAGAGGAACCCGCCGGGCGCGACGAGCGCGGCCGCGGTCTCGGCCCAGCGCTGGATGTCGGGGAGCCAGCACAGGGCTCCCACCCCGGTGTAGACGATTTCGTACGAGGAGTCCGGCACCGCGTCCGCCGCGTCGTACACGTCGGCGGCGACGAAGGACGCCTGGTCGGCGGTGAGGCCGAGCTCGGCGGCGAGGTCGCGGGCCGCGTCGACCGCGGGCTCGGAGAAGTCGAGCCCGACCACGCGGGACGCGCCGTGCCGGGACCAGGAGAGGGTGTCCAGGCCGATGTGGCACTGGAGGTGCAGCAGCGAGCGCCCGGTGACGTCGCCGACCTCCGCGAGCTCGAAATCGCGCAGCGGGTCCTTGCCGGAGCGGAAGGCTTCGAGGTCGTAGTAGTCGCTGGCGAGGTGGAGGGGGACGCGCTCGTCCCAGCGTCTTCGGTTGGCCTCGCGCCAGTCGGAGGGGGTCGGTGAGTACATTCCAGAAAGTTATCCACAGGCTGGGGACCCTCGCCAGCGGATTGTCGGCGTGTGCGTGCACTATGGGGTCCATGAGCGACTTGGGTGCGGGTGCAGGGAACACGTCGGGTGCGACGGAAGGCGGGGGCGCGCAGCTGCCTGACTGGGAGAAGCGGTTCCGTGCGCCGCGGGTGTCGCTGCCCGACTGGGCGGAGGACGCCCCGGACCGGTCCTTGTTCGTGTCGAACGCGACGGGGACGTACGAGCTGTACGCATGGGACCGCGCGACCGGCGAGCAGCGCCAGGTGACGGACCGGCCGAACGGCACGACGGACGGCCTGCTCTCGCCGGACGGCGAATGGATCTGGTGGTTCAACGACACGGACGGCGACGAGTTCGGCGTGTGGATGCGCCAGCCCTTCGCGGGCGGCGGCAGCGACGAACCGGCGGTGGCGGGCCTCGAAGCCTCGTATCCGTCGGGCCTCGCCCTCGCGCGCGACGGACAGATGTCGGTCGTCGGCCGCTCGACGGACGAGGAGGGCTCGACGATCCATGTCGTACGGTCGCCGGGCGCGGAGCCCGTCGAGATCTACCGCCACCGCGAGTCCGCGGGCGTCGGCGACCTCTCCCACGACGGCTCGCTGATCGCCGTCGAGCACACGGAGCACGGCGACGCGATGCACTCCACCCTCCGCGTGGTCAGGCCGGACGGCTCCACGGTCGCCGAGCTCGACGACACCGAGGGCGGCACGGTCGAGCTGGGCCTGGAGGTCCTCGGCTTCGCGCCGGTCGCCGGGGACACGCGACTGCTCGTCGGGCACCAGCGGCGCGGGCGCTGGGAGCCGATGGTGTGGGACGTGACGTCGGGCGAGGAGACGGACCTGGCGCTCGACCTGCCGGGTGACGTGAGCGCGGAGTGGTATCCGGACGGCTCCGCCCTGCTCATCGCGCACAGCTTCGAGGCCCGCAGCGAGCTGTTCCGGTACGTGTTCGCCTCGCGCGAGCTCGTCGAGGTCGAGACGCCCGCCGGGTCGGTGTCGGGGGCGACGGCGCGGCCGGACGGCAGCGTGGAGTACCTGTGGTCGTCGGCCGCCGAGCCGCCGGTGGTGCGCTCGACGACGGGCGGCGTCGTGCTCGACCCGCCGGGCATGAAGGCCCCGGCGTCCGTGCCGGTGGAGGACGTGTGGGTGGAGGGCCCCGGGGGCCGGGTCCACGCCCTCGTACAGAAGCCGGCCGGCGCGAGCGGCCCGCTCCCGACCGTCTTCGAGATCCACGGCGGCCCGACGTGGCACGACAGCGACGCGTTCGCCGCGGGCCCGGCAGCCTGGGTCGACCATGGGTACGCGGTGGTGCGGGTGAACTACCGCGGCTCGACGGGGTACGGCAGGGAGTGGACCGACGCCCTGAAGCACCGGGTCGGCCTGATCGAGCTGGAGGACATCGCGGCGGTGCGGGAGTGGGCGGTGACGTCCGGCCTCGCGGACCCGGAGCGCATCGTCCTGGCCGGTGGCTCCTGGGGCGGCTATCTCACTCTCCTCGGCGTCGGCACCCAGCCCGACGCGTGGGCGGTGGGCCTGGCCGCGGTGCCGGTCGCCGATTACGTGACGGCGTACCACGACGAGATGGAAGCCCTGAAGTCCATGGACCGCACGCTCCTCGGCGGTACGCCGGAGGAGGTCCCGGAGCGCTTCGAGGCCTCCTCCCCGCTGACGTACGTGGACGCGGTGAAGGCGCCGGTCTACATCTCGGCGGGCGTGAACGACCCGCGCTGCCCGATCCGCCAGGTCGAGAACTACGTGGACCGGCTCAAGGCGCGGGACGCGGTGCACGAGGTGTACCGGTACGACGCGGGGCACGGCTCACTCGTCGTGGACGAGCGGATCAAGCAGGTGCGGTTGGAACTGGACTTCGCCGAGCGGCACCTCCGCTAGCGGGAGGCTTGGCCGCGGGGAGGCGGAGGCTTGGCCGCGGGGCGGTGGTGGGTTCGCCAACCCCGCGGCCGGTCCCCCACGGGCGCCCCCGTACCGTGGGGGTGTGTACCGGTTCCTGCTGACGCCCCGCTGGTGGGGGATCAACGTCTTCGTACTGCTGGCCATCCCCGTCTGCATCTTCATGGGGTCATGGCAGCTGGGGCGGTTCGAGGACCGCGTCGAGGCGCATGACGCCGCGCAGAAGCAGGCGGACCGGCAGTCGGCCCCCTCCCGGTCCGAGGCGAAGCCCCGGCCGCTGGATTCGCTTCTCCCCGTGGACCAGAAGACGTCCGGCGAGCGCGCATCCGCGACGGGGCGGTACGGCAAGCAACTCCTTGTGCCGGACCGCGAGTTGGACGACAAGCCCGGTTACTACGTCCTGACGCTCCTGCACACCGGCAACGGCAAGGACCTGCCCGTCGTGCGCGGCTGGCTCCCCGGCCACGCGAACGCGGCGAAGGCCCCCGCGGCGCCTCCCGGCGAGGTCACCGTGACGGGCGCGCTGCAGGCCTCCGAGAGCCCCGGGTCGAACGGGGTCAGCGCGGCCGGAGGGCTGCCGGACGGGCAGCTCGGCGCGATCAGCGCGGCCTCGCTGGTGAACCTGGTCCAGGGCAATGTGTACGACGCCTGGGTCACCCTGGAGAAGGGCGACTCCGGGATGAAGGCGGTACCGGCGGCGGCTCCGGAGAACTCCGGACTCGACCTCAAGGCCTTCCAGAACCTCGGCTACACCGGTGAGTGGTTCGTCTTCGCCGGGTTCGTCGTCTTCATGTGGTTCCGGCTGTTCCGGCGGGAGCGGGAGTTCGCGCGCGACGCCGAGCTGGGGCTTCTGCCGGAGAGTTAGACCCGCACAGAGACGCCGGCCGGGCTGGACCCCACGAAGGGCC